>CAYLNK010000005.1:0-59529 GCA_964384675.1 uncultured Holophagales bacterium | reverse complement strand
GGCGCATCCGTGGCCGGGCAACGTGCGCGAGCTGGCGCACGTCGTGAGGCGCCTCCTCATCGACACCGGCGGCCTCTCCGACGAGGCGGCGGCGGCCCGTCTGCTCGGCCGCGCCGAGGCGGCGCCGGCGGACGTCGTGAGCGCCGCCGAGCCCGCGGCACTGCCGAGCATGGACCTCGTCCCCGGAGCCGCACCGCTGCCCCTGGAAGAAGCGGAGCGCCGCTACGTGATGGCGGTCCTCGCCTACGCGGGGGGGAACAAGTCGGAGGCCGCGCGCGTCCTCGGAATCGAACGGAAGACGCTGGCGCGGAAGTTGAGTCGAGGCCCGGAGCCCTCGCCCGATGCGGCCGAGGGGGAGGACGCATGACGGGACGGACCCTCCTGGTCACGTTGATCGCCGCGCTGCTGTCGGAGACTCCGGCCCCGCCGCTCGCCTACCGGTTCGACGAGGTGAAGAGCAAGGTGATGCGGCTCCCCGCGGGGGACGAGTCGAAGGCGGTCAAGGTGACCGCGGGCGACCCGGCCGCGGGCGGGGACGTCGTGACGACCGGCTTCTGGGCGCGCACGGTGATCGCCGTCCCGGAGCGAGCCGCTCGCTTCGAGCTCGGGTCGTCGGCGCGCGCGCGCCTGCAGGGCGACGAGCCTGGCGTCCTCCTCGTGCTGGAGAAGGGACGTCTGAAGGCGATCTTCGACGCGCTGACCGAGGGGCCACCCGTGGAACGCCGCGTCGCGGCTCCTGGCGCGCTCCTCGCCGTGCGCGGGACGCGTTACGGGCTCGACGTCGGGGAGGACGGCGTCACGCTCCTCGCCGTGTTCGAGGGAACGGTGGAGGTGCTCCCGACGGCCACGGGAATGCCGCCGGTGAAGGTGCGCGCCTCGGAGTACTGCACCTTCGGGCCGCGGACCCCGCCGATGCCGGCCCCGATGCGCGACCGCGGGATGAGCGAGAAATCGTGGGGACGTCGGGAGGCCGGCGCCGGCGGCCCGGATGGCCGCGGCGGGCCGGGCGGTCCCGGCGGAGATCGCGGAACGCCGGGCGGCCCGACCTCGGGCGGACCGATGCCGGGGGATCCGGGGCAGCGGCCTCCGGGCCAGCCCCCGGCCGGGAATCCGCCATCGAAGCGCGGCGGTCACTGACGCCCAGAGGGGCGTGCTGACCCGGGCAGCGCCCCCGAGGTCCGGCTTTTCGGGTCGTCCCGACCCAGCCAGCCCGGAAACCGAGCCCCTTCCTCTGGCACGCGTCTTGACCTGTCTTCCGTGACCGGGCGGCCTCGAGGCAACCCGGAACGGAGGCCAGAAATGACGAAGCTCCTTCGCCCCCTCACCCTCGCCGCCGCACTGCTGGCGATCTCGACACCCGCCTTCGCCCAGGCCGGCCACGGCCCGGGCGGACCCGGCGGTCCCGGTGGACCGGGCGGCGGTCCCGACCACGTCGGCGCCGGACAGATCACCGTCGCGCCCGACGGCACGGCCCTCGTGGCCAGGCGCACGGCGGCCACGACCACCGCCGCGGCGACCCACTCGCTCACCGCGATCAGCCCGGCCGGCACGACCGCCTGGACGTGGACGGCTCCCGCCGGCATCCGCGAGGTCGAGATCATCTCCGGTCTCGCGGTCGTCTCGGTGGCGGGGATCGCGGCCACCACGACCACCTCCGCGGTCTCTCCCGAGATCGTCGCTCTGAACCTCGCCTCGGGCTCGGTCGCGTGGACCCTCGCCACCGACGGGGAGGCGGGCGATCTGAAGGCGACGCCCACCGGCCTTCTCGCGGTCGTCGCGAAGGTGACGGCCTCGACGAGCACGGCGACGCCGCCCACGGTCTCGCGGTCGCTGGTCGCGATCAGCAGCGCGGGCAAGGTGGTGTGGACCGTCGCGCTCGACTAGCGCGTTCGACTCCCTCGCGCCCGGCGAGGTCCGCTCGCCGGGCGCTTTCGTCCTCCCCGCCTTGACCCGTCCGCCGGGCCGGCTCAAACTTTTCCCGTCGGGTCGACGTAGACCGGCGAAGGCCATGAGCCGACTTCACGCTGCCAGGAGGGGAACGTCCCGCGGATGGGTGGCGGCGTTCGCCCTCGCCCTCGCCTTCGCGAGCCTCTCGACCGGATGCGCCTCGGGCCAGCCGCGTACGAGCTGGAGCCAGCTCCTGGCACGGCGCGGCGTGAACGAGGCCGAGGCCGTGAACCCGCTGGCACCGTCGGAGGCGATGCGCCGGGCGGTCGCCGAGCTGCCACCCGGCTCCTCGAAGGAGCGTCTGCTCGTGCTCCAGGCGACCCTGACCGGTGGTGCGGACGGCCCGCCCCTTTTCCGCTACGAGGCCGGTACCACCTTCGACGCCGCGACCGCGTTCGAGAAGCGCGCGGGCAACTGCGTGGCGTTCACGAACGTCTTCATCTCGATGGGACGGCTCCTCGGCGTTCCGCTCGTCGCGGCGATCGCGCGCCGCGAGAAGACCAGCGAACGGGCCGGCGACTTCGTGGTGATCAGCTCGCACGTGGTGGCCGTCATGCCGGAAGGGGGCCGCTACCGCGTCTTCGACTTCAACGTGGAGCGGGATGGAGCTCTCCAGCTCGTGCGGCTCCTGGACGATGCCGAGCTGGCGGCCGTGGCGCTGGGGAACCAGGCGGTAGCGGCCCTCCAGGCGGGGGAGACCGCGGCCGCGCTCCGGGGTCTCGAGCTGGCGGTGCGTCTCTCTCCCGACAGCACCTCGCTCCTCGCGAACCTGGGCGTCGCGGCGATGAAGGCAGGGGACGAGGCGCGGGCCCGGCGCACGTTCGAGAAGGCCCTGGACCTCGAGCCCGCCGAGCCGACCGTGCTCCACGACCTCGCCGCTCTCTACCTCTCGCAAGGGCGCCGCGCGGACGCGCTCGCCGCCCTGCGGCGGGCGGACCTGGTCAAGGTGACGCCGCACACGCTCCTCCTCCTCGGAGGCCTCGAGCTCGAGGCGCGCGACCTGGTCGGCGCGCGCCGCAGCTTCGAGCTGGCGAGGAAGCGCGCGCCGCGGCTGGCGGAGCCGCTCGTCTGGCTCGCCCGTCTCGAGCAGCGCCTCGGCCACGACGCCGAGGCGACGCGCCTCCTCGCCGAGGCTCGGTCGCTGGAGCCCGACGGGGCGGCGCCCTCCCAACGCCCGTAGTGACCGTCCCGGGTCGGGGCGGACCATGGGCGGTTACGGGATTCCCGGTGTCGATGAAGGGAGCGCGCGCGGTGGCGGGAGCTGGAGGTGTCGCGTGGGCTCCTCGATTGAGCCGACCATACTCATCAGGTGAGTCGACGGCTGCAGGTCCTCCTGGACGAACCCGAGATCCGCGACATCGAGCGCATCGCTCGCGCTCATCAGATGTCGTTCGCGGAATGGGTCCGGCAAACGCTCCGGGCCGCACGGCGGCGCGAGCCGCGCGGGGACCCAGGCAAGAAGCTCGCCGTGGTCCGCTACGCGGCGCGCGGGTCCTTCCCGAAGCGCGACTGATCGACCGGACGGGTCGTCGCGACCGTGCCAAGATCGCCGGCCCGATGAGCGCTCCCGAGCTCTCCCTTCCCGAGGCGCGGCGGATCGCGCTCGCGGCGCAGGGCTTCGCCGTCGCGCGCCCGAAGGGCCCGGTCACCGCGCGCCACGTCGAGGCGGTGATCCGCCGCCTCGGGCTGCTCCAGCTCGACTTCGTCAACGTCGTGGCGCCGGCCCACCGCCACGTCGTCTTCTCCCGGCTCGGCCCGTACGACGTCGGCCGGCTTCACGACGTCGTCTACAGGCGCCGTCTCTTCACCGAGAGGTGGGCGCACGAGGCGTCGATCGTCCCGGTCGAGGACTGGCCGCTCCTCCGGCACCGGATGGACGAGCACCGCTTGCGGCCGTACGGCTTCGAGGACCTCCTGGTGGAGGAGGCGGCGTACGCGGCGCGCGCCCTCGAGCTGGTGCGGGAGCGCGGTCCGATCGCGGCAGGGGAGCTTCCGGCCCCCGAGAGCGGGACCAGGCGAATCCCCGGATCGTGGTTCCGGAGCGTGCCGCGCGCCGTGCTCGAGGCGTACTTCGGGCGGGGCCACCTGGCGATCGCCGACCGCCTGCCCGACTTCACACGGGTCTACGACCTGGCGGAGCGCGTCGTGCCGGCGGAGCACCTGGCGCGGCGTGTCGGCCGGGACGAGGCGCAGCGCGCGCTCCTCCTGAAGGCGGCGAAGGCGCACGGCGTCGCCACGGCGAACGACCTCGCGGACTACTACCGGATGCCGGTCCGCGAGGCGACGCCGCGGCTGGCGGAGCTGCTGGAAAGCGGCGCGCTCCGGCCCGTTCGGGTCGCGGGCTGGCGGGAGGTCGCGTACCTGTGGCCGGACAGCGCGCTCCCCCCGCGGGTCGAAGCGACCGCCCTCCTCTCGCCGTTCGACCCGGTCGTCTGGTTCCGGCGGCGCACCCTGCGCCTCTTCGGCTTCGAGTACCGGTTCGAGATCTTCGTGCCCGACGAGCAGCGCCGCTGGGGGACGTACGTCTTCCCGTTCCTCCTCGGCGACAGGCTGGTGGCGCGCGTCGACCTGAAGGCCGACCGCCCGGCGCGGGCGCTGCGCGTCGTCGGGGCGCACGTGGAGGTGGGGATCCCCGCCGGGACGGACGTGGTGGGTCCGCTGGCCGCGGAGCTCCGGACCCTGGCGGGATGGCTCGGGCTGGACCGCGTCGCGCTCCGTGGACGCGGAGGCTTCGCCCGGCTCCTGGGCCGTGCGCTGAAGCGGGATGGAGCCTGAGCCCGGGATGGTCGGGGGACCACCCCGGGGCCCGGTATCGTTCTGCTAAAGTCGCCCTTCTTCCGTCATGAGCGCCGTTCCTTCACCTCTCCGGATCGCCGTCGGCTCCGACCACGGTGGATTCGAGCTCAAGGAGGCCCTGAAGGGGCACGTCGCGTCCCTGGGCCACCACGTGGAGGACCTCGGGACCCACGGCAAGGAGGCGGTCGACTACCCGAAGTTCGCCCAGGCGGTGGCCCGCGCCGTCGCGTCCTCCCGGGCGCGGTTCGGCATCGTGGTGGACGGCGCCGGGATCGGCTCGGCGATGGCGGCCAACAAGGTGCGCGGCGTCCTGGCGGCCACGTGCAACACCGAGGCGCTCGCGAAGAACGCCCGCGAGCACAACGACGCGAACGTACTGACGCTCGGCGCCGGGCACGTGGACGTCGCGACGGCGAAGCGGATCGTCGACGTCTTCCTCTCGACGTCGTGCACCGAGCCGCGCCATCAGCGCCGCGTCGGCATGATCCGCGAGGTGGAGAAGGGAGCTTCTGGAATGGCACAGGGGTCGACCGACCTTTCCCCGGAGGACGTCAAGCGGATCGCCGAGCGCGTCAGCCAGATCCTGGGCGGCGTGGCTGCCGCGGGGTCCGCGGCAGCGCCTGAACGCCAGATCGGACCGGACGAGCTGGTGAAGCTCATCGACCACACGCTCCTGAAGCCGGAGTCGACGGCGGCCGACATCGACAAGCTTTGCGACGAGGCCCGCCGCTTCGGCTTCTTCTCGGTCTGCGTCAACCCGGTCTTCGTGGCGCAGGCCAGGAAGCTCCTGCAAGGCACCGCCGTGCGCGTCTGCGCCGTGGTCGGCTTCCCGCTGGGCGCTCAGGCCCCGGACATCAAGCTCCTCGAGGCGCGGCGCGCCATCCGCGAGGGAGCCCGCGAGATCGACATGGTGATCAACGTCGGGGCGCTCAAGGGGAAGCAGGACGCGCTGGTCCTGAAGGACATCCGCGGCGTCGTGGAGGCGTGCGTCGACGGCCGGGCCCTCTGCAAGGTGATCCTCGAGACCTCGCTCCTGAACGACGAGGAGAAGGTCCGCGGCTGCGAGCTGAGCATGAAGGCCGGCGCCCACTTCGTGAAGACGTCCACCGGCTTCTCCACCGGCGGGGCGACCGCCGAGGACATCGCGCTGATGGCGCGCACCGTGGCGCCGAAGCGCCTCGGGGTGAAGGCCTCGGGCGGCGTTCGCACCTACGCCGACGTGGTGAAGATGGTCCGGGCGGGAGCGACGCGCGTCGGCGCGAGCGCCAGCGTGAAGATCCTGGAAGAGGCCAAGGCGTTGAACGCGCCGGCCGGAAGGAAGGGGTGACCCAGGTGTCCGAGCTTCGCTGCTACGTCTTCCTCGACAGCCTCCAGCCGCAGTTCGCGTCGTTCCTCGGCACCGTCTCCCAGGGCTTCCTCCCCGTGCCGGGGCAGGCGTCCCTCTTCGTCGAGGTGGCGCCCGGGATGGACATCATGAAGGTGACCGACGTCGCCCTGAAGGCGACGGACGTCAAGCCGGGGATGATGATCATCGAGCGCCTCTACGGCATGCTCGAGATCCACTCCGACTCGCAGGCCGACGTGCGGGCCGCGGGCCGCGCCATCCTGGACGCCCTGGGACTGAAGGAAGAGGAGCGGATCAAGCCGGAGATCACCTCCAGCCAGGTGATCCGCAACATCTCGCCGTACCACACCCAGCTCATCAACCGGACCCGGCACGGCGACCTGATCGTCCCCGGCGAGACGCTCTACGTGATGGAGTGCGCGCCGGCCGGCTACGCGGCCATCGCGGCCAACGAGGCGGAGAAGGCGGCCCACATCAACGTCCTCGAGGTGCGGGCCTTCGGCAGCTTCGGGCGCCTCTACCTGGGCGGCGACGAGAAGGACATCGACATCGGCTACCGCGCCGCCGAGCAGGCGATCGCGGGGCTCAACGGACGCCCGGCGCGCTCGGGCCGGGACTGACTGATTCATTCGTGATGCGCCGGCGTCCCCACGGGGCGCGGCGGAAGGGAGAGTCATGACGGACGCACTCGGGATGATCGAGACGAGGTCGTTCCCCTCGATGGTGGAGGCGGCCGACGCCGCCGTGAAGGCGGCCAAGGTCGAGCTCGTGTCGTACGAGAAGACCGGCGGCGGCTACGTCACCGTGATCGTGCGCGGCGACGTGGCGGCGGTGAAGGCCGCCTGCGACGCGGCGCAGGTCGCGGCCGGCCGCGTCGGCGACGTGGTCGCCGTCCACATCATCGCCCGCCCTCACGCCAACGTCGACGCGGTCCTGCCGCTCGGGCGCAAGCCCGGCCCGGCGGAGCAGCAGTAAGGACGCCCCGGCCGCCGGCCGGGGCCGTACACGCCGATGCAGCTCGCCAGGGTCGTCGGAACCGTCGTCTCCACGCGGAAGGAGGAGAGCCTCACCGGGCTCAAGCTCCTCCTCGTGCGTCCGCTCGACGAGGAAGGGAAGGAGACCGGGCAGCCGCTCGTGGCCGCGGACGCGGTCGGGGCGGGTCCGGACGAGATCGTCCTCGTCGCCTCGGGCAGCTCCGCCCGCCAGACGCAATCCACCGACAAGCGGCCGGTCGACGCCGTCGTGATGGCGATCGTCGATAGCTGGGAGGTCGGGGGCCATACGAAGTACCGCAAGAACGGGGGGTAGCCCGTGGCCCGCCTGAACGACGAAGAGATCGAGGCGATCGCGCGCCGGATCGCGGCGGACCTCTCGAGGTCCGGCGACCGGCCGCCGGCGCCCCAGCCGACCGCTCCGCCAGCTCCGGTGGCGCCACCGACCGCCCAGGCGGGTCCCGCCCTGCCCGGGATCTTCGCGACGGTGGACCAGGCGGTGGAGGCGGCCCGCGTCGCGCAGCCCCGCTTCGCCGCGCTCACGCTCAAGGTGCGCGCCGCCATCCTCGAGGCGATCCGGCGGTCGATGCGCGAGAACGGCGAGGCGCTGGCCCGCTCCGCCTGGGAGGAGACGGGTCTCGGCCGCTACGAGGACAAGGTCGTCAAGAACCGTCTCGTCACCGACAAGACGCCGGGGCTGGAGGACCTCTATCCCGCCGCCATCAGCGGGGACCACGGCCTCACCCTGACGGAGCCAGCGCCGTTCGGCGTCATCGGGGCGATCACGCCGTGCACCAACCCCACGTCCACGATCATCTGCAACACCATCGGGATGCTGGCGGCGGGGAACTCCGTGGTCTTCAGCGTCCACCCGCTCGCGAAGAGCTGCTCGATCCAGACGATCGTCCTCCTCAACAAGGCGATCGAGGGGGCGGGTGGTCCCCCGAACGTGGTCAACGGGGTCTCGACGCCGTCGATCGAGTCGGCCCAGGAGCTGATGAAGCACCCGGGCATCCGGGTGCTCGTCGTCACCGGGGGCGGCGTGGTGGTGAAGGCGGCCATGGCGAGCGGCAAGCGCGCCATCTGCGCGGGGCCCGGCAACCCGCCGGTCGTCGTCGACGAGTCGGCCGACATCGCCAAGGCCGCCCGGGACATCGTGCTCGGCGCGTCGACGGACAACAACATCATCTGCACGGACGAGAAGGAGGTCCTCGCGGTGGCGCGGATCGCCGACCCGCTCCTCTTCGCGATGGGGCAGAGCGGGGCCGTCATCGTGCCGAAGCACCGCCTGAAGGAGCTGGAGGCCGTCGTCTTCACGAAGATGCACGGGCCGAGGGAGCACGCGTACGTCAACAAGGACCTGATCGGCAAGAACGCGAACGTCATCCTGGGGAAGATGGGGATCTCGGCGCCCGACTCGGTGCGCCTCGCGGTCGTCGAGGTGGACCAGGACCACCCCCTCCTCTGGACCGAGCAGATGATGCCGGTGATGCCCGTCTGCCGCATGCCGAACGCGGACGCCGCCATCGACCTCGCGGTCGCGGTCGAAGGCCGCAATCGCCACACCGCGGTGATGCACTCCAAGAACCTCGACAACCTCTCGCGCATGGCCCAGGAGTGCGACTGCTCGATCTTCGTCAAGAACGGCCGCTCGCAGGCCGGGCTCGGGCTGGACGGAGAGGGCCACTGCTCGTTCACGATCGCGAGCCCGACGGGCGAAGGCCTGACCGGGCCGCGCAGCTTCTCGCGCTGGCGGCGCTGCGTCCTCGTCGACCACTTCCGGATCACCTGATGCGGACCTTCCCTGCCCTCGCCGTCCTCGACTTTTCCTCGATCGCGACGGGCGCTCTGGCGACCGACGCGCTTCTGAAGAAGGCGCCGGTGGCGTTCTACCGCGCGGGGACGGTCACGCGGGGCCGCTTCCTCACCCTCTTCGGCGGCACTCCCGCCGCGGTGGAGGAGGCGCTCGAGGAGGGGCTCGCGCGGGGCGGGAACGCGGTCCTCGATCACGTCTACCTGGCCGACGTCCACCCGCGTCTCTCCGAGGCCATCGCCGGCGCGCGCGCGCCGGAGCGCCCCGCACCTCTCGCCGTCGTCGAGACGGACAGCGTGTCGTCGATCATCCTCGCGGCCGAGCGCGTGCTGAAGGGGACGGGCGTGGAGCTGGTCGAGCTGCGGCTCGCGGACGAGGGGCTTTCGGGAAAAGGCCTGGCGGTCTTCCGGGGCGAGCTGCACGACCTGGAGGAGGCGCAGGCGATCGCGAGCCGCGCGGTTCGCCCCGGGTGCGGCCTCGTCCTGGAGATCCTGCCCCGGCCGCACGAGACCTACGCGCACGAGATCATCAAGGGAACCGCGTTCGCCGCGAGCCGCTTCGTCGAGCTGGACGGGGAGGCGGGCTGATGCTGCTGGGTCGTGTCATCGGGACCGTGGTGCCGTGCGTCGTCACGCCGGGCCTGGAGGCGACGCCGATGCTCCTCGTGCAGCCTCTCGACAAGACCGGGCGCCCCAAGGGCCGCGTCGTGGTGGCCGCGGACTCCACGCGGATGGCGGGACCGGGGGAGCTGGTCGCCTACGAGGGAGGCCGCGAGGCCGCGATGGCGCTCTCGCCGTGGTTCGTGCCGGTCGACCACGCGATCCTCGGGATCGTGGACGCGGTCCACGTACCGGGCTCGACAGGCGATGGGCTCCCCGGCGGGTGGACGCCGTGATCCTGGGTCGCGTGATCGGGGAGATCACCTCGACCATCCGGCACCCGTTCTACGCGGGGCGGAAGCTGCTGGTCGTCGAGAAGACGCCGTCGGGCGGGGCGCCGTCCGGGGACTACCTCGTCGCCGTCGACACCGTCGGCGCCGGGGTCGGCGAGCTGGTCCTCGTCATGGACGAGGGGACGGGCGCACGGCAGATCCTCGGGTCCACGGACGGGCCGGTCCGCTCGGTCATCGCCGGGATCGTCGACGCGGTCTGAGGGTCAGCGCGCCTCCATCAGCTCCCGCACCGCGCGGGCGAGCGCGGGGATCCCGAACGGCTTGGCCAGGAACGAGACGTGGCCGGGAGGGACGGGGAGCTGCGGGCTCTGGCCGCGGGCGTAGCCCGAGATGAAGAGGACCCTCAGGTCGGGGTGGCTCTGGAGGAGCTGACGGGCCAGCTGCGGGCCGGAGAGGCCGGGCATCACCACGTCGGAGATCAGGAGACGCACGGTGCCGGCGGCCTCGGAGATCATGTCGATCGCCTCGCTGCCGTCCCGGGCCACGAGGACTTGATAGCCGAAGCCGGCGAGGAGCCGGCGGGTCAGCTCGCGAACGCCCGGCTCGTCCTCGACCAGGAGGATCGTCCCGCTGCCCGTCGTTTCCGGCTCCGCCCCCTCCCACTGAGACGCCGCGGCAGGCGTCTCGGGGGACACAGGGAACGACAGGACGAAACGGGTGCCCTGACCCGGCGCGGTATCGACCGCGATCTCGCCACCGCACTGGGTCACGATGCCGTAGACCGTGGCGAGCCCGAGGCCGGTTCCCTTGCCACGTTCCTTGGTGGTGAAGAACGGCTCGAACAGGTGAGCGCGCGTCCCCTCGTCCATCCCCGTGCCCGTGTCCCGCACCTCGAGGGCGACGCGGGCATCCCCGGGTCCTGCCAGAGACCGCGTCTCCACGGTGACGACTCCTCCGTGCGGCATGGCGTCCCGGGCGTTGACGAGCAGGTTCATCAGCACCTGCTCGATCTGACCGGGGTCGGCCTTGACCGCCGGGAGCCCGTCCTCGAGACGGGTGAGCAGCTCGATGCTCTCGCCGATCACGCGGCGGAGCATCTTCTCGACGCCCCTCACGACGCGGCTCAGGTCCAGAGGCTCCGCCTCGACCGGCTGGCGCCGGCTGAACGTGAGGAGCTGGCGGGTCAGGATCGCGGCCCGATCCGATGCCGCCAGCACCTCGTCGATGTGGCTGCGGATCGGATCGGTCGGGGAGAGGGACCGCTGGGCCAGCATGCCGAAGCCGGAGATGGCCGTGAGCAGGTTGTTGAAGTCATGGGCGACGCCGCCCGCCAGCTGGCCGACGGCCTCCATCTTCTGCGCCTGCCGCAGCTGCTCCTCGAGCTTCCTTCGCTCGGTGACGTCCTTCGACGTTCCCGTGATCTCGAGCACGTCGCCGGCCGCGTCCCGGCGGACGACGCCGCTGGTGAGCAGGAAGACGTCGGCACCGCTCCGGTGGCGCAGGCGGTTCGGGTGGTCGATGACGCGGCCGGCGGCCAGGAGCCGCAGGAACATCGCGTCGTCCGGCGCTCCGTTCCCGGCACCGGCGATCTCGTCGAAGGCCCGTCCCCTGAGCTCGTGCGGCTCGTAGCCCAGGATCGGCAGCGCTGCCTGGTTGACGAACGTGACCCGGCCTTCCGGGTCGAGCGACCAGACGAGGTCCTGCGACGCCTCGACCAGCGACCGGTAGCGCTCCTCGCTTCGCTCCAGCGCCTGTCGCGCGTCGGCCTCACGGCGCTGGACGTCCCGGGCCGTGAGCGCGAAACGTAGATCGGCGGCGAGCCCCTCCAGGAGGGCGACGTTTTCCGCGTCGAAGGCATGGGGGCGCTCCGAGTAGACCGTGAGGACACTCTCGGCACCGTCGGTACCGTCGAGCGGAACGGGAAGGCAGATGCTCGACCGGATCCCCCGGCGGCGGCCCGCTTCGAGCCAGGGGGCGAGGCTCGCGTCGGTCTCCCAGTCGTCGGCCACGACGCGGACCCCGTCGCGGATGGCTCGCCCCGTCGGGCCGGCTCCCGTGGACGTTCCGTCCAGGGTGATCTCGACCGCCTCGAGGTATCCCTCGAAGGGGCCCGCCGAGGCGACCGCCACGACCCTCCCCGTCGCGGGGTCCGGAGCCCCAAACCACGCCATCAGGAAGCCGCCGTTCTCGACCAGGATCCGGCATGTGGCCTCGAGGAGCCGGGCCGGGTCCTCCTCCCTCACGATCAGCTCGTTCACCGCGAGCACCGTCTTCAGGAGGCGGTTCAACGCCAGGATTCGCGCCTCGGCGGCCTTCCGCTTGGACACGTCCCGCACCTGGCTGAAGAACAGGGTCTGGTCCTCGATCTCGATGCCGCGCGAGCTCACCTCGACGGGGATGGGCGAGCCGTCCTTCCGGAGGTGCGTCGCCTGGAAGACCAGCCCGGAGTGCGCCGCGGCCAGGTTCTCGCGCGCGGCGGAATGCTCCTCCGGGGGCCGAAGGTCGAGCACGGTCATCGACCGGAGCTCCTCCTGGGTGCGGCCGTACAGCTTCTCGGCGGCGCGGTTCGCCTCCAGGATCCGGCCGTCCCCGGGCCTGACGAAGAGGGCGCCGTCGTTCCCCTGCTCCGTGACCGCCCGGTACCGGGCGTCGTTTCGGGCGATCTCCGAGAGGAGCCGGAGGCGCTGGCCGCGCGTGACACCGAAGGCGAGCCCGGCGAGCGCGAGGTACAGGACTGCCACGAGCGCGGTGGACCATCGGACGTTGGCGACCGCCTCCGCGTCGACCTCGGAGAGGTCGACCTTGACGACGAGGCCCCAGTTCGTCCCCGTGATGAGCCGCGTCACCGCCAGGACAGGCACACCTCGGTAGTCGACGAAGCTCGCCCGGGAAGCGGAGCCCGCGAGCGCCGAGTCCGAGGCACGCTCCGGGAGCGCCGACAGGTGGAGAGAGCCGGGAGGGTCACCGCGGTGGCGGAGCGGACTGAGATAGAGGACCGAGTCCCCGTCGCGCCGCACCAGCAATGACTCACCGGAAACGGTCGGTGTCGCTTCGTGCCGGAGCAGAGGATAGACGTGGGCCGTCGGGTCGCTCCCGATCGCCACGAAGCCGGAGGTCGAGCTCCCGACGTCGGGGACGGAGCAGGACGCAATCGCGAGCATGTGTCCAGGCCCCGGTACCAGCTCGACGGCGCCGGCCGCGCCCGCGGTCCCGGCCGACAGGGGCGTCCCGACCGTGGCCAGGACGCGGCCAGCCGCGTCGGCGATCTGGGCCCCGGCGTAGGAGCCGGCCTTCACCGTCGAGGCGAGTACGGCTCCCACGTGCGCGACCGCACCGGGATCGCCGCCGAGCGCCTGGCGGACCGAAGGGAAGGAGGCGATGACGCACGCGTCGCGGACCTGCTCGCCGGCCCACGATTCGAGGGCTCGGCTCCGATCGTCGGCTATCGCGTTCAGGCGGACCCGCCAGCGCTCCCGGACCTCGTTCCGTTCCAGCCGGAGCGCGATCGCGACGTACCCGGCGCACAGGACCACGAGGCCCACGGCGCCCAGGGTCCACACCCGAGAGACGCGGAACTCCGGTGCTGTTCTCACGGCCCGATCTCTGACCCCCGACCCGTCGAATCTAGACTCGTCGTGATCGCGCCGTCACCCCTCACCTTGCATCATTCCGGACCCGGTGGGGCCTGGCTTCCCGTCGGGCTCGAGCGCAGGAAGACGTTGAACGTGGTACCGCGCCCGGGTGTGCTCTCCACGTCCACGAACCAGCCGTTCTGCTGCACGATCCCCCAGACCGTCGCGAGCCCGAGTCCCGAGCCCTTCCCCACCCCCTTCGTCGTGAAGAACGGCTCGAACAGGTGAGGGAGCACCTCCGGGCCGATGCCGCAGCCGGTGTCGGACACGGTCAGGTGGACCCAGGACCCGGGCTGCATCCCGCTCCGCCCGCGTACAGATGCTGCGTCGAGCACCTCGAGTCGGACGTCCATGCGGAACGTCCCTCCCCCCGGCATGGCGTCCCGCGCGTTCGACGCGAAGCTCGAGACGATCTGGTCGACCTGCGCCGGGTCGGCCTCGACCCACACCGGCGATCCGTCCCCACGAAGCTCGACGGTGACGCTCGGGCCCAGGTCGCGCCGGAGACCCTTCTCGAGCTGGCGCAGGTGCGCGGCGAGGTCGAGTCGGCGGGTCTCCCTCATCTGCTTCCGGCTGAACCCCAGGAGCTGCTGGACGAGATGGGCCGCCCTGCTCCCCGCGGTCCGGATCTCCTCCAGGCCGGTCCGGTTCGGGTCCGACGGAGAGATCGTCGCGCACGCCAGCTCCGCGTAGCCGTTGATGACCGTGAGGAGGTTGTTGAAGTCGTGCGCGATCCCGCCCGCGAGGCGCCCCACGGTCTCCATCCCCTCGGCCTGGCGGAGGCGCGTCTCGAGCCGGCGCCGCTCCGTGACGTCCCGGAACACGACGAGGTGCCGGCCCGGAAGGAACGACGCGGCGGCGGCGAACTCCGCGTCGACCTGGCGGCCGCCCGCGTCCAGCTTCAGGACCCCGCGCAGCCGGCCCGTCGAGCGCAGCGCCTCCACGAGCCGCCCGAGCTCCGGGCGCTCCACGGTCGGGACGAAGCTCGCCAGAGGCCGTCCGGTGACCTGCTCGACGGGGAGGCCGAGGATCTCCTCGACCGAGCGGTTCGCGTCCCGGACCACGCCCTCGTCATCGATCACCGCCACGGCGTCGAGCGACGCCTGGAAGAGGGCGTGGAGATACGCTTCCCGCTCGCGGAGCGCGTTCTCGGCCTCGACCCGCTCGGTCACGTCGATGTGCATGACCGTCGCGCGGAGCGGTCCGCTCCGGCCCAGCCCGGCCGCGACGAGACGGAACCAGCGCCTCACCGAGGGCGAATGACACGGATACTCGAGGCCGAACGTCTCCCGTTGGCCGGCGAGCACGGCCCGGATGCCCGCGGCGGCCTCCTTCGCACCTTCGGAGTCTCGCCCGCTGGCCCTGTCGCAGACGGCCAGGTAGCTCGTCCCGACGCCGTGGCGCGAGTCGGCGTAGTGGTTGGCCCTGGCGAAACGGATCCAGGCGGTATTGACGGTCGCGACGACTCCGTCGCCGTCGAGAAGGGCGAGGTTGGCCGGGACGGAATCGAGGACGGCCTGCTGAGCGACGGCTCCGAGGGACAGCTCGTCCTGGGGCCGCCGGCTCCCTGGGCGTTCGCTGGGGCACTCGCCGCTCGCGCTCACGCTGCTCCGTTCGACGTCGCCCGTGCCGTGCGCGGCTCGACGGGCGGGCTCAGCGTGCTCGCCCGATGAGCGGATGTCAATCCGACCCGGCCGGAACCCGAGCCGTCACAGGGGAAGCCACGACACGGCAAGGACCCGCCCGACGGGCGATTCCTGAGCGAAGGCGATGACCCGCCGGACGCCACGCGGTGCCGTGCCGGGCAGGCGCAGGACGCGCGTCTCGTCGAGGGTCCCGGCCGGAGCCCGCAGGCGTCCCACCGGGACGAGCTGCCTCACGACGGCCGCGTGAGGGAGCCGGCGCCCCTCGTTCTCGCCCCGGGTGACGTCGCTCGTCAGACCGTCCTCCACGAGCGCGAGGAGGACGTCGACGGAGCCGGTGAACGCGGGGAGCCCGGACATCCTCACCCGCACGTTCACTTCGTCGCCAGCCCTCCGCTCCACGGCGAGCTCCAGGCGACCCTTCGGCCTCCGCCCCGCGAGCTCGATGGCGCGACGCGCCCGGGGCTCGTTCCCGCCGACCTGCTCGGCCGCCCCGTCCACGACGAGCTGCGGCGTGTAGATCCGTCCGGTCCCGAAGCGGCCGGCGTACGCCTTCTGGCGATCGGAGAAGGCGGCGTCCGAGAACGGGTCCCGCCAGCCGAGGTGGTTCCAGTAGTCGACGTGGAGCTCCAGCGGGACGATCTCCGCGCCGTCGACCGGCTGCGTCCGCTGCAGGCGGGCGAGGAGGACATCCGCCGGAGGGCAGCTGGAGCAGCCCTCCGACGTGAACAGCTCGACGAGGACCGGGACGCGCTCCGGCCCCGCGCCCGAAGCGGCGCGGGCGGCGGGAGACGCGAGAAGCGAGAGCGCGAGCATCGGGATCACCTTCGGGACGGAGCGTAGGCTCAACCGGGCCTCCTCTTCGTCAATGTCCTCGGGGCGCCCGCCGATTCCCTCAGCGATAGACGGCGGCGCCCGCCTTGGCGAGGTCTTCGTCCTGCTGCGGACTGGCGGCGCCGGTCACACCCACCGCGCCGAGGATCCTCCCGCCCGAGACGATCGGCACGCCGCCCTGGAGCGGCGTCATCTCGTCCTCCATCCCGGCGAGCGAGAGGCGGCCGGCCTTGATGGCGTCCTCGAAGTCCCTGGTCGACTTCTTGAACGTGGCCGCGGTGCGGGCCTTTCGCGCGGCGACCGCCGGGGCGGCCGGAAACGTCCCGTCGAACCGTTCGAGGTAGACGAGGGCACCTCCCTCGTCGGCCACCGCGACCGCGCCGGTCGTCTGCTTCGACTTCGCTTCGGCTGCGGCGGCGGCCCCGGCGGCGCGCGCCCCGGCGAGCGTCACCCGGGAGGCGTCGAGAGGTGACGGCTCGACCGCGGACGCGGGGGCGTCGACGCCCTTGGCGCCCGCGGTCGCAACCTCGTCGTCACGCTGCGCGCTGGAGGCGCCGCTCACACCCACGGCGCCCACGACCTGGCCGCCGACCACGATCGGCACACCGCCCTGCAGGGGCGTCATCTCGGGCACGGCGAGGAGCGAGATCCGTCCGTTCTTCACGGCGTTCTCGAGGTCGCGCGTGGCCTTCCGGAACGTGGCCGCGGTGCGGGCCTTCTTCAGCGCGACGTTCGACGCCGCGGCGAAGGTGCCGTCGAGCCGCTCGAGGAGGATCAGGGCGCCGCCGTCGTCGACGATGGCGATGGCGCCGCCTTCGTTCCCCTTCCGGGCCTCGGCGGCGGCAGCGGCCGCGACGCGGCGCGCGCCCTCCGGAGTGAGTGTCTTGCGATCGATGGTCTGCGCGCCGGCGCCGAGCGTGAGCGTCGTGAGCGCGGCGAGGGCCAGTGTCTTCTTCATCTTCGGTCTCCTTCGAGGTTCGATTCGAACGACGCTGCGATGCCGCATGGCCGCCGCGCGTTTCCCGAAACGCCGCGCTGCGGCCGGCATCGAAGGCGTGTCAACGAAAGGAACAGGAGGACCCGATGTCACCCTTCTCTCTCATTGCGCTCGTCGCGGCGGTCGCGCCCGGCGTGACCCACGTCCCTTCGAAGGACGTGTCGGCGGCGTTCGCGAAGGGCGGAACGCTCGTCGCGGGCGACACCTACAAGGTGGACGCGAGCCGGCGTGACGCCGCCGGCGAGGTCGAGGTCCACGAGCGGGACACCGACATCTTCTACGTGCTCGACGGCACCGCGACGATCGTCACCGGCGGCACGCTGTCCGACGGACGCACGGTGGCCCCTGGGGAAGTGCGTGGCAAGCAGCTCCAGGGCGGCGACGTCAGGACGCTCGTCAAGGGCGACGTCATCGTGATCCCGAAGGGGACGCCGCACCTCTTCCGCGACGTGCCCGGCTCCATCACGTACTTCGTCGTGAAGGCGCGCTGAGATGAAACGGAGTGCACTCCTCCTCGCAACCGTGGCCGCCGCAGCGGCTGTCTGTGGGTCACCCCTCGCCGCGCAGAGCGCGCGCTCGCCGTTCGGCGGACCGCCCGACGCCACCGTCGATCTCGCCACGAAGGAAGGGGCCTCGCTCCTCTCCGCCTCGTGGCGCTACCGCGACGCGAAGATCGTCGACGTCGAGTCGAAGGGCGTCGGCGCCGACCTGAAGCCGTCCGGCGCTCCGGTCAGCACGTACGACATCGAGCCGAAGGCCGGCGGCTCCGGCTTCGACGACTCGTCCTGGGACCGGGTCGAGCCGACGACGCTCGACGCCCGGCGCGGCAACGGCCGCGTCTCCTTCGCCTGGTACCGCACGACGCTCACGATCCCGGAACGGATCGCCGGCTTCGACCCGACCGGGTCGACGGCGGTCTTCGAGGTGGTCGTCGACGACTACGCCGAGGTGTGGGTCGACGGACAGCTCCCCGTGGTGCTGGGGCAGCGCGGCGGCGCCGTGGTGACCGGCTTCAACGCGCCGAATCGTCTGGTGATCGGCCGGAACGTGAAGCCGGGTCAGCGGATCCAGCTCGCCGTCTTCGGGATGAACGGCCCGATCTCGAAGAGCCCGGCGAACTTCATCTGGATCAAGTCGGCCACCGTCGACTTCTTCAGGCCGCGCGGCTTCAACCGGTCCGGGGAGAGCTTCGGCACGGTGGACCGGCGCGATCCCGCGCTCGACGCGATCGTCCCCGCCGGCGCCGTCGTGGAGAAGCTCGCCGAGGGGTTCCTCTTCGTGGAAGGGCCGGTCTGGTCGCGGGAGGGAGGCTTCCTCCTCTTCAGCGACCCGAACAACAACCGGATCTACCGCTGGACGCCGGACGGGGACCTGTCGATCTTCCGGACCAAGAGCGGCTACACCGGAGCCGACATCGCACAGTACGGTCAGCCCGGCTCGAACGGCCTCACGTTCGACCGCGAGGGGCGCCTGACGATCGACGAGCACGGGAACCGGCGCGTGACGCGGCTCGAGAAGAACGGGCAGATCACCGTCCTGGCCGACCGGTACGACGGGAAGCGCTTCAACAGCCCGAACGACCTCGTCTACCGGTCGGACGGTACGCTCTACGTCACCGACCCGCCGTTCGGCCTGCCGAAGTTCTTCGACGACCCGCGGAAGGAGCTGCCGTACAGCGGGGTCTACGCGGTCAAGGACGGGAAGGTCCGCCTCCTCGCGAAGGAGCTGACCGGCCCGAACGGGCTCGCCTTCACGCCGGACGAGAAGTTCCTGTATGTCGACGACTGGGACGAGAAGCGGAAGGTCGTCATGAAGTACCCGGTGAAGCCGGACGGCTCGCTGGGCGACGGCGCGCTCTTCTTCGATATGGGAGGCGCGCCCGAGAAGGAGGCGCTCGACGGCCTCAAGGTCGACCAGCAGGGGAACGTCTACGTCTCCGGGCCGGGCGGGCTCTGGATCCTCTCGCCCGCGGGGAAGCATCTCGGGACGTTGAAGGTGGCCGAGCTGCCGGCGAACTTCGCCTGGGGCGATGACGACGGAAAGACCCTCTACATGACGGCCCGCACGGGCCTCTACCGGATCCGCCTGAACGTTGCCGGGATCCGCCCGTAGCGACGTCGGGACACTGAAGACGGAGGTGATGCCGGATCGAGTCGATGAGAGACGGCCCGGTCGGAGACGACCGGGCCGTTCCCGCCTCGAGGACTACCGCCGCGCGACGTAGTAGTTGTTCAGGAAGTCGGTCGGGACGGTCTCGACCGACACGCGCGTGAAGCCGGCCTCGGCCAGGAGCTCGCGGGCCTTCTGCTCCCCCCACACGGTGCCAAGTCCCTCGCCGCCGAGGGCCAGGGAGACGGTCATGCAGTGCGTCGTCGAGAAGGTGTAGAGGCTCGGCGCGAGCGGGTGGGAGAGGTTCTCGTGGAGCTCACTCGAGGCGCGGATGTCGACCATCAGGAAAGTGCCGTCGTCGCGGAGGGCGCGCTCGATCCCCTTCAGCACGCGCCTCGGCCATGCCTGGTCGTGGATCGAATCGAAGGCGGTGACGAAGTCGTAGGCGCCCTCGGCGTCGAAGGTCGAGACGTCGCGCGCGTGGAAGGTGCTGTTCGCGAGCCCCCACTCCGCGGCCTCGCGTCGACCGGCCACGATCGCCTCGGCGGAGAAGTCGAGGCCGGTGAACCGGCTGGCGGGGAACTCCCGCGCCATGAGGTTCAGCGCGTGCCCGTGCCCGCAGCCGACGTCGAGGACGTCGATCCCCGCGGTGAGTCGCTCGACGAGCCCCGGCACGAGAGGGAGGACCCGGCTGACGAGCCCGCCGTCGTGGACCATTCGGCTCTCCTCGCCCTGCAGCATCTGGAAGCGCGGGAAGGCCGAGTACGGCACGCCGCCGCCCTTCCGGAAGCACTCGACAATCTGCCCTTCGACCTCGCCGAGGAGGGAGATGTACTGGGTGATCATGGCGAGGTTGTCCGGGCCGGCCGCGCGAGTCAGTGAACCGGCGTGCTCCGGCGGGAGCGTGTAGGCGCGCCGCTCGGGCTCGTACTCCACGATCCCTCCCGTGACCATCGCCCCGAGCCACTCCCTCACGTAGCGCTCGTCGAGGCCGGCGGCCGCCGCGATCTCGGCGCTCGTCGCGGCGGGAAGGCCCGCCATCGTGTCGAAGAGCTCGGTGCGGTGTCCGATGCTCGTCATGAGCGCCAGCGTCCCCCCGTTCAGCACACCGATCATCTTCCCGGCAAAGGCCTCGGCCCTGGCGGTGTCCAGATCCGTCATCGTCGACCTCCTTTCGTCGTCCTGATGACGCCTATGACCGGGAGGACCCGTCCTATTCCCACCACGCCGCCAAAGCTGCGTGGCGAGGCGCTCGAAACCGGGCGAACGGCGCGGCATCAGAGGCGGCGGAGGTCGAAACAGTGACGAAGACGCGCACACGCCTGATGGGCTGCGGGATCGGGCTTCGCAAGGAGCACTTCGACGTCGTCCTCTCGGAGCGCCCGCCGGTCCCGTTCTTCGAGGTCATCTCCGAGAACTTCATGCTGCCGGGAGGCCGTCCCCTCCAGGTGCTCGAGCGTGTGCGGCGCGACTACCCGATCGCGATGCACGGCGTCTCGCTTTCCCTCGGGTCGGCCGAGCCCCTCGACCGCGGGTACCTCGCCCGGCTCTCCGTCCTGGCGGACCGGATCGAGCCGGCGATCGTCTCGGACCACCTCTGCTGGACCTCGCTCGGCGGGCACAACAGCCACGACCTCCTCCCGCTCCCGTTCACCGAGGAGGCCGTCACGTTCGTCTCCGACAAGATCCGCGAGGTCCAGGACGTCCTCGGGCGGCGGATCCTCGTCGAGAACATCTCGAGCTACGTCGAGCACCGCGAGTCGACTCTCTCCGAGGCGGACTTCGTCACCGCCGTCCTCGAGGAGGCCGACTGCGATCTCCTCCTCGACGTCAACAACCTGTACGTCAACGCGCGCAACCACGGCCTCGACCCCGTGGAAACTCTCGACCTCCTCCCCCCGAGCCGCGTGAAGCAGATCCACCTGGCGGGGCACGAGGACCACGGGGCGTACGTGATCGACACGCACGATGGCCCGGTCTGCGACGCGGTCTGGGGGCTCTACCGGCAGGCGATCGACCGGTTCGGGCCGGTGCCGACCCTGATCGAGTGGGACGCGAACATCCCGCCCTTCTGCCACGTGATGGACGAGGCGCGCCGCGCCGAGTCGATTCTCGCGACGGCGGTAGGACAGGACCAGGTGAGACGGACGCTGGCGCGCGCGATGTGCGTGTCCCGCCGGGACTCGAGCGAGGGGATCTATGCCGTTCGTGCGATCTGACGCCGCCTCGTCCCTGAAGAGCACGCAGGCCCGCTTCCTCCTCGACCTGACGGGGCTCGAGGAGCGGTCCGCCGACCAGCGGCGCCGCGCCTTCCGCCTCCCGCCGCACGGCTCGATCGAGGAGCGCTGGCAGGTCTACGCCTGTGGCTACGTGGCGCGCCTCGTCGACGCGCTCGCCGGCGAGCACCCGGCGACGCGGCGGATCCTCGGCGAGGACGCCTTCGGGTCGCTCGTCTCGCGGTACGTCGTGGCCTGCCCGCCGCGTTCTCACGATCTCGCGCACGCCGGGGAGCGGCTGCCGCGCTTCCTCGAGTCCGACCCGCTGACGGCCCGTCTCCCGTTCCTGCCCGACCTGGCCCTGCTCGAGCGACGCGTCGGCGAGGCGTTCGTGGCGCGCGACTCCGAGCCGCTCGCCTGGGAGACGCTCCAGGCGCTGCCTCCCGAGCGGGTCGCCACCGTGCGGTTCCGCCCGCGTCCCGGCACGGCGCTCGTCTCGTCCCGCTGGCCGATCCACGATCTGTGGCGGCTCCGCGACCTCGACGACACCGAGATCGACGTCGCGCTCGACGGCCGGCCGCAGGACGTCCTCGTCCACCGGACCGGCCTCGTCGTGCGCTGCGACCTCGTGACCGCTCCGGAAGCCCGGCTCCTCACCCAGGCGCTGCCCTGGTGCCGGTCCCTCTCGTGCCTCGTCCCACGCACCGGCGGCGAGCCCGCCGACGTCCTCCTGTCGTTCAAGCGCCTCGTCGAACGGGGCGTCTTCACCAACCAGACGGATCCGGAAGAGACCGGACCCGCTCTCTAGAAGGAGTAAGAAGATGACCACCACCACCAAGTCCCTGCTCGTCGCCACTCTCGCCGGCGTCCTCGCGATCCCGGCCATCGCCCGCGCCGAGGACCAGAAGTCCCCCGACGACGGCGACAAGGTCCCGTGCTGGGGCGTGAACAAGTGCAAGGCCGTCGGCGCCTGCAGCGCCGAGGGGTGTCGCGCCCACGGCTGCCACGGCTCGAACGAGTGCCGCCGCAAGGGCTTCCTCCGGATCGACGCCGAGACGTGCCTCAAGATCGAGGGCGGGCGTCTCGAGAAGGCGAAGCCGGCCGTCAAGAAGACCACCGAGAAGAAGGCCGAGTCGAAGGGGTGATCGAGTGCGGCCGGGAGCTCGAAACGGGCTCCCGGCCGACGCTGCCGTCCTCACCATGAGCGTCGAGTCCGAGATCGCCCCCCACGTCCTGGCCGCGCGGCGCCGCGTCCCGCCGGACCGGAGCACGCTCGTGGCCATCAGCGGGATCGACGGGAGCGGCAAGGGTTACGTCGCCGAGCGGCTCGAGGCGGCGCTCGGGAGCCGCGGTCTCCGGGTCGCCGTGATCGGGATCGACGGCTGGCTGAACCTGCCCGCCGTGAGGTTCGGCGGCGAGGATCCTGGAGAGCACTTCTACCGTCACGCCTTCCGCCTCGAGGCCCTCTTCGCCGAGCTGGTCCTGCCGCTCCGCGACAGGCGGTCGATCCGCCTGGAGGCGGACTACGCCGAGGAGACCGCGACGGCGTACCGCCGCCACATCTACGAGCTCAAGGACGTCGACGTGATCCTGCTGGAGGGGATCTTCCTCCTCAAGCGCGAGCTCCGCGCCGCGTACGACCTCTCCGTCTTCCTCGACTGCACCTATGAGACCGCGCTCGACCGGGCAATCGCCCGCTCCCAGGAGGGCCTCACGCCCGCGGAGACGATCGCGGCGTACCGGACGATCTACTTCCCGGCGCAGGAGATCCACTTCGAGCGGGACGCCCCGCGGCGCGCCGCGAGCCTCGTCGTCGCGAACGATCCGCGGCTCGGAATCCGCGATCCGCATTGACCGTGTCCTGGGTCACCTCCGACGCGGAGGAGGCGTCTCCAGATACGGCTGGCGAGGCACGGGAGCTTCCCGGTACGGGCCTCGTCGTCACGGCCGCTGCCGGCGTTGGCCCGCATCGCGCTGCCTGTTGCCTGACGCCCCATGCAACGGCGCGGGAACGACGGGCACGCCCTCCGACACGGCCGCCGCCCGCAGAGCGTCGTCCAGGGAGGCCAGAGCCGCACGCCGCGCGAGGGCGAGCTGAAGGTAGAGAGCGTCGTAGACCCGGAGCCCCGTCCGGTCGAGCAGCTCGAAGAGGGGTGGAGCGCCGCGGTCTCCCTCCACCGGGAGTGTGACGAGCTCGATTCCCGGCTCGAGCGCGGCGGCGTAGGCGGCCGCCCGGTCGCCGGCCGCCATCCGGCCTCGACGCGCCGCCTGCTCGATACCGGACATCAGCTCGACCGGGAAGTGAAACGGTGCGATGAGGGCCTCGCCGGCCTTCAACCGCGCGAGGACGCTCGTCACGGCGACGTCCGTTCGCTCATCCTCGAGGACGCATGCGAGCATCAGGGAGGCGTCGACGACGAGGGTCACGGCCGCCGGCCGGCCCGGACGAGCGCCGACACGGAATCGCGGCCCGGGCGAGTCCTCGAGCGAATCTCGCTCACGCGCGCGGCCCAGGCGTCCGGGTCCGTCGTCGCGGGCAGACGGACGATGGCGTCCGCGGGGACGAGCTTGGCGACGGGGACGCCCCGCACCGTGATCGTGACGACCGCCCCGTCCCGCACGTCGGCCAAGAGGCGGCTCAGGTGCGTCTTGGCCTCGAAGGCACCGACCTCGGCTCGTGTCACAGACCAGATCATAAACTAGTAGGTTCGTAGCCGGCATCGGCCGGCGGTGGACCTCGTCAGGTCGCGCCGACGACGGTCGCGGCTTCCCTCTCCCAATCCGCGGCTGACGAGGTCTCGAGCGCGCGACGGAAGAGGTGCTCGAGCCTCCAGGGGTCGAGTCTCGCGAGACGGGTACGCCGCTCCGGGCCGAGCTCGAGACCGAATCGAGCGAGCGCGGCTTCGAGGTCGCAGAGGAGCTGGCTCTGCCGGCCACACTCCTCGCCGCGCGCCCAGATTCGCCACATCTCGAGGCCCGGGACCCGGGGCGTCTCGACGACGAAGCCCCGACGCCGCGCCACCTGCTCGAAGATCCCGATCTTCGAGGCGAGGCCCTCCGGCTCACCGACGTCGGACCAGTCGTAGCGCTTCCGCCAGTGAACCTCGTCGCGAACGAGAGGCCAGCCCCGGTGGGCGAGGAGGAGCGCCAGCGTACCGATCGCGTACCGTTCGACCTCGGGCGTCTCCGCCTCACCCGGCGCCCGGAGGAGCTCGAGCCGGTCCCCCCGGCGGAGGGCGGTGAAGAGAGGCGCGAATCCCGTGTCGACGCCCACGCCGAACACCGCCTCGTCGCCGTTCACCTGAAGCGACCAGCGCGGAAGGCGCGGGCTGAGCACGAGCTGAAGATCGTGCTTCCAGAGATGGAGCCAGAAGCCACGCGCGAGATAGAACCCCACGCTCTTCTGCCACGTCCATTCCGTGGAGAGCCGGAGGCCTCGCAGATCATGGCGTGCCGCCGTGGCGGCGAGCGCCTGGAGCGCCCGCGTGGCCGTTCCGGCGCCGCGTGCCGCGGGGTGGACGTACAACGAGCTCAGGCTCTGCCAGGTCGAGCCGTACGGCTCGACCTCGAGCTGGATCGTCCCCACTCTCTCGCCCCGCTCCAGGAGCCAGTGCCGGTCGGCTCCCACGTCGCCGACGACGGCGGGCAGGCCGTACGCGTCGCCCAGACGGGCGGCCCAGCCCTCGGCCTCTTCCATCGGGAGCGCGCGGGGATCGAGAGCGACGTGGAGCGATCCTTCGACCATCGACGCTAGATCGAACGCGGCCCAGCGACGCCGCTCGGCGAGGTCCGGGTCCACGGGCTCGAGGACGCCGCCAGCCACCAGCTCGCGGCTGATCGCCTTTCGGATCGCAAGCCCCGTCGCGTCGGTCACAGCTGGAGCTTAGGCGGATCCGAGTTCCGGTCCCGTCGAAACCGCCGACGCCTCCCGGGCATCTCAAACCCGACGACTGTCGAGCACGCGGGCCGCGAGGCCCGTCCGCGCAAGGAAGGACGAAGATGGACTCCGTCTCCATGGCACGAGCGCGCCGCGAGGCGCCTCCGGTCCCCCTCCTCCAGGTGATCCCGACCTCCCTGCGCGTTCCGGCCGAGCCGGAGCTGACGGGGCGCGGGGTCACGATCGCCTTCCTCGACTCCGGCTTCACGCCGCACCCCGACCTGACGGAGCCCGTCGACCGGATCGCGGCGTACCACGACGTCACCGATCCCGACGCCGTCCTCGAGCCGACCGGCGAGCCGGAGGGGTGGCGGTGGCACGGGACGCAGACGTCCGTCGCGGCTGCCGGTAACGGCCACCTCTCCGAGGGGCGCTATCGCGGCCTCGCCTCCGGGGCGAAGGTCGTCCTGGTCAAGGTCGGGGACGACGGGAAGATCACCGAGCCGAACATCGAGAAGGGGCTCGAGTGGGTCCTCGCGAACCACGAGCGGCTCGGCATCCGCGTGGTGAGCATCTCCCTCGGCGGCGACGTGGACGCTCCCCTCGCGGAGAGCCGCGTGAATCAGCTGGCCGAGGAGGCGGTGGCGAAGGGGCTGGTCGTCGTCGTGGCGGCCGGGAACTCCGGCTGCTCCTCCCGCCCGCGTCCCGTCCCGCCCGCGACCGCGCCCTCGGTGATCACGGTGGGTGGCTACAACGACCGGAATCAGCTGCACGGCGAGAAGGAGCTGTACTGCGGCAGCTTCGGCGTCTCCGCGGACGGCATCGTGAAGCCGGAGGTGATCGCCCCCGCAAGCTGGGTCGCGGCGCCGATCGTCGTCGGCTCGCCGTCGTACCGCGAGGCGGAGGCGCTCTCGCGTCTCGCCGCCGCGCCGGAGGCGTGGCTCCGTCAGCTCACCTGGCAGCTGCGGGAGACCGCTGGCCTGCCGGAGAGCGTCGCGTCGGGCACGCTCCAGGAGATCCGCGTGGAGGTCTCGCGCCGGCTCACCGAGAAGAAGATCGTGGGTACGCGTTACCAGCACGTCGACGGGACGTCGTTCGCCGCGCCGATCGTGGCGTCCGTAGCCGCGCAGCTCCTCGAGGCGGTGCCGTCGCTCTGTCCGAAAGCCATCAAGCAGATCCTGATCGCCACGGCGGACCGGATCCAGGGCGCCCCCGCCATCCGGCAGGGCTACGGCGTCCTCAACGCGAAGCGGGCGCTCGCCGAGGCGCGTCGCGACCCGCACCTCCACCGGTGCGCCGTCGGGACGCCGCCTCGGATCCAGGGGAGCCACCTCGTCTTCACGTACCACGACGACGGCGCGGGCAAGGTCGAGCTGTACGGCGACTTCCGCGGCCACATGGAGACGGTCGTGGAGCTGAAGAAGGGCGGAGACGACCTCTGGACGGGCCACGTCCCGTCTCCCACGCCGGGACGGTACCGGTACAAGTTCGTCGTCGACGGCGCGCGCTGGGTCGAGGATCCGGCCCACGGCCTCAAGGTCGACGACGGCTTCGGCGGCTTCAACTCGATCCTGAACGTCGGCTGGGACGTCCGCTGATGCTGCAGGCGCTCGCGACGCGCTGGCCGGAGTACCTGATCGAGGCGTGGGGCCTGGGCCTCTTCATGGTCTCGGCCTGCGCGTTCGCCACGCTCCTCTGGCACCCGTCGTCCCCGGGCTCCCGCGCGATCCGGAGCGAGACGCTCCGGCGCGCGCTGATGGGGATCGCCATGGGCCTGACCGCGGTCGGGATCATCTACTCGCCGTGGGGTCAGCGCTCCGGCGCACACATCAACCCGGCGACCACCTGGACGTTCTTCCGCCTCGGAAAGGTGCACGGCTGGGACGCCGTTCTCTACACGGTCTTCCAGTTCCTGGGCGCGGTCGCCGGGACGGCCGTCGCCGTGGCGCTCCTCGGGCGCAAGCGCGTCGGCGACCCGTCCGTCTCGTACGTGGAGACGCTCCCCGGCCGTCGAGGCGTGGGTGTCGCCTTCGCGACCGAGCTCGTGATGTCGTTCGGGATGATGACGATGGTCCTCCGGGTCTCGAACGACCACGACCTGGCCCGGTACACCGGCGTCGGGGCCGGGATCCTGGTCGCGCTCTACATCGCCCTGCTGGCGCCTCTCTCCGGCATGAGCCTGAACCCGGCACGGACGTTCGGCTCGGCCGCCTTCACACGCCGCTTCGGCCATTTCTGGCTCTACGCCCTGGCGCCTCTCCTCGGGATGATGGGCGCGGCCGAGGCGCACGTCCGCCTCAGCCCGGACGTCAAGGTGCACTGCGCCAAGCTGTGTCACGGCGACGGCCCCTGTCACTTCATCTGCGACGGGAAGCCCTGAAACCGGCCGGGGGGACCCGGCATCAGAACGATCGATCCGAGGACGAAACGAGAACCGGGCCGCCCGCCGGCCAGACGGAGGAGCTGTGAGCGACGCTCGCTACGACGTGATCATCATCGGGACCGGCGCCGGGGGCGGGACACTCGTGCGCGCCCTGGCGCCGACCGGCAAGCGGATCCTCGTCCTGGAGCGCGGGGGCTTCGTCCCGCGCGAGAAGGAGAACTGGGACTCCCGCTCCGTGAACGTCGACGGGCGGTACGGCACGAAGGAGGTCTGGAAGGACAAGGACGGGAAGGACCTCCACCCGCACACGAACTACTGGGTGGGCGGCAACACCAAGTTCTACGGCGCCGCGCTGTTCCGCCTCCGCAAGGAGGACTTCGGGGAGATCCGGCACCACGGCGGCGTCTCGCCGGCCTGGCCGATCTCCTACGACGACCTCGAGCCGTACTACCAGCGGGCCGAGGAGATGTACCACGTGCACGGGGAGCGGGGCGAGGACCCGACCGAGCCGTGGTCGAGCAAGCCGTTCCCGTACCCGGCGGTGAGCCACGAGCCGCGGATCCGCCAGCTGGCCGACGACTTCGCGCGCCAGGGGATCAAGCCGTTCCACGTCCCGCTCGGCATCCAGCTCGACGAGAAGAGCCGCCTCAGCAAGTGCATCCGCTGCGCGACCTGCGACGGCTTCCCGTGCCTCGTCCAGGCGAAGGCCGACGCGCACGTCTGCGGCGTCGAGCCGGCTCTCCTCCACGAGAACGTCACGCTCCTCACCGACGCCAAGGTGACGAAGATCGAGACGACCGCCTCGGGGCGTGAGGTGTCGGGCGTGGTCGTGGAGCGGAACGGCGCGACCGAGCGCTACACGGCCGACGTCGTGGTGGTGTCGGCCGGGGCGATCAACTCGGCGGCGCTCCTCCTCCGCTCGGCCGACGAGAAGCACCCGAACGGCCTCGCCAACTCGTCCGACCTCGTCGGCCGCCACTACATGGGGCACATCAACTCGGTCCTGATGGCCGTCTCCAAGTGCCCCAACCCGACGATCTTCCAGAAGACGCTCGCCGTGAACGACTTCTACTTCGGCTCGAAGGAGTGGGCGTACCCGATGGGGCACATCTCCTTCGTCGGCAAGCTGGACGGCGTGGCGCTCTCCGCCGGGGCGCCCGCGATCGCGCCCGGCTTCACGCTCGACATCATGGCGAAGCACTCGCTCGACTTCTGGCTCACGTCCGAGGACCTGCCCGACCCGAGCAACCGGGTCACGGTCGGCCGGGACGGGAAGATCACGCTCTCGTACACGGTCAACAACGAGGAGGGGCACAAGCGCCTCGCCGCCAAGCTGAAGGAGCTGATGAAGGGCCAGACGAAGTGCGGCGTGCACGGGCACGATTGCCACCAGGGGCTCTTCTCCCGGAACCTGTTCGTCGGCGAGCGGATCCCGCTCGCGGGCGTGGCGCACCAGAACGGCACGCTTCGCTTCGGGCACGACCCGAAGACCTCGGTCCTCGACACCAACTGCAGGACGCACGACGTCGAGAACCTCTACGTCGTCGACGGCAGCTTCTTCCCGTCCAGCGCGGCGGTGAACCCGGCGCTGACCATCATGGCGAACGCGATCCGCGTCGGCGACCACCTGGCGGCGCGCCTCGGCGGGAGCGCGTCGTGACGCGGCGGACGGTGTCGCTCCGGGCGCTCCTGATCGCGACGGCCCTCGTCTCGCTGGTCCTCGCGTTCGCGCCGTCGGCCCGCAGCCAGACGCTCGCCGTCGACTCGGTGAGCCTGACGGTCGGCGACATGGACCGCTCCCTCGACTTCTTCACACGCGTCCTGCCGTTCGAGAAGGTCTCGGACGTCGAGGTGGCGGGGGAGGAGTGGGAGCACCTGGAGGGTCTCTTCGGCCTCCGGATGCGCGTCGTGCGCCTCCGCCTCGGGAAGGAGTCGATCGAGCTGCGGGAGTTCCTGGCGCCGCAGGGGCGCCCGATCCCGCCCGACGCGCGGAGCAACGACCGGACGTTCCAGCACGTGGCGATCGTGGTCTCGGACATGGAGAAGGCGTACGCCCACCTCCGGGCCCACAAGGTCGCGCACGCCTCGAGCGGACCGCAGCGCCTGCCGGACTGGAACCCGAACGCGGGCGGGATCAAGGCGTTCTATTTCAAGGACCCGGACGGGCACGCGCTGGAGGTGATCTGGTTCCCGAAGGGGAAGGGCGACCCACGCTGGCAGGCCCCGACGGACCGACTCTTCCTCGGGATCGACCACACCGCGATCGTGGTGGGGAGCACCGACGCGTCGCTCCGCTTCTACCGCGACACGCTCGGGCTCCGCCTGGCGGGGGAGAGCGAGAACTACGGGACCGAGCAGGAGCACCTGAACAACGTCTTCGGGGCGCGCCTTCACATCAGCGGGCTCCGTGCTCAGGAGGGTCCGGGCGTCGAGTTCCTCGAATACCTGTCGCCCCGGGACGGGCGCCCGGCGCCTTCCGACTCGAAGACGAACGACCTCTGGAGCTGGCAGACGCGTTTCCTGGTGGCGAAGACCGCCGACGTGGAGAAGGCACTCCGCGGGATCGCGGCGTGGCTCGTCTCGCCCGGGACGGTGCTGGTACCGCGCGTCCCCGCCTGGAGCTTCGGGAACGGCCTCGTCGTCAGGGACCCGGACGGACACGCCATCGAGCTGAGGGAGAAGTGATGAAGACCGCCGAAGAGCTGCGTCTCGAGGCCTCCCGGAAACGCACGTCGCATTGGAAGCGCTGGGGGCCTTACCTGTCCGAGCGCCAGTGGGGCACGGTCCGCGAGGACTACAGCGCCGACGGCGCCGCCTGGGACGACTTCCCGTTCGACCAGGCCCGCTCGCGGGCGTACCGGTGGGGGGAGGACGGCCTCGCCGGCATCTCCGACCGCCGCCAGATCCTCTGCTTCGCGCTCGCCCTCTGGAACGGGAAGGACCCGATCCTGAAGGAGCGGATCTTCGGCCTCACCGGACCGCAGGGGAACCACGGCGAGGACGTGAAGGAGTACTACTTCTACCTCGACTCGACGCCGACGCACTCGTACATGAAGTACCTGTACAAGTACACCCAGGCGGAGTTCCCGTACGGCGAGCTGGTGGAGGAGAACCGGCGCCGCGACCGGCGCGCGATGGAGTACGAGCTCGTCGACACCGGCGCCTTCGCCGAGGACCGGTATTTCGACGTCGTCGTCACGTACGCCAAGGGCTCGCCCGAGGACCTCCTCGTCACGATCGAGGTGACCAATCACGGCCCGGAAGCCGCGCCGATCCACGTCCTGCCGACGGTCTGGTTCCGGAACACCTGGTCGTGGGGCCTCGACGCGCGGCGCCCGAGGATGCGCGCGGCGGCCGGCGGCGTCATCGAGATCGCCCACCCGCAGCTCGGGACGCGCCGGCTCCACGCCGAGGGCAGCCCGGAGCTCCTCTTCACGGAGAACGAGTCGAACAAGGAGCGGCTCTGGAACGTGGAGAACGAATCCCGCTTCGCCAAGGACGGGATCGGCGACGCCGTGATCCGCGGCACGCGCGACACGGTCAACCCCGACCGGATCGGCTCGAAGGCGTCGGCGTACTACCAGGCCGAGGTGCCGGCGGGGGGGACCGTCACGTTCCGGCTCCGCCTCACCGACCGCCCGGACGCCGAGCCGTTCGGCCCGGCGTTCGACGCGCTCGTGGCGCTCCGGAAGCAGGAGGCGGACGAGTTCTACGCGACGCTCGCTCCCGCCGGTCTCACCGACGACGCGAAGAGCGTCCAGCGGCAGGCGTTCGCGGGCTTGCTCTGGAGCAAGCAGTTCTACCACTACGACGCGTCCCGCTGGCTGAAGGGGGACCCCGAGGGTCCGACGCCGCCGGCGAAGCGCCTCAAGGGTCGCAACAGCGACTGGGGCCACCTTTACAACGCGGATGTCCTGTCGATGCCGGACAAGTGGGAGTACCCGTGGTACGCCGCGTGGGACCTGGCCTTCCACTGCGTGCCGCTGGCCGTGGTCGACGCGGACTTCGCCAAGGAGCAGCTGATCCTCCTCCTCCGCGAGTGGTACATGCACCCGAACGGTCAGCTCCCGGCGTACGAGTGGAATTTCGGCGACGTGAATCCGCCGGTCCACGCCTGGGCAGCGTGGCGCGTCTACAAGATCGACAAGAAGCGGACCGGCGTGGGCGACAGGCGCTTCCTCTCCCGCGTCTTCCAGAAGCTGCTCCTGAACTTCACGTGGTGGGTGAACCGGAAGGACGCCGAGGGGAAGAACATCTTCCAGGGCGGCTTCCTCGGGCTCGACAACATCGGCGTCTTCGACCGGAGCGCCGAGCTACCGACCGGCGGCCACATCGAGCAGTCGGACGGCACGAGCTGGATGGGGATGTACTGCCTCAACATGCTCACCATCGCGCTCGAGCTCGCCGGCGAGGACCCGTCCTACGAGGACGTGGCGTCCAAGTTCTTCGAGCATTTCGTCTACATCTGCCGGGCGATGAACAACATCGCCGGCGAGGGGATCGAGCTCTGGAACGCCGAGGACGGCTTCTTCTACGACGTCCTCCATCTGCCGGACGGCAAGCCGTTCCCGCTGAAGATCCGCTCCATGGTCGGGCTGATCCCGCTCTTCGCGGTGGAGACGCTCGACTCCTCGATCATCGACCGGCTCCCCGGCTTCAAGCGCCGCATGCAGTGGTTCCTGGAGAACCGGCCCGAGCTTCGCTCCCACGTCGAGACGCGGACGGGCGACGCCGGACACGTCCGCCGGTTCCTGTCGCTCGTGAGCCGCGACCGGCTCCGGAGCGTCCTCCGATACCTCCTCGACGAGGGGGAGTTCCTCTCCGACTTCGGCGTTCGCGCGATCTCCAAGGTGCATGCCGACAAGCCGTACGTGCTCCAGCTGGGCGGGCGCGAGTACCGGGTGGACTACGAGCCGGCCGAATCGTCGACGGGTCTCTTCGGCGGCAACTCCAACTGGCGCGGACCGATCTGGTTCCCGGTGAACTACCTGATCATCGAGTCGCTCCAGAAGTTCGCGCACTACCTGGGCGACGGATATCGGGTGGAGTGCCCGATCGGCTCCGGGAACGCCGTCCCGCTCAACGAGGTGGCGACCGAGCTGTCGCGGCGCCTCATCCGGATCTTCCTGAAGGACGGCGACGGCCGCCGTCCGTGCTTCGGCGGAACGGAGCCGTTCCAGAGCGATCCGCGATGGAGCGAGCACGTCCTCTTCCACGAGTACTTCCACGGTGACAACGGGGCGGGGATCGGCGCGAACCACCAGACGGGGTGGACGGGCCTGGTGGCCAAGCTGATCCAGCAGAGCGGCGCGACGCTGCCGCCGGTCGACGAGACGGCGGACGAGGCCGAGACGGCGCAGGTGATCTGAGACGCGCGTCGGCGGGCGGATGCCACAATCCGCCCGCCGATGGGTGCTTCGAGGGTGGGACGGAAGCCCGTGGGAGTGGGCGTGATCGGCTGCGGCTACGCGGCGACGGTCCACGTCCCGGCGCTCGTGTCGCTGCCGGGGGTCCGTCTGGTAGCCGTTGCCGACGTGAACGAGAGCGCTCGCCAGCGCCTCGCCTCGGGGACGTCTGCCCGGACGTTCGCCGACTACCGGGACCTGCTGGCGATGCCCGAGGTGGACGCCGTGGCGGTGCTGACGCCGCCCCACCTGCACCTGGAGATGGCGCTCGCCACGCTCGAGGCCGGCAAGCACCTGCTCCTGGAGAAGCCGATCACACGCGACCTGGAGGAGGCCGACGTGCTCCTGGCGCGGGCCGGGAGCTCGACCGTGACGGCGACGGTCGGCTACACGCTCCGCTTCCACGCCCAGGTGCTGGAGGCGCGGCGCCTGATCCGGGAGGGTGCTCTCGGACGGATCCAGCACCTGCGGGGAGTGGCCTCGAGCCATCTCGGGCCCCGCCTCTGGGAGTACCGGAAGGTCCGCGACCTGGGCGGTGACGTCCTGGTGGAGCTGGGCGTTCACCACTACGACCTGTGGCGCTTCCTCCTCGGCGAGGAAGTCGAGGAGGTCACGGCGCTCGAACGGACCGGCGAGGCCGGGATCTCCGCGACGGTCGCGGGCCGGATGACGTCGGGTGTCCTGGTCTCGACGCTCCTCTCTCACTCCGCGACCGAGCAGCAAGAGCTCGAGATCCTCGGCGACGCGGGGCGGGTCCGCCTGTCGCTCTTCCGGTTCGACGGGCTGGAGCGGGCGGGGCGAGGCGCCTTCGACGGCGACGCCCGGGTCCGCCTGGACGGGCTGGCCCGCGCCGTGACGCAGGTGCCCCGCGCCTTGCGGGACCGCCGTCACGGCGGCACGTTCCTGTCGGCGTTCCGGGCCCAGTGGAGCCGGTTCGTCGAGGCGATCCGGGCCGGCGAGCCCGTGGAGCCCGACCTCGGCGACGGCCGGCGGTCGCTGCAGGTGGCGCTGGCCGCCATCCGGTCGGCCGACACCGGGCAGCGGATCCGGGTGGCCGAGGCCCCCCGCCGCCTCTGCTGAAACGGAAGGGCCGCGGGAGGCATCGAACCGGCGAATCGCAAAAGGAGCCAGCATGAAGGCGATCGCCGTCCTCCCCGGAAAGCCGGATTCCGTCCACCTCGCCGAGCTGCCGAAGCCGTCGGTCGACGACGTCCCGAACGGCCGCGGGGTCCTGGTGAAGGTCCTCCGCGTCGGCGTCGACGGGACGGACAAGGAGATCAACGCCGCCGAGTACGGCGCCGCCCCCGACGGCTACGACTTCCTCGTCATCGGTCACGAGGGGTTCGGGCAGGTCGAGGCCGTCGGCCCGAACGTCACCGAGCTCGCCGCCGGGGACTACGTCGTCGCCACGGTGAGGCGGAACGGGTACTCGATCTACGACGCCATCGGGACGTCCGACATGACGACGGACGACGTCTATTACGAGCGCGGCATCAACCTGCGCCACGGCTACCTGACCGAGCACTACGTCGACGATGCCGACTTCGTCGTCAAGGTGCCGCAGGGCCTCAAGCACGTCGGCGTCCTCCTCGAGCCGACCACCGTCGTCGAGAAGGGGATCCACCAGGCGTACGAGATCCAGCGCCGCCTGAAGGTGTGGCGGCCGCGGAAGGCGGCGGTCATGGGCGCCGGGACGATCGGCCTCCTCGCCGCGATGGCGCTGAGGCTCCGCGGCCTCGACGTCACGGTCTTCGGGCGGACGAAGCGCCCGTACCTGAACTCCGACCTCGTGGAGGCGCTCGGCGCGCGGTATGCCTCCACGGACGAGCTGCCGATCGCCGAGGGGGCGAAGAAGCACGGCCCGTTCGACCTGATCTTCGAGGCGACCGGGAATTCGTCCGTCGTCTTCCAGAGCATGGAGGCGCTCGGCAAGAACGGCGTCCTCGTCCTCTCCAGCGTGACGGGAGGCGACCGGAAGGTCGAGGTGCCGGCCGATCGGATCAACCTGGAGTTCGTGCTCGGCAACAAGGTGATGGTCGGTACCGTGAACGCCAACCGCGAGTACTTCGAGTTGGGCGTGAAGGACATGGCCCAGTCCGAGGCGCAGTTCCCCGGCTGGCTGTCGCGCCTCCTCACGCATCCGGTCAAGGGTCTCGAGAGCTACCAGGAGCTCTTCCGGACGCTCACCACCGCCCGCGGCGCGATCAAGGTGTACTGCGAGCTGGAGGCCTGACGTGGGCCGGGAGCACGGACACGGCCACGAGGTCGCGGGCCCGCTGGGCAGCGGCTTCGCCGGGGTCGCCGCCGCGACGGCCCGGGAGCTCCTCTGGCGTACCATCCATCTGAGCAAGCTGCCACGTCTGGAGAAGAAGGTCCGGGTCGCACTCGACCGGACCCTAGATCTCCTGTTCCGCAAGGACATCGTCCCGTACGACGTCGACGTCCGGGCCGCGGCCTGAGACCGACGGAAGGAGAACTCCGATGACCCTCGTCCGCAAGCTCCGCACGCTCATCCTCGGGATCGCCGGCAAGCTCGAGTGGCTCCCACCCACGCTGGCGCGCCTCTGCGTCGGATGGGTCTTCGTCCAGTCCGGCTGGGGAAAGCTCCACAGCCTCCCGCAGGTGACGGAGTACTTCCGGAGCCTCGGGATCCCCGCGCCGGAGCTCCAGGCGCCGTTCGCGGCGGGGACCGAGCTGGTGTGCGGCGCGCTCGTCCTGATCGGCCTCCTCACCCGCCTCTCCTCCGTGCCCCTGATCATCACGATGGTCGTCGCCATCGCCACCGCCAAGAAGGCGGACCTGCACGGTCTCGACGACCTGTACGGCTTCATCGAGTACCTCTACATCCTGCTGCTCCTCTGGCTCGGCGTCGCCGGTCCGGGGCCGATCTCGGTCGACAGGATCGCGTCGAAGGCCCTTTTCGAGGACGAGGCGGCGGGCGGCGCCGGGGTGCGATGAAGGCCGCTCGCGTCTCGCTGGTCTTCCTCCTCGCCGCCTTCCCCGGGCTGGCCGACCGGATCGTCCCGTCGTCGGCGCGGTCCGTGGGCGGGAACGGCGCGTTCTTCAAGACCGACCTCCGCCTCCTGAACACGTCGGCCACGGACGGTGCGACGGTGGTCGCGACGTTCACCCCGAAGGGCGGAGCGCCGGTCACGGGGCCGGAGCTGAAGATCCCGCCGCGGCAGCAGCTGGCGTTCGACGACGTCCTCGCCTCGCTCTTCGGGCAGACGGCGGACACGTCCGGGCCGATCCGGATCGTCGCGCCGGACGCGGTCGAGGCGAGCAGTCGCACGTACAACGCGAACGACGCCTGCACGGCGGGGACGCTCGGCACCTGGGTGCCGGGTCTTCGCCCGTCCGCCGCGATCGCGTCGGGGCTGATCGCCCAGGCGGCGGGGAGCGCCGACCGGACGAGCGGCTTCCGCACGAACCTGATCCTCACGAATCCGTCGCCGCTCGAGGCCGCGAACGTGAAGGTGATCCTCCTGGCGGGCGACGGCGCGCCGATCGGGTCTCCGGCCGCCGCGCGGGTCGAGCCGGGCTCGGTGTTCCAGTCGGAGGTGTTCGCTCTGGTCGGCGCGCCGGAGGTGACCGCGTCCAACGCGTTCGTCTCGTTCACGTCGGACCGCCCGGTCCTGGCCCTCACGACGGTCGTCGACAACCGCAGCAACGACTCCGCCGCGTACCTCGCCGTCGCGGCCGATCCAGCCCCGGCCACGCTCGTCGAGGTCGGAGACGTCTCGACGTTCGCCGGCTCGTACGGCGTATCGGGCAAGGCGACCGTCGTGACGTCGCGGGTGCTCCGCGCCTCGGAATTCCGGGCCAGCGGCACGGCGCCCGGGATGGACATCCGGATCGGCAAATCGAGCGGATCCCGGCGTGACTTCCGGGTCCTCCAGGTCCTGGGCCGGCAGAGCTTCTCCGGCGCCACGCTGGACCTCGACCTGCCGTCCGACGTCGACTTGAACGGCTTCGACACGTTCACCGTCTGGTGCTACGAGTTCAACGTGATCATCGCCGAGGGGAGGTTCCAGAAGCCGTGAGACGGGCCTCCATGCTCCTCCTCGTGTGCGCCGCGCTCGGCGCCGGGCCGGCTCGTTCCGAAGCCTGGCCGCGCGGCAAGGGACAGATCTTCGCGCACCTCGGCGCGACGACGTTCAGCGCCGACACCATGTTCGATACCTCCGGACGCCGTGTTCCGTTCCCGGGGAACGGCTGGGACGAGAAGGGCGACAACCTCTACCTGGAGGTGGGGCTCACCGACAGCTTCACGTTCGTCGGCACGCTACCCCTCAAGAAGGAGACGGCGAAGGGTCTGGAGAACGACTTCACCACGAAGGGCCTCGCGGACCTCGACCTGCGGCTCCGGTACTCGCGTCCTCTCGGGAACGGCCTCTTCGTCGGGATCGACGGCGGTGTGTTCGTCCCGCTCGGCTACGACCCCGAGGCGTTCCCCGCGCTCGGAGCGGGCGAGACGGACTACCTGGTGTCGGGATCGTTCGGGGCGAGCCTTCCCTTTCTGCCACAGGGCTTCGCCAGCGTCGACGTCGGCTACCGCTGGAGGGGTGGGCACCTCTCCGACGAGGTCCCGTACGCGGTGAAGGTCGGTGCCTTTCCCCATCCGCGGATCGGCGTCTTCGCTTTCGGACGCGGCTTCAAGAGCCGGGCCGACTTCTCGACGGTCGATCCGTTCGTCGGCTACGCCACCGATTCCGAGCGGCTGATGGCGGGAGTCGAGGTGTACGTGAAGGCCGGGAAGCTCTTCGACGTGAACGGCTCGTGGTCCCGCGTGGTCTCGGGGAAGAACACACCGATCGGGGACCAGCTCCTCCTGGGCGTGGCGCTCCACACGAAGCTGTTCTGACCCGCTGCCCCGGCTCGAAACCGAACGGCCACCTCCGGCATCGAAGCCGGCAGAACGAATCGCTCACAGGGCGTGCAGCCCACGCCCGGAAGGACGGAACAGATGAAGAAGAACGTGTACCTCCATGCCGCGATGGCCGGTCTGATGGCGGGCTCCTCGCTCCTTTCGACGGCGGCACGTGCCGACGAGAAGAAGGCCGACCCGGCCAAGACCCCCGCCGCCGCCGAGAAGAAGGGCGACAAGAACGCCTGCGGGGGCGCCAACGGCTGCGCCGGCAAGGGAACCGGCGCCGCGGCGAGCGCGGACAAGCACGCCTGCAAGGGCCACAACGCCTGCAAGGGGAAGGGCGGCTGCAAGAGCGGCGACAACGGCTGCGCCGGCAAGAACTCGTGCAAGGGGAAGGGCGGCTGCGCGACGCCGGCCAAGAGCGAGAAGAAGTAGTCGGCATGCCGGGGACCGGCGCGTCGAAGCGCCGGCCCCCGGCTAGCCCTCCAGGACCTCTCGGACCTTGACGGCGAGCTCCTCCGGGCGGAAGGGCTTCGGGAGGAATCCGGCGCGGGCCTCCAGGCGTCCCTGCAGCGCCGAGCTGTCCTGCAAGTAGCCGGACATGAAGACCACTCGGATTCCCGGGCGGAGGGCCTCGGTGCGAAGCGCCAGCTGGGCCCCGTCCATCGTCGGCATCACGACGTCGGTCACGAGGACGTCGATCGAGCCGGCGTGGCTCTTCAGCAGGGCGAGCGCGTCCGTCGGGGACGCGGCCTCCAGGACGGCGAAGCCGCGCGCTCGCAGGACCCGGGCCGCCAGGCGGCGAAGCGCCGCCTCGTCCTCGACGAGCAGCACGGTCCCGCTCCCCGTCGCCCGCGTGGGAGGGCGGCCGGGTGACGTCTCGCCCGGGCTCGGGTCCGACTTCAGCTCGGCAGGCAGCCGGACCCGGAACGTCGAGCCCTCCCCAAGACGGCTCTCCACCACGACGTGTCCGCCGCACTGCTTGACGATGCCGTAGACCGTCGCCAGCCCGAGACCCGTCCCCTTGCCAGGCTCCTTCGTCGTGAAGAACGGCTCGAAGAGACGGGGCATGACGTCGGGGTCGATCCCCGACCCGTCGTCGCCCACCGAGACCTCGACGTGGGGGCCCGGCTGCTCCGGCCCTTCCAGCACCTCGACCTCGCCCGTCCGGATCTCGAGCCGGCCGCCTCGCGGCATGGCGTCTCGCGCGTTGACCACCAGGTTGACGAGCACCTGCTCCATCTGGCCGCGGTCGGCCAGCACCGGCCGCAGGCCGCTCGCGAGGTCGGTGACGAGCACGATGTCCTCGCCCAGGATCCTCCGCAGGATCGAGCCGAGCGCCTCGACCACGGCGCTGAGGTCCAGCGCCTCGCGCCTCATCAGCTGCTTGCGGCTGAACGCCAGGAGCTGCCGGGAGAGGTCCGCGGCGCGCCAGCCAGCGGCCGCGATCTCGGCGAGGCCCACGGCCACCGCGCTCCCTTCGGGAACCTGGTCCACGAGGGACTCGGCGACGCCGTTGATGACCGTGAGGAGGTTGTTGAAGTCATGGGCGACTCCGCCCGCGAGTCGGCCCAGCGCCTCCATCTTCTGGGACTGGCGGAACTGCTCCTCCAGGCTCTTGAGCGCGGTGACGTCCTGCAGGAGGACCAGCCGCAGCTCGCGACCGCTCACGCGGACGATGTTGGAGTGAACGTCGACGTCGAGGAACGAGCCGTCCTTTCGGCGGTGCTTCCAGACCCCGGCATGGTGGCGTCCCGCCGGCTGGGTCCGGACTGCGTCCCGCACCGCGTCCTGGAACTCGGGAGGCCGGACGTCGAGGATCGTCATCGCCAGCATCTCCTCCCGGGCGTATCCGTACTGCTCGAGAGCGGCGTCGTTCACGGCGGTGATCCGGAGGGTCACCGGGTCGTAGACCCACATCGGCAGCGGGCTCGCGTCGAAGAGCGTGCGGTAGCTCTCCTCGCTCCTGCGGAGGGCCTCCTCGACGGCTCGGCGCGCGGTCACGTCCTCGACGATTCCCTCGACGTACGCCGTCGGGCTTCCAGGCTTGCCGGCGGCCCGCGCGCTCATCCGGACCCAGGCGACCGATCCGTCCTTGCGGCGGAGCCGGACCTCCAGGCCCGAGACCGCGCCGTCCATTTCCAGACGCCGCAGCATCCCGGCGCGGTCGGCCGGATCGACGTACTCCTGCGCCCCGATGTCCGTGACCGAGCGAATCAGGTCGTCCGTGCTTTCGTACCCGAGGATCGCGGCGAGGGCCGGGTTCGCCGTGAGATACCGCCCGTCGAGGGTCGCCTGGAAGATCCCTTCCGAGGCGTGCTCGACGAGCGTCCGGTAGCGGCCCTCCGACTCGGCGAGCGTCGCCAGCGCCTGGCTGAGGGCGATCGCCTCCCCGAGCTGGACGGACAGCGTACGGGCGAACGTCAGCCAGCTCGGGTCGGAGGGCCGCTCCGAGTCCGAGGCCAGGACGAGGGCGCCGCGCAGCGTGCCGAGCGAGACGAGCGGGATGACGAGGGCCTCGGGCTGGTCGAGGATGGACAGCAGGGGAGACGCGGTCCCCCTGGAGAGGACCTTCGGCGCGGTGACCTCGGGCTCGAGCAGGCGAAAGATCTCCGCGCTCACCTCGGGGCTCGCGAGCGCGGACGCGGCGGAGGGCGAGAGGCCGCTCAGGCCGTGGATCCGGAGCCCTCCGTCCGGCTCGCGTACGTACAGGACGCCGGTGGAGAGTCCGGTGGCGTCGAGGCAGTGGACCAGGATCTCGGACAGGACCGACTCGAGGTCCAGGGGCCGGCTGAGGGCCTCGCAGATCCCACCGAGCACGGAAAGCGTCGCGGCCTGCTGCTCGTTGCGTCGATCCCCCTGGAGCCGGGCCCGCACCTGGCGATCGAGCTGGTCGAGGAGGCGAGCGCGGTGAGCGGGCTCGATCGCGACGTCGCACGAGGGCGCGGGGTGCACGGCGTCCGGCGCCAGCGCTCGACGGATCGCGTCGGCCGCGTCCCTGTAGTCGGGCGACTTCTCGATGAGCTCGCTCGCGCCGACGCTACGCGCGAGCTCGCGGTCCGACTCACCGACGTACGAGGCGGACGCCAGGACGACCGGCACCGAGGCGAGGGCGGGATCCCGCCGGAAGGCGAGGCAGAGCTGGAAGCCGTCCATCCCCGGCATCAGGATGTCGGACAGGAGGGCGTCGGGGCGACGCGCCCGGGCCGCCAAGAGCGCGACGCCGCCGCCCTCCGCCAGGGTGACCGAGAAGCCCTCGTGCCGGAGCCGCAGGTTCGCGAGCTTCCTGTTGTTTGGCTCGTCGTCCACCACGAGCACCTCGCGCCCGGTGGAGACGGGCTCCGTCGAACGTCCCGGATCCTGGAGCCGGAGCGCGATCACCTGCAGGAGCCGCGACGGCTCGACGGGCTTCGTCAGGTAGTCGTCGAAAGTGCCGCCAGCCGCTTGGAGCTCCTCGAGCCTGGAGGTGCGGCCGCTCAGCAGGATCACCGGGACGTGGCGGCCCGCGGTCGCGTTGCGGATGCCGTCGAGAACGGCGACCCCGTCGAGGTCCGGGAGGATGAGGTCCTGCACGACCAGGTCGGGCGGCTGCGCCCGCACGGCCTCCAGGGCCTGGGCGCCGGTCTCGGCCACCGTGACGGCGTATCCCTCCGCCTCGAGGGCGAGCCTCAGCATCTTCCCCGAGATCGGGTTGTCCTCCACCACGAGGAGCCGGGCGCGCCGCGGGAGAGGCGTAGGGCGCTCCGCGGGGGGGAAGCCCCCGAGGTGGCCGGCGATCACGGCCGGGAGGGTCCGTGTGTCGATCGGCTTGGTGATGTACCCGTCGCATCCCGCCGCCCGGGCCTTCTCCTCGTCGCCCTTCATCGCGTACGCCGTCAAGGCCACGATCGCGACGTGCGCGGTGGCCGGGTCGGCCTTCAGCCGGCGCGTCAGCTCGAGGCCGTCCATGCCGGGGAGCTGGACGTCCATGAGGACGAGGTCGGGATGGAAGTCCCGGACGGCCTCGAGCGCCTCCTCGGCGTCGGCCGCCGTCCGCACCACGAACCCCTTACCCTCGAGGAGGACGCGCGCGAGCTTCAGGTTGACCGCGTGGTCGTCGACGACGAGGATCCGCTCACCGGCCATCGGAGTCCCTCGGGCGCTGCGCTGGAGCGAGCCGCCTCGGCAGGACGACGTGGAAGGTGCTCCCGATGCCGGGAGTGCTCTCGACGCCGACCGTCCCCCCGGCGGCCTCCGCGATCCGCTTCGTGAGGGCGAGCCCCAGGCCGGTTCCGGGGTGTCTCTTGGCGAGCGACGCGTCGAGCTGCTGGAACTCGACGAAGAGGCGTCCCAGGTCCGACGCCTGGATCCCGATCCCGGTGTCGGAGACGGCCAGCCGGAACCTGTCATCGCCCTCCGGCGTGACCCGGATCCGGACCTGTCCTCCCTCGGGCGTGAACTTGAGTGCGTTGGAGAGGTAGTTGTAGAGGACCTGACGGAGGCGGGCCCGGTCGGTCACGATCTCCCCGAGATCACGGAACACCTCGTAGCTGACCTGGACGCGGCGGGCGCCGGCCATCGCCCGCAGGGCGTCGCACGCCTCGGCCACCAGGCGGGCCACGTCGACCGGCTCGGGATGGAACTCCATCTTGCCAGCCTCGACCTTCGATAGGTCGAGGACGTCGTTGATCAGCTGCAGGAGGTGGCGCGAGCTCTCCAGGATGTCCCCGAGATACTCCCGCCGCGACGCGGGGTCGTTCCCGACCCGGCCGTCGTGGAGCAGCTCGGCGAAGCCGATGATGGCATTCAGCGGCGTGCGCAGCTCGTGCGACATGTTCGCCAGGAACTCGCTCTTCATCCGGCTCGCCTCGAGGGCCTTGCGGCGCTCCTCCCGGCTCGCCTCCTCCAGGCGCTTGCGGTCGGTGATGTCCCGGATCGCGCTCGAGACGAGGCGGCCCTGCTCCGTCTCGAGCGGGCTGAGGCTGATCTCGACGGGGAACTCGGTGCCATCCTTGCGGCGGCCGAAGAGCTCCATGCCCGCCCCCATCGGCCGGACGCGGGGGTCGTGGACGTAGCTTTCCCGATGGCGGGGATGGCGGTCCCGGAACCGGTCGGGCACGAGGACCTCGACCGGCTGCCCGAGGAGCTCCGCCCGCGGAAACCCGAAGAGACGCTCCACCTGTTCGTTCACCAGGAGGATGCGGCCGTGCTGGTTCACGATCACCATCGCGTCCGGCGCCGATTCGAGGAGGTTCCGGAACCGGCTTTCGAGGGCCGTCGACTCCTGACGATACCGGGCCAGCGTGACGTCCCGGAGCGTCACGATCGCGCCGTCGGCGCGACCCTCGGCGTCGTGGGTCGCGCGCATCCGGACGTCGGCGAGGACGACGGTGCCGTCCCCGGTCCGGCAGACCAGCTCGATCTCCGCCGCGCCACGCTCGAGCCCCTCCGCGAGCCACCGGCGCGCGGTCGGAAGCGCCTCGGGGGGGACCACGAGGTCGAACAGGGGACGCCCGAGCGCGTCGGCCGCGGCGATGCGGAAGAGCCCTTCCGCGGCTCGATTCCAGAACACCACATTCCCGTCTGGCCCGGTACGAACGACCGCGTCGGGCAAGTCGTCGAGCGAGAACTCAGCAGCCGCAACGGGCCGGTAGTCCATACGCTGTTCCTCTCGGGGCCGGGATCCTCCGAGCGTCGAGAGTAGGTCTCAGGTTCGATCGAGTCAACCGGACGCTCCATGAGGCCGCGGGCGGTCCGGTAAGATGCTGATGTCCCGAGGAGGTTGCCGTGCTCCGACTCCGTCCGTTCGTCCTCGTCGCTTCGCTCGCGGCCTTTCCCGCGACCGCGCAGAACCTGCTGACCAACCCGGACTTCACGGGGAGCCTCTCGGGCTGGTCGACGTCATCCTTCGCCTCGAGCACGGCGACGTTCGGAGGCTCGACGGGATCGACGGCCCTCGGCGCCGCGATCCTCACCGCCGGGCCGGGGGCGGAGCGCGGGGTCCGTGGGCCTCACGGATCGAACCCGTACGTGATCCTGCGCCAGTGCGTCAGCCCGATCGAGGCCGGCTCGTACGACCTCAAGGCGCACACACATACCTCCAACGCCAGCGGGGACGCCTCGAACCAGGTGGCCGTGGTCCTCTGGGACGGCCTGGACTGCGGCGGCAACCCGATCGACGAGCTCGCCACGAACGCGAACGCGGATTTCTCGGGGATCAGCCCGACGAACTGGACCGAACGTTCACGGTCGGCGATGACGTTTCCTCAGGAGACGATGAGCGTGGCGGTCGAGCTCTTGGTGGACGCGGGCACCCAGCCGTCCTCCACGACGGTTTACTTCGATCACGTCTTCTTCGGCCTCGCCGGGACCCCGGTCACCCTCCAGTCCTTCGACGCCGAGTAGTCCCTACCTTCCGCTTGGTTCCGACGGCGCTCCGGCGTCTCTTCCAGCCGTCGACCCTGGCGGCCGCCGAGCGCCTCGCGAAGCAGAGCCGCGTCGAGAACGCCACGTTCTTCAGAACCGGGATGGCCGGGGACGTCGTGGCCGCGAACGGCCGGGTCTTCCGCTGCGCCGTCGTCGTGCCGGCCGACGCCGAGCCGCTCCGCTTCGCGATGTGCGCCTGCGCGCCGAGGTTCCGGCCGGGCGACCTCTGCGCGCATCTCGCCCTCGTCGCCGGGCGCCTCCACCGGAACGCGAGCGATCCGCCGCCCGACGTCCGCTTCGAGGCGAGCCTGTGGGCGCTCCTGGCGCGCCGCGGGCTCGAGGCGCGGCTCGAGACGCCCGCCCCGCCCCCGGTACCCGCGGTCGTCGCGGAGAAGGAGGCCCTTCTAAGGCGCGAGACGCGGACGGCCGTCGAGATCGACTTCGCGCGGACCGGCACGAGGACGCAGCGTCAGACCTGGGAGGAATCCGCCTGGTTCCGGTGGGCCAAGGCGTGGTTCCAGCGGCTCGAGGACGCTCCGCCGTCCGCCGTCTGGAGCCCCGGCGCCGGCTTCACCCTGTCGTGGGCCGACGGGCCGTCCGTCGCCGCTCCAGCGCCCGCGGTCGCCGATCTCCTGAAACGGGACGGTGGTCGCTTCTTCGCCGAGCGCGGCTTCGCCGTCGAGTCGACGGGCCTCCGGCGATCCCTCCGGCTCCGCTTCGACGCCGACGACCTCCTGCTCGAGCCGGCCGTCGTGGCCGCGGACGGGACCGTCCTTTCGGAGGGGTGCGGCGAGCGATTCGGCGATAACGTCTTCGTCTTCGAGCGCCGGGCGTTCCTCGCGCTGGAGCCTGGCACCCGGCTCTTCGCGGTCCCCGAGGCTCCGGCCCAGGCGAGCCTCGCGTTCGACGACGTCTACCGCCCCTCCGTCGTCGGCGTTCCGTGGGACGCGTCGACGCGTGTGAGGGTCGGCGACGTCGTGCCGTTCCTGCTGCGTCATCGAGCGGAGCTTGCGACCCTGCCTTCGTCGCTGGTGCCGGAGGCGATTCGCGGAGGGCGCCCCGCCGCGCTCGATCGCGTCGCGATCGACCTCGCGCCCGGAGGGGCGGGGCGGATGCGGGCGTCCGTCACGTTCCTCCTGCCGGGGCCGCTGCCGGTCGCGGCGGTCGTCGAGGCGCGTCGCCGGAAGCAGCCGTTCCTGATCGCCGACGGCCGGCTCGTGGACCCGCGGGATCCGGCGCTCGGCTTCCTGGACGGTGTCGGGCCCGCGGATCTCGACGCGGAGGGGCGCCTCGTCCTGGACCCGCCCGGATACCTGCGCCTCCGCTCGTACCTGGCCGGCGAGGTGACCGTCACGTGCGCCGTGGAGCTCGAGGAGCCGCTGGCCCGGCTGGAGGAGCGCGTCGCGTCGTCGCCGGCGCCCGTGCTGCCGGGGATGGGGCTCTTCGACTACCAGCAGACGGGCTACGGCTGGCTCTGGTTCCTCTATCAGAGCGGCTTCGGCGGCCTCCTGTGCGACGACATGGGGCTCGGCAAGACGCACCAGGCGATGGCCCTGGTGCGGGCCGTGCTCGGGGAGGGAGCGGGGACCACCGCCCTCGTCGTCTGTCCGACGTCGCTCGTCCCGCACTGGGCCGAGAAGCTGGCCCGGTACGCGCCCGAGGTGCCGGTGGTCGTGCGCCACGGCGATACCCGGCACGCGCCGTTGCCGTCGCGCGGGGTGGTCGTGACCTCGTACGGCGTGCTGCGTAACGAGGCCGCGTCCTTCCGGGACCGCGTCTTCGACCTCTTCGTCCTCGACGAGGCGCAGACGATCAAGAACCGCGGCACGGCGACGCACCAGGAGCTGGCCGGCATCCGCCGCCGGGTGGCGATCGGGCTGACCGGCACGCCGGTCGAGAACCGGCTGGAGGAGCTGCACACGCTCCTCGACTTCGTGCAGCCCGGCTACCTTCCCGGGGCGGTCGAGTTCACGCGAGCGTTCGGATCCGCGGATGCCGGCTCGCGGGCGCGCCTCGGGCGGCTGATCTACCCGTTCGTCCTTCGCCGCACGAAGGGCCAGGTCCTGCCCGACCTGCCTCCCAAGCTGGAGGACCGGCGGACCTGCTCGCTCGCGCCCGGACAGGCGGAGCTGTACCGGAAGGTCCTGTCGGGCCGGGCCGGCGAGCTGCGCGAGCGGCTCGACTCGGGACCCGTGCCGTACCTCCACGTCTTCGCGCTCCTCTCCCTCCTGAAGCAGGTCTGCAACCATCCGGCGCTCTTCGGCGACGCGCACCGGGACGCGGGCTCGGGGAAGTGGGACCTCTTCACGGAGCTCCTCTCCGAGGCGATGGAGAGCGGCCTGAAGGTCGTCGTCTTCAGCCAGTACGTCAAGATGCTCCGCCTGCTGGAGGAGTACCTCGCCGAGCAGGGGATCGGTTTCGCCGGGATCCGCGGCGAGACCGTGGACCGCGAGGGCGAGCTCGCCCGGTTCCGCGAGGACCCGGAATGCCGCGTCTTCCTCGGGAGCCTCCGCGCGAGCGGCCTGGGCGTCGACCTGACGGCGGCTTCCGTCGTCATCCACTACGACCGCTGGTGGAACGTGGCGCGGGAGGATCAGGCCACGGACCGCGTCCACCGGCTCGGCCAGCGGCGCGGCGTCCAGGTGCTCAAGCTGGTCACGGCAGGGACGATCGAGGAGAAGATCGACGCGATGATCGAGAGGAAGCGCGGGCTGGGAGAGGTCGTCGCCGAGGACGACCCCACCCTCGCCAAGCAGTTCACGCGCGAGGAGCTGCGCGAGCTGCTGTCGGAGTAGCCCTCAGCGCCAGTCGTCCGCGCGGTATGACGACTGGAGGGACGTGGCGAGCCACTCCCAGCAGTAGGCGTTGCGCGACGCCTGGGCCCACGTGAACTTGTTCGGGTCGTCGGGCGCGACGCCGAACTCGATCTCGCCGACGCCGCCCATCCCGTCGTGACCGACGCTGAGGATGGTGTGCGCCCGCTCGTGGATCAGCTTGGCCACCTGGTCGTCCTCGGGCTTGGAGAAGAAGTTCGACGCGAAGTGCATCGTCGGGTCGGTGCCGACGACCCAGGCCGCGAACGCATTGGCGCCGCCCTCGCAGACGAACGGGATCTCGACGTCGAAGCTCCCGCGAAGCCGGCCATAGCCGCTGATCAGCTGGGTGAGCCGCGCGCGCCCTTCGGACGTGGCGACGTCGACGTGGAAGATGTTCTTGAGCTTGTTGCTGACGGAGTCGTTGATCGGGCCGCCGATGGCCCGGCGCGTGTTGTCGAGCCACGTCTGCGCGCGGATCAGGGCGCGGTCGATCTTGACCCGCTGCTGCGCGCTGCAGCCGACGTAGGTCGAGACGAAGCCGTCGGAGAGGTGCAGGAGCGTCCGGCCGTCCGGCGACACCACACCGTCCGTGTTGGTCATGAACCGCTTCTGCACCTCGTGGATCGCCTTGATCGTCTTGGCGTCGCACGTTCCGTTGACGGCGACGACGTTGGTCAACGGCGGCCGCATCGCGAGGAGCGCCGTCTGGACCTTCCTGACGTCCTCCTGTCGGTTCGGCGATGGCGACGCGCCGACGGCGGCGGTGAGAGAGATCTCGGCCATGACGGGTCCTCCTCGACGACGGAAGGCACGGGGCCGAGCGCCCGGTTCCCCTGCTCTTCCTGACTTCTTCGTCGAGGATACGGGCCGGATCGCCGCCCGGGCAAGAGCCGAGTCAGAGCCGAGTCAGAGTCGCATGATCAGCCCGGCGGGGGCCCGGGGGAGGTCTCGCGCGGCGCCCCCGGCGTGATCGCCCACTCGAGCCACGAGCCGTTGTACAGCCGCACGTCCTTCCAGCCGAGGCGGTAGCGGAGCGTGTAGAAGAGCTCCGACGCCATGTGTCCCGTGTTGCAGTAGACGATGACCGGCGCCTCGCCGGTGACGCCCAGCTCCTTCAGCTCGCTCCTCACCTCGGCTTCGCCGCGGAACGTGCCGTCGGCCACGTCCTTCATCCAGAAGCGGCTCTTCGCGCCGGGGATGTGTCCCGCCGCGAACGCCTCGGCCGGCCGGGCGTCGAGGAGGAGGGCGCTCTTCGTCCCGAGCGCCTTCTTCACGTCGTCGATCGAGGCGATCGCTCGCGGGTCGGCGGTGAGCGCATCGGTCGTGATGGGGACGAGCCTGCGCTCGGCCGTGACCGGACGCTTCTCGGCGCTCCACCTCTTGAAGCCTCCGTCCAGGACCGCCACCTGAGGAAGCCCGGCGAGGCGGAGCGCTGTGGCGACGTACGTCGCGTCGACGTCGCTCTCCTCCGCGTACACCACGACCGGTCGCCCGGCCCCCAGGCCGAGGCGCCGGGCGACGAGCTGCACGGTGTCCCAGGGGAGGAGCGCTCCTGGCACGCCGCCCGCCGCCGACCGGAGGTTCTCGACCGAGAGTGGCTGGGCGCCGGGCAGGTGTCCGGCCAGGTACGACTTCAGGCTCGGGCGCGCGTCCACCGTCGCGACCGCTCCGATCTGCTCCGCGAGCCACGCCGTCGAGACGACGGGGGGCGCCGGCGGGGGCGGCGTGGCGCCGAGCGAGGCGGCGAGCGACAGGACGAGGGCGATGGCGAGGGCCGTCAGGTGGCGAGCGCGCATGCGGATCGACTCCTTTCTCGTGCCGGGATCAGAGGATCGACTCGACGCCCCAGGCGATCATCCGGAGTCGCTCCCCGCACTCCGCACAGTACGCCTTGACGTCGGCCACGAGGGTGTCGAGGGCGCCCGGCTCGACGATCGTGAAGATCACCGCCGAGGTCTTCGGGAAGGCGCGGGAGCCGAGCCGGGGTCCCGTGCTCCCCATCCCCATCGCACCGGGGAGCTCGGTGTAGCCGACGACTCCGGCGCGGTTCAGGAAGACCTCGAGCTCCTCCTTGCGCTCCTCGTCGACGATCAGCATCAGGAGCTTCACGCGGGGTTCTCCCCGGGCTCCCGGTACCCGAGCTTCCGGAGGAACGTGATCATCGGGCACCAGCGCGAGAAGCCCGACTGCAGGAGGTTCAGCCCCACGAACGCCGTGAAGAGAAGGAACGCGGGGTGGACGAAGTAGCCGAGGGCGACGGAGATGAGGACGAACGCCCCGGCGATGGCGCGCAGCATCTCGTTGAGTGTCATGAGGCCTCCTTCATCGGAACGACGGTCTCGCCGGACGCCTCGGCCTCTGCGGCCTCGGTCCCGACGGTCGATAGGTACATGTAGTAGAGGACGGGGATGACGACGAGGGTGAGGGCGGTCGCCACGATGACACCCGAGATGAGCGACACGGCGAGGCCCTGGAAGATCGGGTCGAGGAGGATGACGAGGCCTCCGACGACGAGCGCCGCGGCCGTCAGCGCGATCGGCCGGAAGCGCACGGCGCCGGCGCGGATCACCGCGGTCTCGAGCTTCTCCCCGGCGGCCAGCTCGAGGTTGATGAAGTCCACGAGGAGGATCGAGTTCCTGACGATGATCCCGGCGAGGGCGATGAAGCCGATCATCGAGGTGGCGGTGAAGAAGACGCCGCCGATCCCGTGCGCCGGGAGGATGCCGATCAGGGTGAGCGGGATCGGCGCCATGATGATGAGCGGCGTCACGAACGACCCGAACCAGCCGACGACGAGGACGTAGATCAGGATCAGCACGGCGGCGAACGCGATCCCCATGTCGCGGAACACCTCGTAGGTGATGTGCCACTCGCCGTCCCACTTCATCGCGTAACGTGTCGTGTCGGTCGGGAGGTGGGTCGACATCACCTCGAGCGGACGGCCGTCCGGGGCCTTCAGCGCCTCGATCCTCTTCCCCATCGAGAGGATCCCGTAGACCGGCGCCTCGGCGACACCCGCCATCTCGGCCACCACGTAGGTCACCGGCTGGAGGTTCTTGTGGAAGATGAAGCGCTCGCGCGTCGTCTCCTTCACGGTCACCAGCTCGCGCAGGGGGAGGAGCCGGCCGGTCGCCGACGGGACGGTCATGGCCAGGAGGCCGTCCAGGCTGGAGCGCTGGGTGCGGTCGAGGCGGAGGACGAGCGGTACCGCGGTGCGGGAGGTGTCGTCGTGGAGGAGACCGGCCTCGGCGCCGTCGAGCGCGACGCGGAGCGTCCGGACGACCACCTCGGGCGTCACGCCGGAGCGGACGGCCTTCTCGCGGTCGATCTCGAGCTCCAGCTTCGGAGCCGGGGCGGTGACGAGCCAGTCGGTGTCGACGACGCCGGGGGTCGACTCGAAGATCGCTCGGACCTCGCGGGCGATCGCGACGCGGCCCTCGAGATCGGGACCGTACACCTCCGCCACGAGCGTCGACAGCACGGGCGGACCGGGCGGCACCTCGGTCACCTTGACGTTGGCGCCTCGGGCCTTCGCGACGGGTGTGATGAGGCGCCGTACCTCCTTGGCGAGGTCGTGGCTGGCGCGCTTGCGGTCGTCCTTCGGCCGCAGGTTCACCTGCAGGTCGGCGACGAGGGGGCCGGAGCGGAGGAAGTAGTGCCTCACGAGGCCGTTGAAGTTGAACGGGGCCGAGGTGCCGGCGTACACCTCGACGTCGGTCACCTCGGGGAGCATCCGGACGACCGAGGCGAGCTCGCGTGCGACGTTGGCCGTCGTCTCGAGCGCCGTTCCCTCCGGCATGTCGACCACCACCTGCAGCTCGCTCTTGTTGTCGTACGGGAGCATCTTCACCTTGACGAAGGAGATCCCGACGAGGCCCATCGAGAGGAGCAGGAGCAGCGCGACGCCGCCCAGGAGCGCCCACCTCCTCCCGGCGCTCGCGAGGAGCGGGGCGAGGAGCTTCTTGTAGACGCGGTGGAGGCGGTCCTCGTTCTCGGTCTCGGCGTCGACCTCGAAGTGCCCCTTGCCGGCATGCTCCTCGGCGTACTTCCGGAACAGCTTGAACGTGAGCCACGGCGAGATGACGAACGCCACCAGGAGGGAGAAGACCATCGCGGCCGAGGCGTTGATCGGAATGGGGCGCATGTACGGGCCCATCAGCCCGGAGACGAAGGCGAGCGGCAGGAGCGCGGCGACGACCGCGAACGTGGCGAGGATGGTCGGGTTCCCGACCTCGTCGACGGCGTAGAACGTGGCTTGCCGCGGCTCGGTCCAGCCCAGCTGGTAGTGGCGGTGGACGTTCTCGACCACGACGATGGCGTCGTCCACGAGGATGCCGATCGCGAAGATCAGCGCGAAGAGCGTGACCCGGTTCAGCGTGTAGCCGAAGAGGAAGGACGAGAAGAGCGTGAGGGCGAGGGTGGTGGGCACCGCGACCAGCACGACGAGCGCCTCCCGCCGCCCCAGGAAGAGCGCCATCAGGAGGACGACGGAGATGGTCGCGAGGCCGGTGTGGAACATCAGCTCCGAGGACTTCTCGTCCGCGGTGTGGCCGTAGTCGCGCGTCTTGGTGACGTGGACGTCGGACGGGACCACGGGGCCGGCGAGCCTGGCGAGGAGCGCGTCGAGGTCCTTCACGAGGTCGACGGCGTTGGTGCCGGGCTTCTTGGAGACCGCGAGGGTGACGGCGGGGGCGTCGGTACCCTGGGTCACCATCCAGGCGTACTCGGACGGCTCGTCGGGTCCGTCGGTGATGGTGGCGACGTCGCGCAGCGCGACCGGCTTCCCTTGCGGCGCGGCGATCACGGCCGCGCCGACCTCGTCGGCCGAGCGGAAGAACGAGCCGACCTCCACCTGGGTCTCCAGGTTCGCCGCCGTGAAGCTGCCGGCGGGGAGCCGCCAGTTCAGGCCGGAGAGCATCTGGTACGCCTGCAGGAGCGAGACGCCGTGCGAGGCGAGCCGCTCGCGGTCGAAGGCGACCCGCACGGCGCGCCGCTGGCCGCCGATCACCCGCACCTGCGCGACCCGCGGGTGGCGGGTGAGGTGGACCTTCAGCTCGTCGGCCACCTTCTTCAGCTCGAGCGGGCTGGCGGTGGCGGACCAGAGGGTGAAGGCGGCGACCGGGACGTCGTCGATGCTGCGCGGCGCCACGACCGGCGGCAGGGCGCCGGGCGGGAGGGACGGAGCGAGCTCGGCGAGCTTGGCGTGGATGCGGGTGACCGCCTGGTCCGGGTCGGTGCCGACCAGGAAGCGGACGATCACGATGCCGCCCGAGGGCTGCGTGGTGGAGTAGACGTACTCGACGTTCGGGATCTCGTAGATCGCCTTCTCGACGGGGGAGACGACCCGCCGCTCGACCTCCTGCGCGGTGGCGCCCGGCATCGCGACGAAGACGTCGATCATCGGGACCTTGATCTGGGGCTCCTCCTCGCGGGCGGTGACGAGGACCGCGAAGACGCCGAGGAGGAGCGAGGCGACCACCAGGAGCGGCGTCAGCTTCGATTCGAGGAACGCCTTGGCGATCCGGCCCGACGCCCCGAGAGGGCGGCGCGTCATCTTGAGGCGCAGCGCTTCCCGCCGCGCCTCGTCGTGGGCCTTCCGTGGGTCGCTCACCGCGCCACCTCGTTCACGGCCGCTCCGTCGGCCGGGGCGCCGGTGAGGCCGACGAGGACCGTCTCGTCGCCGGCGAGGCCCGCCAGCACCTCGACGCGCCCGCCGTCCAGCGGGGCGCCGAGCGTCACGGCGCGGGAGCGGGCCTTGCCCCCGGCGTCCTTGACGACGACCAGGGTGAGGCCGCCGGACGCGATCACACAGGCGCGCGGCACCGCCACGACCTTCCGGCTGCCGGCTTCGAGCCACGCGCGTCCGGTGACGCCGGACGGCACGGGGCCGCCGGTGAGGTCGACCTTCAGCGTGAACGTGTGGCTCATCGGGTCCGCTCCCGGCGTCATCTCGACGACGCGGCCGGTGAACGCCTTGCCCGGCATGGCGTCGACGGCGACGGCGAGCGTCGCTCCCGAGGCGAGGCCGGGGCCCGAGGCCAGGGACTCGGGGACGGAGAGGACGAGCCGCCGTCCGGCCGCCGACTCGATCATGACGAGGGGACGGCCGGGGGCCGCGAAGTCGCCGGCCTCCACGAGCCGTGCCGCGACGCGGCCGGCGAACGGGGCGACGACCCGGGACTCCTTCGACACCGACGAGGCGGCCTCGACCGCGCCCTTCCCCTGCTCCACGGCGCCCTTGGCCTGGTCGTACTGCATCCGGGCCAGGTCGAGCTCGAGCTGCGAGGCGGCGCCGCTCTTCACGAGCGCTTCGAAGCGCTGGTGGTTCCGTTCGGCCAGCGAGAGCGCCGCGGTGGCCTGCGCGAGCGCCCCGCGCGCCTGGGACTCCTGGCCACGGGCGGTCTGGGGGTCGATCTCGACGAGGACGCTTCCGGCGGCGACGGTGTCGCCCGCCTTCACCCGCACGGCGACGACGTTCCCCATGACGCGGCTCGAGACGGCGGCGGTGCGCTCGGATTCGACGGTGCCGTACAGCTCCGCCCGCTTCGGGATCTGCAGGGTCTCGGCGCGGGCCGTCGCCGCCGCGACCGGCGGGGGCTCGACCGTCTTCGGCTCGTGCGCGCGGCCGCAGCCGAGGGCCGGGATCAGCGCCATCGCGGTCAGGACGCCCAGGGTCAGGGTCGGGAGCTTCATCGTTCCTCCGGTGGGTCTCGTGGTGGCGCGGCCGAGGTTCGTCATGGCAGCACGCTCTCCGGCCGGCGTCCGGCCTTCAGCGCGAGGCGCAGGGCGGTCAGGTGGGCCTCGGCCCGGGCGACCAGCTCGCGGGTCTCGGCTTCCCGGCGTGCGGTGGCGGAGTCGAGGACGTCCAGGGTCTTGACGATCCCGCTCTGGAAGCGCTCACCCAGGATCCGTTCGTTCTCTCGCGCGGACTCGAGGGCCTTGACGGACGTGACGTGGCGTTCCCGGGCGGTCCGCGCTTCCTCGAACGCCTGGCGGACCTCGAGGCGGATTCCCTCGTCGAAGCGGGCCACGTCCTCGCGGCCGGCCCGCGCGTCGGCGCGGGCGGCAATCGTGGCCGCCCGGTCGGAGAAGCCGGCGAAGACGTTCCACTGCGCGACGGCCATCAGCGTGCCGGCGTGGCTGTCGTTCCCGAAGAGGCGGGTGCCGACCAGGTCGTACCGCGCCATCACGCCGATCCTCGGGAAGAACGCCGCCCGCTTGACGGTCTCCTCGAGCTCACCGGCCCTGAGGAGGCTGCGCGCGGACTGGAGGTCCTGCCGGCCGGCGGCCGAGGCGATCCAGGCGGCCATGTCGCCTTCGATCGGAGCCGGGGAGGGGAGCGGGGCGAGGTCGTAGCGGGCGTCGCCGGCCTCGGCCAGGCGGAACGCGAGCGCGGCGTTGGCCACGCGGACCCGCCCCTCCGCTTCCGAGACGAGGTCGTCCAGACGGGCCAGCTCCACCTCGGCGCGGAGGAGCTCCGAGCGGACCAGCATCCCCTGTCCGACGTAGGCGCGGGCCAGGTCCACGTGGGCCTTGACGGTCTCGCGGGCCCGGGTGAGGAGGCGGGCGTACTCCTCGGCCTGCGCCACCATGACGTACGCCTCGGCGGCGTCGAGCGCCGCGCGGTCGGTCACCCAGCTCGCGGTCCTCGCGGCCGCGTCGGCGGCGCTCCGGGCCTGGGCGATGCGGGCCGACAGCTCGCCGCCGGTGAAGACGGGGAGCGTGGCCTCGACCCGGGTGATGGCCGCCCCGAGCCAGTCGGGGCTGTTCGGGTCGGACGCGACGAAGTCGGGGAAGGAGAAGGCGCCCTTGTTCAGCTTCAGGGCGAACGCCTCGGCGGCCGAGTCGGTCCGGTCGTACACCTCCGAGAAGGTCACCGACGGAAGGCGGAAGCCCTGGGCCTGCTTCACGCGCGCGTCGGCCGCCTCCTTGCGGGCGCCGGCGGCGGCCACCTCGCGGGCCTTCGACCGCGCGAGCGCCATGGCGTCCCGGAGCGTCAGCGGCTCCGAGGCCGGCGCCGGCGCCCCCACGAGGAGGAGCGCGAGCGTCGGGAGCCAGGTTCGTCTCATATCGCCTCTTTCCGGTTGCGGCCTGGGCGGCCCGCCCGTCTTTGATGAACCAAATATATAGCCATATAGCTATATGTCAAGCCCTATCGGACCCGCTCTCGACGGGGACGCGGGGAAGGCAGGTCCTACGACACCGTCAGGGAGAAGGCCGGCGGCTCGACGACGTGCTTCTTGACGGCGCACTGGTCGACCGCCCGGCGGATCGCCTCCCGGTACTTCTCGGGAAACCCGGCCGGCAGCCTGAGATCGATCCGGAGCTCGCCGACGCGCTTGCGGTCCGCGTCCTTCACCGGCTCGAGCTCCAGGCCCAGGCCCTCCGTCGGGATGTGCCTCTCCTGGCAGAAGCGGAGGGCGTAGTAGCCCATGCAGGTCGCCATCGAGGCCAGGAAGAGGTCGAACGGCGCCGGCCCCTCGTCCGCGCCGCCGGCCGCCACGGGCTGGTCGGTGTGCACGGTGTGGCCCTTGAACGTGGCGTCGACTCCGACGCCGCCGGGGAACGTGACGGTCATGCTCATGGAGCCTCCTCGAACATGACCATATAGCAATATTAAGGCGAGCGGCCTGATGCAGGTGCATCAACCAGGGGGTTTCAGGCCGCCGGAGCCCCCGGCGACCGCCTGACCCACTCGCCGGTGGCGTCGGACAGCTCGTAGTCGTCCCGGTACTCGCGCCCGTGCCGCGCCACGTGGTCGACCGCTTCCAGGAGGGTCTGGAGCTCCGGCTCGCTCACGGTGGGGGCGAAGCTGATCCGTACCCAGCCCGGCTTCTCCCCGAGGTGACCCTGGTCCAGACGGCAGCGGATCGCGTCGGAATGCTCGTGGTCTATGTGCAGCAGCAGGTGGCCGTAGGGGCCGGCGCACATGCAGCCGGCCCGGACCTGGATGCCGAAGAGGTCGTTGAGGAGGCGTGCCGCGAGGTTGTGGTGGAGGTCGCGGAAGATGACCGACAGGACGCCGAGCCTGGGCGTCGTGAGGTTCCCGAGGAGGAAGAGGTCGTCCCGGTCGCGCCACTCCCGGATCGCACGGCCGAGGTGGTCCCGCTCGATCCGCTCGATCCGCTCCGTGCCCAGGGCGGCTTTCAGGTCGAACGCGAGCCCGGCCTGGATCGACTGGACGATCGGCGGCGTTCCGCCGGTCTCCCGGGATTCGATGGCGGAGAGGTACCGGTGGTCCCACGGCGAGGTGTAGAGGACGGTGCCCCCGCCCGGCTCGGCGGGGACGCGGTTGGTGAAGAGCTCCCGGCTCGCGACGAGGAGGCCGGGGGTGCGCGGGCCTCCCAGGAACTTGTGGACCGAGAAGAACGCGGCGTCGAGGCGGGCCTCGGGATCTCCGGGCAGATGCATGCGGACGTCGACGTACGGCCCCGCGGCGGCGAAGTCGAAGAACGCATGGGCGCCGTGGCGGTGGAGGACCCGGGCGAGGCCGTGCACGTCGTTCAGGATCCCGGTCACGTTCGAGGCCGCGCTGAAGGTCCCGATCTTCCAGGGGCGATGGGCGTGAGCTTCCAGCTTGCGGTCGAGGTCGTCCAGGCTGATCCGCCCGTCGGCGTCGAACTCCACGTAGACCGATTCGCCGATCGTCTCGCGCCAGGCGATGTCGTTGGAGTGGTGCTCCATGAGCGAGCGGAAGATGACCGGGCGGCTCGACTCGGGGATGTGCCGGAGGAGCCCGAATCGCGATTCGAGCTGGTCCGGCAGTCGCAGGCCGAGGACGTGGATGAGCCGGTTGATGGCGCCCGTCGAGCCCGAGCCGACCGGGATCAGCGCGTCGCCCCGCTCGGCTCCGAGGTAGGCGCCGATCCGCTCGAACGCCCGCTCGTACAGCGTCGTCATCAGCTGGCCGCCGTGGTTGCTCCCGGTGTGGGTATTGGCCATGAACGGAAGCACCCGCTCGGCGAGCTCCTCCTCGACGTCCCGGTGGAAGCGGCCGGACGCGATGAAGTCGAAGTAGCGGAGCGGCCGCGGGCCGAGCGGTCCGGGAACGACGGCGTCCGCGCCGATGACCCGCCGGCGGAGCCGGTCGAGGAACGCGGCTTCCTCGGCCGGGGACGACGTGACGACGGCCCCGCGAGGCTGACGGGCGAAGACGTCGACCAGCCGGACGGCGCCGGAGCCGTTCACGAGGCGGCCCTCTTCCGGTAAGGCCCGACGATCCTCACGCGTCGCGATCACGGACCTTCCGCGAGGCGAAGTCAAGCGAGCGCTCTGGCCTGCGGCGCGTCGCGGAGCCGGCCGTCCTCCATCTCGTGGACGGTATCGAAGAGGTCGAGCATCCGGTGGTCGTGGGTGACCACGACGACCGTCGTGCCGTGGTCGTGGGCCACCTTCCGGAGGAGCTCCATCACGGCCCGGCCCCGGTCCCGGTCGAGGGACGCGGTCGGCTCGTCCGCGAAGATCACCTCCGGCGCGTTCGCGATGGCGCGGGCGATCGCCACTCGCTGCTGCTGGCCGCCGCTGAGCATCGCGGGGTAGTGCTCCTCGCGGTTCCCGAGGCCCAGGTACGACAGCAGGGAGGCGACCCGGGAGCGGGCCGCGGCCCCCCGCTTCCCGTTGATGTCGAGCGCGAGGAGGACGTTCTCCCGCGCCGTCAGGAACGGAAGGAGCGTCGCCTTCTGGAAGACGAAGCCCATCCGGCCGCGGCGGATCGACGCCAGGTCACCGTGGCTCCGTCCGTCCTCCACGACGAGCTCCCCGCCGATCCGGATGGTCCCTTTCTCGGGGAGGACGAGGAGCCCGAGCGCCTGGAGCAGCGTCGACTTGCCGGCGCCGCTCGGGCCCAGGAGAGCCGACACCTGACCGCGGCGCGTCGCGAACGAGACGTCGTTCAGTGCGCGGACCTCGGTGTCGCCCCGCCCGTACGACTTGACGAGCCCCTCGGCGTGGAGCGTCTCGGTCTCCATCGGCTACGACGCCAGCACGAGGTTGGCGGGGATCCGGTACGCCCGCACGATCCCGGCGACGCTTCCGGCGAGGCAGACGGCGAGGAGGATGGCGCCGACCGCGATCACCTCGCCCGGGGTCAGGACCACGCGCCGCGGGAACCGGTGAAACGTGGCGGCGCCGACCGTGATCGCCACGGCGAACCCGATCGCGAAGAGGAGCAGGGCCTGCTCCACGATCATGCCGAGGACTCGCCGGGTCGGCGTCCCCATCAGCTTCAGGATCCCGATCTCGTGGGTCCGCGCGGTCGTCATGCCGTAGAGGATCAGCGAGACGACGATGGCCGAGATGACGAGGAGGAGGCCCCGGAAGAGGAGGAGCTGCCGGCGCGGCTTGTCCACGACCCGCAGGAGCAGGGCGAGCTGGTCGGCGTGCGTGTACGCGGTCACGTCGGGCCAGCCGGAGAAGCGGCGGGCCAGCTCGGTCGGGGTGACCCCTGGTGCGGCGTCGACGAGGACCGCGCTCACGCGCGCCGGTTCCGGGGCGGAGGGGCCTTGCGGCGCCGGCAAGCTCGACCCGGTCCGGGCGACCCGCGCGAGCCGGACGGATTCGGGGGCGGCGTACTCCTCGATGGCGCGGGCGTCGGCGAGCGTGAGGAACGCCACGCCGTCGCCGCTCGAGGAGACCATCCCCTTCGTGACACCGGACACGGTGTAGACGTCATCCCCCAGCTCGAGGCGCTCACCGGTCGCGAGGCCCAGGGAGCGGTCCGCGATCAGCTCGTGATGGGCGGAGGCGATCGGCCGCCCGGCCACCAGCGGAAGGGCCTCGCCACGGTCGATCGGCCACGAGAGGCCGACGAGCCCGAGCCGGAGGGGCCGTCCGGCGTGCTCGCGCTGGATCGTGGTGTAGGTGAAGCCGCGCGCGCGGGCGACGCCCGGCACCACCTGAGCTCGCGCCTCCGTCTCGGCGGGGAGCACGGAGCGCTCGGCGAACGGGCCTCGGGTGTCGCGCTGTACCAGCCAGACGTCGCCGCCGAGCCGCTCGGCGAGGAGGGTCGCCTCCTCGACGAGACCGCGATAGATGCCGCCCATCGCGAGGACGATCGTGAAGAGCAGGCCGAGCCCGACGCCGGTGGCGACGAAACGGACCGGCTGGAACCGTACGTCCCGGGCGGCGAGGTTCACGACGGCCTCCTCGCGACGAAGACGTCGGCCCGCTGTCCGACGGCGAACCGCTCCGGCCGCTCGAGGAGCTCCACGTCGACCAGCAGCTCGTGCGTCTGCCGATCGGACTCGTGCCCGACCCGGTCGACGCGGCCCCGGAACGAGCGGCCGGGCTCGGAGCGGAACACGACCCGCGCGTCCTGGCCTTCCGTGAGGCTCGAGAGCGCCGTCTCGTCGATCCAGGCACGCACCCAGAGCTTCCGGAGCGAGACGACCGTGAAGACGGGCGTACCGGCGGCGACCATGTCTCCGCTCTCGCGATGGCGGCGCACCACCAGCCCGTCGATCGGGCTCCGCAGCTCGTGGTCGTTCAGGGCCGCCTGCCTCACCGCGCTGCCGCGGCCCGCGACCCCCACGCTCCGCTCCGCCTGCGCCAGCGCCGCT
>CAYLNK010000004.1:0-62318 GCA_964384675.1 uncultured Holophagales bacterium | reverse complement strand
CCGGGCCGTGGATCCGGTCTTCCTCTGCCGCGAGATCGAGCGCGCGGCGGGACCCGACGCCGCGTTCGTCGCCGACGGCGGCGACTTCGTGGCCACGGCGTCGTACGTCCTCCGGCCGCGCGGGCCGCTCGCCTGGCTCGATCCCGGCGTCTTCGGGACGCTCGGCGTGGGTGCCGGGTTCGCGCTCGGAGCGGCCCTCTGCCGTTCCGCCCCCGAGGTCTGGGCGATCTTCGGGGACGGCTCGGTCGGCTACGGGCTGACCGAGCTCGACACGTTCGTGCGGCATGGCATCCCGGTGATCGCCGTCGTCGGGAACGACGCCTGCTGGTCGCAGATCGCGCGGGAGCAGGTCGAGGTGCTGGGGGACGACGTCGGCACCGTGCTCGCGGCCACCGACTACGACCGGGTCGCGATCGGCTTCGGCGCCGAGGGGCTCCTCCTCGACCGGCCGGACGAAGCGGCCGCGACGCTCACCCGCGCCCGGGAGCTCGCCCGGGGGGGCCGCCCGGTGCTGGTGAACGCGCTCCTCGGCAAGACCGCGTTCCGCAAGGGCTCGATCTCGATCTGATCGAAGAGAAGGAGCGCGCCGGCGGGCGCGCTCCTCCTTCCGATGCGGAGTCCATCTCCGCGCCCTACCTCGCGGGCTTCAGCGCGGCGACCCGGTTCTCGACGGGGGGCTGGTAGTCGGGGACGAGGTTCTTGATCGGCTTGATCGTCCGGAGGTACGCGTACACGGCTTTCAGGTCGTCCTCCGAGGCGTTGCGGTACGCGGGCCACGGCATCGGGGGCTGGATCGGACGCGCGACGCCCCAGTGCTTCCCGGTCTTGATCGTCCTGACGAACATCTCCTCGGTCCAGATGCCGATGCCGGTGTTGACGTCCGGCGTGAGATTCGCGGTGTACGTGACGCCCCAGGGTCCCGCGTAGGCCGTGTTGGTCGCGGCGCCCTGCCACAGCCAGGGGCCGTTCGCGGGTCCGTGGCTCGCCGCGGGAGCCAGCGGGCCGATCTCCTGCGGGTGGCCCGAGAGGTACCGGCTCTCGTCCGGCTCCGGGCCGTTCGGCCCCATCTTCAGGGGCGTGTGGCAGTCGTTGCAGCCCATGATCGCCACCAGGTACTTGCCGCGCTCGACCGGAGTCGGGGACTTCGCGTGCGCGGGGGCGGCGAGGGCGAGGGCGAGGACGATCGGGGCGAGTGCGGCGCTCTTCATGGCGGCCTCCTTTTCGACGCCCCAAAGCTGTGGCCGCGCCGCCGGAGCGGCCACTTAAGAACCTCCTAACGGAAACTAAGAGTTTCCTATCGCGTACGTGACACGTGATACCAATGGCGGTCGGAGGGACCGCACGATGACCTCGATCACGAATCGCCAGTTCCGCCTGATCGCCCGCCCCGTCGGCCCGGTCCAGCGCAGCGACTTCGACTTCGTCACCGGGCCGGTCCCCGAGCCGGCCGAGGGCGAGGCCGTGGTGGCCGTGCAGTACGTCTCTCTCGACCCCGCGATGCGCGGCTGGATGAACGAGGGGAAGTCGTACATCGCGCCGGTGGCGCTCGGCGAGGTCATGCGCGCGGGCGGCGTGGGGCGCGTCATCGCGTCGAACGACCCGTCGCTCGCCGTGGGCGATACCGTGACGGGGCTCACCGGCGTGCAGGAATACGCGGTCGGGAAGGCGAGGGCGTGGACGAAGGTCGACCCGCGCCTCGCTCCCCTCCCCCGCTACCTCGGCGCGCTCGGCATGCCGGGGATGACCGCGTACTTCGGCCTCCTCGACGTCTGCCAGGCGAGGGAGGGCGAGACCGTCGTGGTGTCGGGCGCGGCGGGCGCCGTGGGCGGCGTCGTGGGACAGATCGCGCGGATCAAGGGGTGCCGCGCCGTCGGCATCGCCGGCGGTCCCGAGAAGTGCCGCTACCTCCGCGAGGAGCTGGGCTTCGACGCCGTCGTCGACTACAAGCACGAGGACGTCTACAAGGCCCTCAAGCCGCATTGCCCGAACGGGATCGACGTCTATTTCGACAACGTCGGAGGGGAGATCCTCGAGATCGCGCTCGCGCTCCTGGCCCGGAAGGCGCGCGTCGGCATCTGCGGCGCGATCTCCCAGTACAACAACCTGGACGGCACCTCGGGTCCGAGGAACTACCTGTCGCTCCTGGTGAACCGCGCGCGGATGGAAGGCTTCGTCGTCTTCGACTACGCGGCCCGGTATCCCGAGGCCGTGGCGGCCATCGCGGGCTGGATGGCCGAGGGGAAGCTGAAGGCGAGGGAGGACGTCGTCGAAGGGCTCGAGACGTTCCCCGACACGCTCCAGAGGCTCTTCCGCGGGGAGAACTTCGGGAAGCTCGTGCTGAAGGTCGGCTGAGCGTCCGAGCCGGGACGACCCTGCCACGATGCCGGTGCCGCACCGCGAGATCGCTCCCGGGTGACCGCGACCGCCCAGCCGGACGGCCCGCTGTCGCCGCTGCGGGTGCGCGTCTTCCGCGCGCTCTGGATGGCCGCGCTCGCCTCGAACGTCGGCACCTGGATCCAGAACGTCGGAGAGAAGTGGCAGATGGCCACGCTGACGACGTCGCCTCTGCTGCTGTCGCTGATCGAGACCGGGTCGACGCTCCCGATGCTCCTCCTCGCCATCTCCGCCGGGGCGATCGCCGACATCGTGGACCGCCGCAAGCTCCTGATCGCGGCGCAGACCTACATGATGTGCGTGGCGGCGACGCTCTCGCTCCTGACGTTCCTCCACCTGATCACGCCCGGCGTGCTCCTCCTGATGTCGCTCCTCATCGGCGTCGGCTCGGCGCTCACGGGGCCGGCCTGGCAGGCGAACGTCGGCGAGATCCTGCCGAGGCCGCTCGTCCCGCACGGGGTCGCCCTGAACAGCGCCGGGTTCAACGCCAGCCGCGCGATCGGCCCGGCGATCGGCGGGCTCGTCGTCGGCGCGCTCGGACCGGCCTACGCCTTCGCGCTGAACGCGACGTCGTTCCTCGCGACGGTGATCGTCCTGCTGCGGTGGAAGCGGGTGCCGCCGCCACGGGACGTACCCCCGGAAGACTTCGTCGCGGCGGTGGGGGCCGGGCTCCGCCACGTGCGCGAGAGCGTCGCGCTCCGAGCCATCCTCCTTCGCACGGCCGGCTACGTCTTCTTCGCCAGCGTCGGCTTCTCGCTCACGCCGAGCCTGGCGATCCACGAGCTCCACCTCTCGTCGACGAAATTCGGCCTCCTCCTCGGCTGCATCGGGGCGGGCGCCGTCTCGGCGACGACGTACCTCCCGGCGCTCCGGGCGCGGCTGACCACGAGCGCGCTCCTCGGGACGTTCACGGTCCTCACCGCCGGAGCGCACCTCGTGCTGGCGTTCCTGGAGCGGCCCGTACCCGTCGCCTGCGCGCTCTTCGTCTGCGGCGCCGGCTGGCTCTCGACGCTCTCCACGCTGAACACCGCGATCCAGCTCTCGGCACCGGCCTGGGTCCGGGCCCGCGCGTTCGGGACCTACATCACGACCTGGGGCGGCTCGATGGCGATCGGCGCGGCCCTCTGGGGCGCCGTGGCCGAGCGGCTGGGCCTGCCCGCCACCTACTGCATCACCGCGGCCGGCCACCTCGCCTTCCTGGCGCTCGCCGGGCGGCGGGCCCCCGGCCAGTAGTCGGGCGACCCGTCGAGATCACGGCGGGGCTGCCCCGTTCTCTCAGGCGCTGACGCGGAAGTTGACCACGTCGCCGTCCGCGACCACGTAGTCGCGCCCCTCCAGCCGGAGGGTGCCGTGCGTGCGGCACGCGGCGAAGGAGCCCGTGTCGACGAGGACCTGGAACGGGACGACCTCGGCTCGGATGAAGTGCTTCTCGAAGTCGGTGTGGATCACGGCCGCGGCCTTGGCGGCCGGCGTCCCGCGCACGATCGACCAGGCGCGGCACTCGTCCTCGCCCGCGGTCAGGAAGGAGATCAGGCCGAGCAGGTCGTACGCGGCCCGGAGCAGCCTGTCCAGCGCGCGGTCGGGGATCCCGAGGCCCTTCAGGAACTCCGCCTGATCCTCGGGCGCCATCGCGGAGATCTCCTGCTCGATGGTGGCCGAGACGGCGCTGAAGGCGATCTTCGGCTTGCCCTTCCAGCGCTCCAGGCCGGCCCGCTCGAGGGCGCCCGGAAGGTCGGCGGCGTCCTCCTCGCCGACGTTCAGGACCACGAGCATCGGCTTCTGGGTCAGGAGCTGGAAACCGCGCACGATCCGGAGCTCGTCGACCGTCAGCTCGAGCGGGCGGAGCGGCTCGCCCTGGTCGAGCGTCGTCCGGAACCGCTCGAGGAGGTGCTTCTCGGCCTCCAGCTCGGGCGTCTTCTTCTTGTGGAGGTCCCGGTCCACCCGCTCCAGCCGGTTCGTGACGACCGAGAGGTCGGCCAGGAGCATCTCGGTCTCCAGGAGCTCCAGGTCCCGCGCCGGGTCGACGGTCCCCTCCGGGTGCGGCACCGCGTCGGAGCGGAAGGCGCGCACGACGACGGCGAGGCCGTCCATCTGCCGGAGCTCCGGCAGGTTGAGCCCCTGCGAGCCCCCCTTCGTCACGCCCGGGACGTCCACGAAGCGCACCGTGGCGGGCGTGTGCTTCTTCGGCTTGAACATCGCCGTCAGCCGGTCGAGCCGCGGGTCGGGCACCTGGGCGATGCCGACGTGGGCCTCGCGCTTGTGCGTCGCGGGGCCCGCGGCGTGGCCGGTCAGGAGGGAGAAGAGCGTGGTCTTGCCGGACAGCTCGAGGCCGAGGATCCCGAATTCCATGGCTCGATTCTGCCGCAGATGGGCGGGAGTACCATGCCCGCTCCATGCGCGCCCGAGGATCCCCCCTGCCCCTGCTGCTGGTCCTGGCGCTGACGCCGGCCGGGGCAATCGCGTCCGGGGAGCCGCCGCCCGACCCCGTCCCGGGCCCGTGCCACCCGCCTTGCGCGCAGCCGGTCTTCCTGGTGAGGCGGAGCCTGAACCAGAACGAGCTCGTCTACGAGGCGAACCTGACGACCGAGGGCTTCCACGCGCGCGTCCCGCTCCAGGTCTACTGGGTCATGAAGACGCGCGGCGGCGCGCGCGAGGAGCTGACGAACCTCGAGAGGACCAGGGCCTACGGGATCAAGTTCCTGGAGATCGGCGCGCACGAGGTGCGTTTCTCCGTGAAGGCCCTTCAGGGCATCGTCTTCCGCGCCGAGGAGATCGAGACGGAGGCCGGGGCCCGGGTGCACGCCTTCGTCACCCTCGACGGCGAGGAGATGGCGGTCGAGAGCGTCTTCATCTCGACCGAGGGCGGCCTGATCCCGAAGGTGCACCACATCGACTTCTCCGGCACCTCGACGTCCACCCTCGCGCCCGTCGCCCACCGGGTCGTTCCGAAGGGCGCGCCCCCGGAAGCGGGGACGATGGCCGGGAGCCGTTGACCGTCCTCAGCCCCACTCGATCGTCGCGACGTCGTTCGTCACGATCGTGCCGGCCCTCCCCTCCAGGATGAGCGCGATGTCGCCGAGGGCGCCGATGGCCGCGACCTTTCCGGTACGGGCCGCGAAGTCGCGGGCCGCCTCGACCTTCGGGCCCATCGAGCCGGACGCGAAGTCGTAGCGGCCGAGCGCCGAGGGCGACGCGCGCCGGATCACCCGGGCGTCCGGCTTTCCCCAGCTCACCGCGACCCCGGCCACGTCCGTCGCCATCACGAAGACGTCGGCCTCGAGCTGCTGGGCCAGGAGCGCGCTGGCGCGGTCCTTGTCGATCACCACCTCGGCCCCGCGCAGCTTGCCGTCCTCGCCGTACATCGTCGGGATGCCGCCGCCCCCCGCGCACACCACGATGGCGCCCTTCTCGAGCAGCCACTTGATCGGCCGGATCTCGAAGATCCGCGTCGGGAGCGGGGACGGGACCACCCGCCGGAACCGGTCGCCGTCCCGCGCGACCGTCCACCCCTTCTCCGCCGACAGGCGCTTCGCCTCCTCCTCGGAGTAGACGGGCCCGATCGGCTTCGTCGGGTTCTGGAAGGCGGGGTCCTTCGGGTCGACCTCGACCATCGTCAGCACCGTCGCGAAGGGGACCTGGAACGGCAGGAGGTTCCCCAGCTCCTGCTCGATCATGTAGCCGATCATCCCTTCGGTCTGCGCCCCCAGGACGTCGAGCGGGTACGGCTCGACACCGGCGTACGACGCGGCCTGCAGGGCGAGGAGCCCCACCTGCGGACCGTTCCCGTGAGAGATGACGAGCTGGTGCTCCAGCGCGACCGGGGCGAGCACCTCGGCCGCGACGCGCACGTTCGCGCGCTGGTTCTCGGCCGTCATCGGCTCGCCGCGCCGGAGGAGGGCGTTACCGCCCAGGGCCACTACGACTCGCATCACACCCTCACCGCGGGGCCTCGTGGCGGCCCCGCGAAAGACGGCATTGTCGCCCGATCGCCCGCCGGCGGCGCCGGCGGGTGGTGCTCAGCGCTTGGCGGCGGGCTTGGCAGCCGCCTTCCGCGCCGGCTTCTTCTTCGCGGGCTGCCAGAGCCCGAGCATCGCGCCGGTCGGGTCGACGAAGATGGCGAGCGTCCCCATCTCCGGCACCTCCTGGCCCTCGACGATCACGTTCGCGCCCATCTTCCGCGCTTTCGCGACGGTCTTGGCGAGGTCCTCGACCTCCACGTACGAGAGCCACTGGGCCGGAGCCTCGGGGGCCGGCTTCGTCATCATGCCGCCGCCGACACCCTTGCCGACGTCGAGCATCGTGTACTTCATCCCGGGCCCCATCTTCACGTCCTCCAGCTTCCAGTCGAACAGGGAGCGGTAGAACTTCTTGGCGGCCTTCAGGTCGGCCGTGTGGAGCTCGACGTGAACGAAAGGATTCGGCATGGGGACTCCTTTTTTCGCGGAGGCTAGCACGGTGTCCAACGCGAGCGACCGGCCCGGGCGCCCTCCGTGGGAGGACTACGATAGGGCTCGGTGCCCCGAACCTCATGCTGATCGCCCTGATGGCGGATATCCACGCCAACCGGGGCGCGCTCGAAGCGTGCCTCGCCCACGCGGACGCCCGCGGTGTCGGCCGCACCGTCTTCCTGGGGGACTACGTGGGCTACGGCGCCGATCCGGAGTGGGTGATCGGAACCCTTCGCCGGAGAGTCGCCGCGGGGGACGTCGCCCTCCTCGGCAATCACGACGCGGCCGTGGGCGGGCGAGCCGAGTCGATGGACTCCCAGGCGCGGGCCGCGATCGAGTGGACCCAGGGACAGCTCGGCCCCGCCGACCGGGCGTTCCTGGCGGGCCTGCCGCCCACGCTGGAGGAGGACGGACGCCTCTTCGTCCACGCCGACGCCGTCTCGCCGCGGAGCTGGACCTACGTCGCGGACGCCCACGACGCCAGGCGGAGCATGCGGGCCGCCGCCTCCCGGATCACGTTCTGCGGACACGTGCACAAGCCGATGCTGTACAGCATGTCGGAGATCTGGGACAGCGTCACCGAGATGTGGAAGGTGGTCACGTTCCGGCCGGTGGCCGGCTCCCCGATCCCGCTGACGTCCCACAGGCGCTGGCTCGCCGTGGTCGGTTCCGTGGGCCAGCCCAGGGACGGCAACCCCGCGGCCTCTTACGCTCTCTTCGACTCGAAGAGATCCGAGATCACCTACATGCGGGTCCCGTACGACGTGGAGACCGCGGCGGCGAAGGTTCTGGCCGCGGGCCTTCCCCCCTGGCTCGCCGAGCGGCTCCGGAAAGGGGTCTGACGGAGCGTGGCGCGCCAGCGGGTCCAGGCCGGGGACGTGATCGACGGCTTCCTGGTCGGCGAGCTGATCCACGAGGGAGGCATGTCCACGCTCCGGAAGGTGACGCACCCCGACGTCACGTTCCCGATCCTGATGAAGGTGCCGAGCATCCTCGAGGGGATGGACGCGGCCGCCATCGTCAGCTTCGAGATGGAGCAGATGATCCTGCCCAGGCTCTCGGGAATCCACGTCCCGAGGTTCGTCGCGGCAGGCGACTTCGCGACCCGGCCCTACCTCGTCATGGAGCAGATCCCGGGGCCGTCCCTCCTGCCGCTGCTCGGCCGGCTGCCGCTGCCGTACGAGGACGTCGCCTCGATCGGGACCACGGTCGCGATCGCCATCCACGACCTCCATCTCCAGCACGTGATCCACCTGGACGTGAAGCCGTCCAACATCGTGATGCGCCAGTCCGACGAGGCGGTCCTCGTCGACTTCGGGCTCGCGCGGCACGCACGGCTGCCGGACCTGATGGCCGAGGAGTTCCGCCTGCCGTACGGCACGGGCCCGTACATGGCGCCCGAGCAGGTCCTCGGCGTGCGCCGGGACCACCGGAGCGACCTCTTCGCGCTCGGCGTGCTCCTCTACTTCTTCTCGACGGGCGTCCGCCCGTTCGGCGACCCGAAAGGGAAGAGCCGGCTCTACAAGAGGCTCTGGCGCGACCCGGTGCCGCCACGCCGCCTGCGCCCCGACTACCCGCCGTGGCTCCAGGAGGTCGTCCTGCGCTGCCTGGAGGTGGATCCGTCCCGGCGGCATCCATCCGCGGCCCAGCTCGCCTTCGACCTGGCGCACCCGGACGACGTGAAGCTCACGGCGCGCTCGGAGCGGATGCGGCAGGACCCGTGGAGCGTCGCGATCCGCCGCCGCTTCCAGCAATGGGACGACGCGCCGGTGATGAAGCACGCCACCGCTCCGCCGGTCTCGACGGCCCCGATCGTCATGGTCGCGATCGACCTCGCCGAGGGCTCGGAGGCCCTCGCGGACGCCCTGCTGGACACCGTGAAGCGAGGCCTCGAGCGGCTCCCGGGCGCGCGGTTCGCGTGCGTCAACATCCTCAAGCACCACCGGATCGCGCTCGACCGGACGCTGGACGAGGAGGGGCAGAACAAGCACCTGAAGAGGCTCGCCGAGCTCCGGAGCTGGGCGCGGCCGCTCGGCGTGGAGGAGTCGCGGATCACGTTCCACGTCCTGGAGTCGCCGGATCCGGCGTCGGCGATCCTCGAGTACGCCGAGTCCAACCAGGTCGACCACGTGGTCATGGGCGCCCGGACGAGCTCGACCCTGCGCAACATCCTGGGAAGCGTCTCGGCGGAGGTGGCCGCGAAGGCGCCGTGCACCGTGACGGTCGTCCGACCGCCGAGAGCCTCTCAGGAAGCCGGGCCGGGCCGGGTCGAGGCGCCTACGTCGCCCGGACCGTCAGGACCGGACACGGCGCCTCGGTGATCACCCGCGCGGCGACGCTTCCCAGCACGAGCTTGGACAGGCCGGTCCGCCCGTGCGTGCCGAGGACGATCATCAGGGCGCTCGTCTCCTCGGCCAGCTTCGTGATTCCGGCGTGGGCGTGAGCCCCTTCCCTTAGAGCTGTCCGCGCCTTCACTCCGGCCGCCTCCGCGCGCGCGGCCAGCTCGTCGAGCCGGTGAGTGCACCAGAGGCGCATGGCGTCCTCCTTCTCCTCCGTCATCGCGGGGAGGTCGGAGAGCATCGGGGGAAAGTGGAGGACGTGACCGATCACGAGCTCGGCGCCCATCAGCTTCGCGAGCTTCACGGCCTCGTCGAACGCGTGGGCGGAGATCTCCGAGAAGTCCGTGGAGTAGAGGATCTGGGTCGCCATGGTGTTCCTCCTTCCGGAAGAGGGAAGGGGCAGGCCCGTCACGGTCCCGCCCCTTCTCGGGTTTCAGCGAATGACCGTCAGACCTCGTGGAACTTCACGTCCTTGGTGTCGTGCAGGAAGATCCCTCCGATGATCACGGTGATGACGGAGACGACGATCGGATACCAGAGGCCGTAGTAGATGTTGCCCGATGCCGCCACCATGGCCGTGGCGAGGAGAGGCAGCATGCCGCCGAACCACCCGTTGCCGATGTGGTACGGAAGCGACATCGAGGTGTAGCGGATGTTCGTCGGGAAGAGCTCGACGAGATACGCGGCGATCGGCCCGTAGACCATCGTCACGTAGATCACCATGATCACCAGGAGCAGCAGCACCATCGGGTAGTTGATCTGCGATTTGTCGAGCTTGTCCCCGGGGTGGCCGGTCTCCTTCAGGGCGGCCTTGATCCTGGCCTCGGCCGTGGCGTCGTACCCCTGGATCTCACGGTCGCCGACCCGGGTGACGACGCTGAAGCCGGGCACCGGGGGCAGCAGGTCGTAGGAGACCCCCGCCTTCGTCAGGACGTCCCGGGCCTTGTCGCAATCCGAGTACTTCGTGCCCGGGGTGGGGAAGATGTGGAAGTTGCACTCGGTGGCCGCGACGCTGATCTTGGTCGCCGCCTGGTACTTCTCGAGGGCCGGGTTGGCGTAGTGGGTGAGCCCCTTGAAGAGCGGGAAGTACGTGACGGCCGCGATGAGGCAACCGAGCAGGATGATGTTCCGGCGCCCGATCTTGTCGGACCAGCTGCCGAAGAGGATGAAGAACGGCGTGCCGATGAGGAGCGACGCCCCGATCAGCATGTAGGCCGTCAGGTAGTCCATCTTCAGGGTGATCGTCAGGAAGAACATCGCGTAGAACTGGCCCGTGTACCAGACGACGCCCTGGCCCGCGGTCGCGCCGAAGAGCGCGAGGGCCACGTACTTGTTGTTCGGGTACTTGAAGAAGCTGTCGATGAGCGGCGAGAGGGACGCCTTGCCCTGCCGCTTCATCCGCGCGAAGACCGGGGATTCCTGCAGCTTCAGCCGGATGTAGACCGAGACCATGAGCAGGAGGATCGACAGGACGAACGGGACCCGCCAGCCCCAGGTCTTGAACGCATCCGGGGTCATCATGGACCGGCAGGTGGCGATCACCACGAGAGCGAGGAAGAAGCCCACGGTCGCCGTGGTCTGGATCCAGCTCGTCGCGAAGCCGCGCTTGCCGTCGGGGGCGTGCTCGGCCACGTACGTCGCCGCGCCTCCGTACTCGCCGCCGAGCGCGAGGCCCTGGAGGCATCGGAGCGTGACGAGCATGATGGGAGCGAGCATCCCCACCCTCTCGTACGTGGGCAGCAGGCCGACGAGGAAGGTCGCCGAGCCCATGACCACGATCGTGACCAGGAACGTGTACTTCCGCCCCACCAGGTCGCCGATGCGCCCGAAGAAGATCGCCCCGAAGGGCCGGACCAGGAACCCGGCGGCGTAAGTCGCGAACGCCGACAGCAGCGCGGCGGTGTCGTTCCCCTTCGGGAAGAACAGGGCCGCGAAGAAGGGCGCCAGCGTCGCGTACAGGTAGAAGTCGTACCACTCGAAGACGGTCCCGACGGAGGAGGCGACGATGACGCGCCGCTCCTCCGCGGAAGTGAGAGTCGGAATACCCGACTCGTTGACCTTGGCGGCTGCCGAATCGCTCATCTCTACCTCCCCTTTCCTTCCAGCGCCGTCACGCCCGTCCGCGGACCCGGGACGGATCGGCGATGATCTCTCCGCTCTCTCTTCAGAAATAGAACGCCTGGAGCTGGATCGTGAACTGATCCACGCTCTTCGCGTTCTTCGGGTCGATCTTCCCGTAGGCCGCCTTGAGGTTGAAGTTGTGGCCGAACGGGAGGAACCCGAGGCCGATCGACCAGCGCGTCTCGTCACCCGTGTCGACGTCCGAGAGGTCCTTGCTGCCGTAGGTAAAGAACGGCATCAGCTTGACCGAGGAGACGTAGTAGCCGGCCTCGGCATAGACGGTGGTCTGGCTGGGGAGGCTGGGGGCGCCGGCGGCGGTCTTCAGGAAGCTGCCGCCGTCGTAGTGGATGAAGTCGAGCTGGGCGGAGAGGGCGCCCGGCCCGAGCGGGTGGTCGAAGTAGAGGTCCGCCGCCCAGGACGTGTAGTCCTTCTGGAGGTCCAGGCCGCCGCCGATGGCGAAGATCTTCTTCTTCCCGAAGCTCGTGCCCGAATAGAAGAAGCCGGTATCCGCCTCGAGGAAGTTGTACTGGAGGCGCGCCGTCGTCCGGAAGGACTGCCGGCTCGCGGAGTCCCGGGCGCCCTGCCAGAGGCCGAGCCGGTACTCGAGGTGCTTGCCCAGGGGGTACCCGCGGACCTGGAACCCCGTGTCGCGCCCGACCACGTTGTTCTCGGCCGTGGCCGCGCCGAAGAGGAACGAGTACGCGCCGTAGTCGACCGGGAGCAGCGAGGTAGCCCCCTGGAGGGAGTTGTGGGCGATCCCGGTCAGGATGAGGCCGCCGTCCAGGATCAGGTCGTCCGTGCCGAGCGTCTTCCAGGAGACGAACGCGTCCTGGACGATGAGGCCCGTGGAGATCGCCTTCGCGCCGCCGGCCGGGTTCTTCCCGAGGTTCGGGTTGTCGGTCTCGAAGAAGAAGGAGACGTTCCTGGCGACGCTGCCCCCGATCAGCACCCGGGCGCGCCGCAGGAAGAGGTTCTGGGTGTGGCCGCCGGTCGCCGCGTCCTCGAGCCAGTCCGCCTGCCCCTGGAGGAGGAAGCCGAGCTTGAAGCTCACGTCGTCGTTGACCTTGATCACGGCCTGCGCGGCGACGTCCCCCGCAGGCAGGAGCAGCGCGAGCGCGAGCCCCGAGGCGGCGGTCGCGAAGGTACCGGGGGAGCGGGGTCGCGTTCTTCTCATCGGGCAACCTCTCCTTTCGCTCCACGGCTTTCACGAGCCGTGAAACCCATCCCGGTAACTTCGGCTCACGGCTCGGACGGGTCCACGATGCACCTTCATCATTCGCGGTTCCTTTCGGCGATGCGCGTAAACACGGTAGAGGGCGACGTCTCGGCGCAGGGCGTTAACGCCCCTGGGACGGGCGCGGCGGGGGTTCGGCCGGCCACCGTTCGGATCGCCTCCTCGGGAAATGCCGCACACGCACGATTGCGAGAGGAGCCTCTTCGGAGTAGACATCGGTGTCATCGTCGCGAGACGACGGAGAGACGGTCCCGCGGGCCTCGAGAGATCTCGCGCCTCTCGAACCTCAGCTCAGAAGGAGACGCACATGGCCGAAGAAACCGCCGGAGGGAAGCCCGCCGAGACGACCGAGGCCCAGATCGAGGTCCACTGGAAAGAGGAGACCTCCTACCGGGCGCCCGTCACCTTCATCGCGCAGGCGAACCTCACCGACCCGGAGATCAACGAGAGGTTCTCCGAGGCGAACTTCCCGAAGTGCTTCGAGGAGTACGCGGAGCTCCTCACCTGGAGCGAGCGCTGGCACACGGTGCTCGACACCAGCGACCCGCCGTTCTGGAAGTGGTTCGTCGGCGGCAAGCTGAACGCCTCGTACAACTGCGTCGACCGCCACCTGGCGAAGTACAAGAACAAGGCGGCGATCATCTTCGTCCCCGAGCCCGAGGACGAGGAGCCCGTGGCCATGACGTACCAGGAGCTGTACGCCCGGGTCAACGAGTTCGCGGCCCTCCTCCGCGACTTCGCGGGCCTGAAGGCCGGCGACCGGGTCACGATCCACATGCCGATGGTGGCGGAGCTGCCGATCACGATGCTCGCCTGCGCGCGGCTCGGCGTGATCCACTCGGTCGTGTTCGGCGGGTTCAGCGGCGAGGCGTGCGGCCTGCGGGCCGCCGACTCGGGAAGCCGCGTCCTCATCTACATGGACGGCTATCACCGCAGCGGGAAGATGATCGACCACAAGGCCAGCGCCGAGATCGCCGTCGCCACCGCGGAGAAGGAAGGCCAGAGGATCGACAAGGTCCTGGTCTGGAAGCGCTACCCCGAGAAATACACGTCCGCGACGCCCATGGTCACCGGGCGCGACTTCTTCGTGGACGAGATCCTGAAGGACTACCGCCGCGCCCGCGTCGCGCCGGTCCCGATGGACGCCGAGGCCCCGCTCTTCCTCATGTACACGAGCGGCACCACCGGCAAGCCGAAAGGCTGCCAGCACCGGACCGGGGGCTACCTGGCCTACGCCGCCGCGACCTCCAAGTACGTGCAGGACATCCACCCCGAGGACGTCTACTGGTGCATGGCCGACATCGGCTGGATCACCGGGCACTCGTACATCGTCTACGGGCCGCTGGCCGTGGGCGCGTCGGCGGTCATCTTCGAGGGGACGCCGTCGTATCCGGACGCCGGGAGGCCGTGGCGGATCGCCGAACGCCTGGACGTGAACATCTTCCACACGTCGCCCACCGCGATCCGGATGCTGCGCAAGGCCGGCCCCGACGAGCCGGCGAAGTACAACTACCGCTTCAAGCACATGACGACCGTCGGCGAGCCGATCGAGCCGGAGGTCTGGAAGTGGTACTTCGAGGTCGTCGGCAAGAGGAAGGCGGTCATCGTCGACACCTGGTGGCAGACCGAGACGGGCGGCTTCCTCTGCAGCACCAAGCCCGCGATCGACCTGATGAAGCCGGGCAGCGCCGGCCCCGGCATGCCCGGCGTCTATCCCGTCATCCTCGACGAGAAGGGGCAGGTCATGGAGGCGGGCACGGGCAGGGCCGGCAACCTCTGCATCCGGAACCCGTGGCCGGGGATCATGCAGACGATCTGGGGCGACCGCGACCGGTTCACGCGCCAGTATTACGCCAAGTACTGCAAGGACCGGGAGAGCAAGCGGTGGCAGGACTGGCCGTACTTCGCGGGCGACGGCGCGCTCCACGCGGCCGACGGCTACTTCCGCATCCTGGGACGCGTCGACGACGTCATCAACGTGGCGGGGCACAGGCTCGGGACCAAGGAGCTCGAGTCGGCCTGCCTCACCTTGCCGGAGGTCGCCGAGGCCGCGGTGGTGCCCGTCGTCGACGAGGTCAAGGGCCGGATCCCGGAGATCTACATCTCTCTGAAGCCGGGGTACGCGCCCACCAAGGAGATCACCGACAAGGTGATCGCGACGATCGAGCTGATGATCGGGAAGATCGCCCGGCCGAAGCAGGTGCACATCGTTCCCGACATGCCCAAGACGCGCTCGGGGAAGATCATGCGCCGGGTCCTCGCGGCGATCTCGAACACGCTGGACACCGGGGACATCACCACGCTCGCCAACCCCGACGTGGTCGAGCAGATCCGCCAGGCCGTGCAGGGAGCGGCCAAGGTGGAGGTGAAGGAGGGTCCGGAGGACCTGAGGCTGTTCGGCAAGGAAGAGTGACGGCGAGGTCCCCCGGACCACGGGAGGAAGGCGAGGCGGTCATGCTGGTGAAGGACATCCTGAGGAGCCCGGCGGTCACGGTCTCGCCGGACACCACGCTCGCGGACGCCTACCGGACCATGCAGGAGAAGGCGATCCGGCACCTGCCGGTCGTCGACGGGACCCGGCTGGTGGGCGTCGTCACGGACCGGGACCTGCGCCTCGCCACGAGCGCCCTCGCGCCGACGCCGTTCCCGCCCGGCAGCCGCGTCGCCGAGGTGATGTGCGGGTCGCCGCTCACGGCGGACCTCGCCGACCCCGTCGAGGACGCCGCGCGCACCATGCGCGAGCGGAAGATCGGCTGCCTGCCGATCGTGGAGGACGGGCGCCTCGTCGGCATCATCACCGGACTCGACCTCCTGGACGCGCTCATCCGGATGACCGGCGTCGACAAGCCGTCGGGCCGCCTCGAGGTGCGCCTGGCCGACCACCCGGGAGAGCTGGCGCGGCTCACCGCCTTCGTCGCCGAGCGCGGCCTGAACATCCATTCGATCCTGACCTACCCCGACAGCTCGCGGACGGCGCGGGCCGTGCTGCGCATCGGCTCGATGGAGATCCGCCCCCTCGCCCAGGACCTTCGCCGGGTCGGCTTCGAGGTGCTCTGGCCACCCGAGAAGCCATGGCCTCGGTAGTTTTCCACCCGGCGTACCCGAAGTACTCGTTCGGCGAGGACCACCCCTTCAGCCCTCTGCGGGTCGAGATGGCGCTCGACCTCCTGGAGGCTCTCGGCCACCGCGTCGCGCTGGTCGAGCCGGAGCTCGCGCGAACCGAGGACCTCCTCTCGGTGCACGACGACTACTACGTGCGCCGCGTGAAGGCGCTCGGCGAGGGACAGTCCGTCCCGGACTGCAAGGAGTACGGGCTGGGCACTCCCGACACCCCCGCCTTCTCAGGCATGGACGAGGCCGCCCGGGCGCACGTCGGCGGCACGCTCCACGGCGCGCGCCTGATCTACGAAGGGAAGGCCAAGCGCGTCCTCCAGATGGGCGGGGGCCTCCACCACGCGCGGCGAAACGCCGCCTCGGGCTTCTGCGTCTACAACGACCTCGCCATCGCCACCAAGTACCTGACGGCCCGCGGACACTGGGTCGTCTACCTCGACATCGACGTCCATCACGGCGACGGCGTCCAGCAGATCCTCTACGACGACCGGCGGGCGATGACGATCAGCCTGCACGAGTCGGGCAAGTACCTCTTTCCCGGTACCGGCGAGATCCACGAGCTCGGCTCCGGCGTGGGCCGCGGCCTGAAGCTGAACGTCCCCCTCGAGCCGATGACCGAGGGGGAGAGCTACCTGGAGGTCCTGGACCAAGTCGTGCCGGCCGCCCTCGACCACTTCAAGCCGGCGGTGCTCGTGGTCCAGGCCGGCGCCGACGCCCACTTCGACGACCAGCTCGCCGACCTGATGCTGACGACGCGGGACTACGAGGCGATCTTCCGGCGCATCCTCGGGTGGGCCGATCGGTTCACCAAGGGGCGCGTCCTCTTCACGCTCGGCGGCGGCTACTCCCTGCGCGCCGCGCCCCTGGTCTGGACGCTGCTGTACCTACTGGTGCACGACCTCCCCGTGCCCGAGGAGCTGCCCCGGGCCTGGCGGACGCGATGGAAGCGCATCCTCGGGGAGCGGTTCCGCCCGGCCTTCCACGACCCCGTTCTTCCGTCCACGCTCGTCCCGAATCGCGCGGAGATCGCGCATCGGAACCGGCAGGTCGCCGACCGGCTCCTCGAGGCCGCGAGGCCGTACTGGTTCTGACCCGGAACCGACATCTTCAGGAGGACCCCATGGCCAGCACCTACGACGCCGCGTACGAGCGCTCCCTGAAGGACCCCGCCGGCTTCTGGGGCCAGGCGGCCGAGGCCCTTCACTGGGACCGGCGCTGGGACCGCGTCCTCGACGACTCGACCCCCCCGTTCTATCGCTGGTTCGGAGGAGGGATGCTCAACACCTGCTACAACGCGCTCGACTTCCACGTCGAGCGCGGGCGGGGCCGGCAGCGGGCGCTGATCTACGACAGCCCGCTCACGGGAACGCTCCGGACCTACACGTACGCGGAGCTTCGCGACGACGTCGCCCTCTGCGCCGGCGCGCTCCGGCGCCTGGGCGTGGTCAAGGGCGACCGCGTCGTCCTCTACATGCCGATGGTGCCGGAGGCCGTCATCGCCATGCTGGCGTGCGCCCGGCTCGGCGCGGTCCACTCCGTGGTCTTCGGCGGGTTCGCCCCCAAGGAGCTCGCGACCCGCATCGACGACGCCCGGCCGAAGCTCATCCTGTCGGCCTCCTGCGGCATCGAGCCGGGAAGGGTGATCCCGTACAAGCCGATGCTGGACCAGGCCATCGAGCTCGCGAGCCACAAGCCGTCCGGCTGCGTGATCCTCCAAAGGCCCCAGGTGGAGGCCACGCTCGTGCCGGGCCGCGACTTCGAATGGGGCGAGTTCCTCGCCGGCGCCGAGCCCGCGGGCTGCGTCCCCGTCGCCGCCACCGACCCGCTCTACATCCTCTACACGTCCGGCACGACCGGCATCCCGAAGGGCGTCGTGCGGGACAACGGCGGGCACGCCGTCGCCCTGAAGTGGAGCATGGAGAGCATCTACGGGGTGGGCGCGGGCGAGGTGTACTGGGCCGCCTCCGACATCGGCTGGGTCGTGGGGCACTCGTACATCGTCTACGGACCGCTCCTGAAGGGCTGCACGACGATCCTCTACGAAGGGAAGCCGGTGGGGACGCCCGACCCGGGCGCGTTCTGGCGGGTGGCGTCCCAGCACGGCGTGAACGTCCTCTTCACCGCGCCGACGGCCTTCCGCGCCATCAAGCGGGACGACCCGACGGGCAGCCACATCCCGCGCCACGACCTGTCGCGGTTCCGCACCCTCTTCCTGGCCGGCGAGCGGTGCGACCCCGACACGCTCCACTGGGCCGAGCGGAACCTCGGCGTGCCCGTGATCGACCACTGGTGGCAGACCGAGACGGGCTGGCCGATCGCCGCCAACTGCCTGGGCCTGGGGATGCTCCCGGTGAAGGCCGGATCGCCCACGAGGGCGGTCCCGGGCTACGACGTACAGGTCCTCGGCAACGACGGGAAGGAGCTCACCCACGACCAGATCGGCACGATCGTCGTCAAGCTGCCGCTCCCGCCCGGCTGCCTGCCCACGCTCTGGAGCAACGACGCCGGCTTCCAGCGGTCGTACCTCGAGGCGTTCCCCGGCTACTACCTGACGGCCGACGCCGGCTACAAGGACGAGGACGACTACCTCTACATCATGAGCCGCGTCGACGACATCATCAACGTCGCGGGGCACCGCCTCTCGACCGGAGGGATGGAGGAGGTCCTGGCCTCGCACCCGGACGTCGCCGAATGCGCCGTCGTCGGCGTGAGCGACGAGATCAAGGGGGAGATCCCCATCGGCTTCGTCGTCACCAAGGCGGGGGTCACGCGGAGCGAGGCCGACCTGGTGGCCGAGCTGACGCAGAAGGTGCGGGAGACGATCGGCCCGGTCGCCGCGTTCAAGATCGCGCTCGTCGTCAAGCGTCTCCCGAAGACCCGCTCGGGCAAGATCCTCCGGGGCACCATCAAGAAGATCGCCGACGGTCTCCCGTACCTGCCGCCGGCCACCATCGACGACCCGGCGATCCTCGACGAGATCGGCGAGGCGCTCCGTTCGATGGGCTATCCGAAGGCGAAGGCGTGACGGGCTGAGCGGCCTTCGGCAAGAGGCGAGATGTTCAGGATCATCCCGGAAGCCGAGACCTTCACCGAGTACGCCCTCCTCCGGAACGGGGAGAGCGTCCTCCTGCGCACCGCGACGAAGGACGACGTGCCGGCGGTCGAGTCGCTCATGCGCACCGTCTCGAAGGAGAGCCTCCACACGCGTTTCATGGGGGGCGTCTCCTACGTGGCGAAGAGCGTGATCGAGTTCATGTGCTCGGTCGAGCCGCGCGACCGGCTGGGGATCCTGGCCATCGTGGGGCAGGAGCCGGACATCCGGGTCATCGGGATCGGCAACTACATGTCGCTCGGCGTCGGCGGCAAGGCCGAGGTGGCGTTCCTCGTCCACGACGACTTCCAGGGCCGCGGGATCAGCACCCTCCTCCTGGAGCGGCTCGCCGGGATCGCCGCCGGGCAGGGCTTCGTCGGCTTCGAGGCCGAGGTCCTGTACGAGAACCAGTCGATGATCAACGTCTTCCGCGACTCCGGGTTCGAGGTGTGCCAGGCGGGCGGCGGGGGCGGCTGTGTCCACGTCCAGTTCCCGGTCACCGGCGTGGCGTCGCTGCGCGAGCGGGTGGAGCTGCGGGATCGGATCGCGGTCGCCAATTCGCTCGTGCCGCTCCTCCAGCCGCGGGCCGTGGCGGTGGTGGGCGCCTCGCGCGATCCTTCGGCCGTCGGCAGCATGATTTTTCGCGGCATCCTGCGCGGCAACTTCGCCGGCACCGTCTACCCGGTCAACAACCAGACGACGTCCGTCAACGGGGTGCGGGCGTACCCGTCCATCGCCGACCTGCCGGAGCCCGTGGATCTCGCGGTCGTGGCGGTCCCGGCGGGCAAGGTGCTCGAGGTGGTCGAGGCGGCCCTCCACGCGGGGACGAAGAGCTTCCTGGTCGTCACCTCGGGCTTCGCGGAGAGCGGCCCCGAGGGGGCGGCGTCCCAGAAGGAGCTGGTCGACCTGGTGCGCTCGCACGGCGCGCGCCTCGTGGGCCCCAACTGCCTGGGGCTGATGAACACGCACCCCGACGTGAGCCTCAACGCGAGCCTCGCGCCGTCGATGCCGCCGCGGGGCCGCATCGGGTTCTATTCGCACTCGGCGGCCCTCGGGATGGTGATCCTCGACTACGCCGGCGAGCGCGGGCTCGGCTTCTCCACCTTCGTCTCGGCGGGCAACCGCGCCGACGTCTCCGGCAACGACCTCCTCCAGTTCTGGGAGGAGGATTCCTCCACCGACGTGGCCCTCCTCTACCTCGAGACGTTCGGCAACGCGCGCCGCTTCGCCCGCATCGCCCGGCGCCTGTCGTACCGGAAGCCGATCCTCTGCGTGAAGAGCGCCCGCAGCCGGGCCGGGCGCGACGTGGCCCGGGCGCACATCGGCGCCGTGGCGCAGAGCGACACCGCCGTCGACGTGCTGTTCCGCCAGGCCGGCGTGATCCGCGCCGAGACCCTGGAGGAGATGTTCGACGTCGCGGTCCTCCTGGCCTGCCAGCCGCTCCCGCGCGGCAACCGGGTCGCGGTCGTCAGCAACTCCGGCGGGGTCCTCACGATCTGCGCCGACGCCTGCGAGGCGCACGGACTCACGATCTCCGGGCCGGGTCTCCTGGACCTCGGACCGCTGGTCACCGTGGAAGCGTACGAGGACGCGGTGCGGCGCGCGATCGCCCACCCGGACGTGGACGCGATCATCGCCATCTATGCGTGCGTCGGCAGCTGCGACCCGCAGGCGGTGGGACGCGGGATCCGACGCGGGGTGCTGCGCGCCGAGCGCGAGACGGGCGTCGCCAAGCCCGCGCTCCTCTGCCTGATGGGGAAGGCGGGCGTCGTGAAGCTCGACGTCGGCGCCAACGGCCGAAGGGTCGCCTCGCGCCACGTCTTCCCGTCGTACCGGTTTCCCGAGTCCGCGGCGCTGGCGCTGTCGCGCGCCGTGCAATACGCCGCGTTCCGCGCGAGGCCGGGCGGCCTCCACCACTGGTACGAGGACGTCGACGCCGGCGCCGCCCGGCAGGAGCTGACCGCGCTCCTGGACGCGTCCACGACCGACGTGCTGTGGCTCGAGGGCGAGCCGGCCCGGAGCCTGCTCGCGCGTTTCGGCATCCACGTCGCCGCTCCCGCCGGGCCCTCGCCAGGTGGCGAGCGCGCCGCCGAGGGCGCCGCGCACGCGGCGCTCCAGGTGCGCTCGGACCCGAGCTTCGGACCGCTGATCCGCGTCGGCCACGGGGCCCGGGAGCCGGTCGTCCGCATCACGCCGCTGACCGACAACGACGTGCGCGAGATCGTGGAGACTGCCGAGCTCCCGACCGGTTGCGGCGTCGAGGAGCTCCTCGGCCGGATGTCGCAGCTCGTCGAGGAGCTGCCCTGGCTGGCCGGACTGGAGGCGGAGCTCGAGTGGCGGCGGCACGAGCCGGGTACCGGAAGCGTGGGCCTGGGCGCGGGCGTGAGGATCGGCTTCTCCCAGCACCAGGCGCGGCCCCGCTGATCGGCGGACCCGCGCCATACTCGCGGGGATGGATCGGTGGACCGAGGGCAGCCTCCAGCCCTACGAGACGGACGACGGGACCGTCGTCGCATTCGCGGACGGCGCGGACGGCGCTGGGGGCGGGCTGCTGGTCTTTCGCGCGGGGTCCGGCTGGAGCGTCCTTCCGCGCGGCGGCACCGACTGGGACGCGTATCACCAGCTCGTCCACCGGCAGCACCGGGCCGCGCGCCTCGCGCCCGAGGATCTGGCGCGCCGCGGCATCCCGGCGCCTCCGACGGACCGGCTCGCGGCGACGCCGGCCGTGGCGTGGCGGGACGGCTTCGCCGCCCGCCTCGATCTCCGCGACGTGCCCGCCCCGGTCCTCGGCGAGCTGAGGAGCCGTCCCCGGAGAGAGGCGAGCGTGCACCTCGTCCTCTTCGAGGACCTCTACGAGACCGCGTTCGGTGACGGACGCTTCCTCTATCCCGAGGCCGCGTTCTGGGACGACGCGGCGGCGCTCGCCTTCCTGCGGCGGAAGGAGGACGAGGAGGCGCGCCGCCCCCGCGACGAGATCGGACGGGCGTACACGCGCAAGCTCATCCGGCTCCGCGCCGACGAGGCGCACGACGCGCTCCTCGCCGAGCTCGGCATCGCCGAGTACGAGCGCTACTCCATCGTCGACGTGGTGCGGCTGCTTCGCTGACTCGATAGGAGCCGCCGGCCCCCCGGGCGCACGGGCCGCAGGCGATCCGGAGCGCCTCGAGCCCGGTACGATCGCGCGCCGTACGACCGGTACGCCCGCAGGGCGGAGGAGAGTCACCATGAGATCGATCGTGGCCGGAGGCGTCCTGGCCCTTCTCTTCGCGGCCGTGCCGTTCCCGCTCGCCGCCCAGGAGCCAGCGTTCCCGCCCGAAGCGCCGAAGGCCGCCCCCGCCGAGGCGCCGCGCGCGACGGCGGCCTACCTCGTCGTCTTCTCCCTCGGTCCCGCCTGGGACCGCGCGAAGCCCCCCGCCGAGCAGGCCGGCTTCCACGAGCACGGACGGAACCTGAAGCGGCTCCGCGACGAGGGACGGATCGCGCTCGGCGCCCGCTACGCCGACAAGGGGATGATCGTCCTTCACGCCGGGTCTGAGGCCGCCGCACGCACGGAGATCGCCTCCGATCCGGGCGTTCTTGCCGGGCTCTTCACGTTCGAGGTGAACGAGCTGCGGCCGTTCTACGCCGGGTGCCTCGAGACCGGAGGGCCGGCGAATGCCGGGGGCGGCCGACCCCGGCCCTGATCGGCGCCTACCGGGCCGCTACCGCCTCCGCGAAGACCTTCACGCCCTCGGCGGCCTCCAGCTGGCCGGCGAAGCCCCAGCCGCCGAAGACGTCCGCGACGGCGAGGAGCAGCTCGTTGCGGCCCTTCCGGAGCGGCAGGTAGACGGTGGCCTGTGAGAGCGAGACGACCCCGTCCTGTCGTGGGTCATCGAAGTGATAGCTGGCGTCGCCCGAGAAGAGCGGCTGTCCGTTCACGAAGACCGTCACCTCGTCGCTGAAGGCGAGGTTCAGCCGCCGCACCCCCTCGTCCGGGGCCTCGAGCACGACCCGGGCGAAGACGGCCACCCGGTCCCGAGGCGCGAGACGGGCCCGATCCCGGAACAGCAGCAGGCGGCCGCTGGCATCCGCGGAGAGGTTCGTGAAGCCGCCTCCCCCGATCACGTCCGGCAGCGGGGCTCGCACCGGTCCCGGCGGCGGCGTGAACGAGCGCGAGACGGCCCAGCGTTCGATGGTGCCGGACGGGGCTGCCGGAGCCGTGACCTTCGAGAAGTCGAACGGGACGAACCCGGGTCGCACCGTCACCTCGGCGAAGCTCACCGGCCGCTCACCGTCCGGCGCGCTCCCGGGCGGGACGAAGCCCCGGAGCGCCAGGTAGCCCTTGGCCGGGTCGCGCGCGAGCCGGGGGACGACGAGGCGCGGCGTCGTCAGGTCGTCGACGAAGAGGGCGGCCTTGCCGCCGCTCACCACGACGCGCACCGGCACCCAGCGGTCGCGCGGGATCTCCACGGCGGCAGTCCCTCCCGGTCCGTGGAAGAACTGCCAGTAGCTCTCCCCCTTGAAGACCGGCGCGTACTGGAGCGAATCCGGGAGCGCGCTCTTGTGCGGGCGGAGGTAGAACTCCTCGTGCTCCTCGTCGCCCTGCATGCGGAACTGGAGATAGGCGAACGACCGGCGGCCGCTCACGGCCACGAGCGCGTCGATCGTGCCGTCCGCGAACGCCACGTCGCGGCGTACGGCGCGGCCGGTACGGAACCGCAGGGCCGGCTTCCCCAGGTACGGCTCCACGCGCACCTCGCCGGTCGAGTCCCAGCCGGTGTCGAGGGGAAGGGCACGGGCCGGGACGTCGGCCGCGACGTCTGCGGCGGCTGCGACGGCCGCGACGAGGGCGAGGACGGGGGCAGTGAGCATCGGATGGACCTCCGGCGCGGAGTATCGGAACGCGGCGTCGGCGGCGTAAGGGAGGGATCGCCGCGAGGATGGTACTTTTCACGGATTGGTCCGGAAGGTCGCCTTCGCGCGCCGCAAGTACGGCCCCGAGCTCCTGATCGACGTCGGTCGGGTGCGTGAGCTCTTCGTGCCCGGCCACGAGCCGCACCGCCTGGACTTCTACGACATCCTCCTCGTCACGAGGGGCCGTGGGACGTTCCGGCTGGACGACCGTGCTTACGCGGTGAGGCCCGGACGCGTCCTCTTCACCACGCCAGGTCAGGTCCGCCTCTGGGACGTCCGCGGCCTCGACGGGCTCTGCCTCTTCTTCGCGGGGGACTTCGTGGAGGAGTTCTTCGCCGACCCGTTCTTCCTCCACCGGCTGCCGTTCTTCCACCGGCCGGGGGCCGACCTCGCGCTCGACCTGCGGCCGCGGGACGTCGGGGCGCTCCGGCGCCGGCTCGAGCGCATGGCGGGTGAGCTCCGGAGATTCGAAGGGGATTCGCCCGACCTCCTCCGAGCCATGCTCCACGAGGAGCTCCTCACCCTGCAGCGGCACTTCGTCCGCGAGAAGGGCCCGTCCGCCGCACCCCCGATCGCGCCGCTGGCGGAGCGGTTCCTCGGGCTCGTGGAGCGGCGCTTCCGTGGGGACGGCGACGTCGGGACGTACGCCCGGGCGCTCGGCGTCACCGCGGGGCACCTCCACGCGACGACGCGCCGAAGCCTGGGAACGGGCGCGAAGGCGGTGATCAGCAGCCGCCGGATGGTGGAGGCCAAGCGCCTCCTCTGGTACTCCGACCGGGCGGCGGCCGAGATCGCGCTGGGACTCGGCTTCCAGGACCCGTCCTACTTCTGCCGGTTCTTCCGCCGGATGGCCGGGATGTCGCCGATCGCGTTCCGGAGGAAGGCTCCGGACCGGGTCTCCCGAGGGTCCGGCGGTCGCGTCTGATTGATCTGTATCAGAGACGCGCCGGCCGTTTCCCTCCTAGCTTTGCCTCTACCAGGAACGACGCAGGCGGTCCCGGCCCGGATGCGGGGCCCCGCACGGCGGGCGCCACGTGCCCGTGGAGGAGGCGTCATGGAGGACCGGCTCACCGCGCTCGAGCGCCAGGTCGGTGCGCTGAACGAGTCGCTCCGCGCCGTCGAGCGCCGGCTCCACGCGCTGGAGGAGGCGGCCGGGAGCCTCCCGGTCGACGAGCCGGCGGCCGGCGCGGTCGCGCCCCCCCTGGCTCTCGGCGCCGCGCCTTCCGCCGCGAGCCTCCTCTCCCTCGTCGGGCGCGGATTCCTGGTGCTGGGCGGCGCGTTTGGTGCGGGCGCTCACCGACGCGGGGACGCTCCCCCCGCCGGCCGGGGTGGCCCTCGGGCTCGTCTACTCCGTCGTCTGGATCGCGCTCGCCGACCGCTCCGGCGCGCGCGGCGAGCGGCTCACCGCGCTGGTTCACGGCGTCCTCGGGGTGGCCATCGGGTACCCGCTGGTCTGGGAGGCGTCGACCCGATTCGGCGTCCTCCCGCCCGCCTCGGCGGCCGGAACGCTCGGCCTCCTCACCGCTCTCGTCCTCGCCGTCGCCTGGCGGCGCGACCTCGAGGGCCTCGCCTGGACCGCGGTCCTCGGGGCGGTCGGGGGATCGCTGGGGCTCGCCGTGGCGACCCGCGCGCTGGACGTCTTCGGCTTCCTCCTCCTGGTCCTCGGAGCCGGCGTCCTCTGGCTCACGTACGGCGAGCGGTGGCATGGCCTGAGGTGGCCGCTCGCGCTCGCGGCCGACGCCTCGATCCTCCTTCTCACGATGCTGGTATCGGCGAGGGGCGGCCCGCCCGAGGAGTACCGCGCGCTCTCCGCCGGGCGGTCCCTCGCCCTGGCGCTCGCGCTCTTCGCGGTCTACCTCGGCAGCTTCTCCGTGCGGACGCTCGCCAAGCGGCGCGACGTGACGCTGTTCGAGCTCTTCCAGACCGTGGCGGCGCTCCTCGTCGGCTTCGGCGGCGCGGTCCGCGTCGCCAAGGCGGCCGGGCTCGGAGCCGGGCTTCTCGGCGGTGTCGCGCTCGGGCTCGCCGTCGCCTGCTACGCGGTGGCGTTCGCCTTCGTCGAGCGCGACCTCGGTCCCCGCAACTTCCTCTTCTACTCTTCCCTGGGCCTCGTCCTGACGCTCTCGGCGAGCGAGCTCGTCACGGGGACCGCGCTCCTCGCCGTCTTCTGGGGCGGGCTCGGGCTGGCCGCGGCGTTCCTGGGAGGCCGGTTCGACCGCGTGACGCTCCGTTCCCATTCGGCGGTCTACCTCGCCGCGGCCGCGCTCGAGACCGGGCTCCTCGCGGGCGCTCTCGGCTCGTTCCTGGGGGCCGCGACCGCCCCGCTCCCCCGCTTCACGACGTCCGCGCTCCTGGTGCTCGGTGCCGCGTTCGCGAGCCTCGCCGCTCTGGCGGTCTCCCGGCCCGGGAAGGAGCGGTCCTGGCCCGCCCGGATCCCCGTCCAGGTGATCACGCTCCTGACGGTGCTCGGAGGCGGGGCGCTCGCGATCCAGGTCCTGGCGTCGGCCGTGCCGGGCACGTCCGGGGACGCCGGGCGCCTGGCCCTCGTCCGCACCGGCGTGCTCGTCACCGGGGCGCTCCTCCTGGCCTCGACCCGCGGCTTCGGCTCCCTGCGCGAGCTGACCGCGCTGGCCTACCCCGTGCTCGTGGCCGCGGGGGCGAAGGTCCTGCTCGAGGACCTTCGCGTCGGCCGCCCCGCGACGCTCTTCCCGGCGTTCGCGCTCTACGGCCTGGCTCTCCTCGTCGTGCCGCGCGTGCTGCGCGGGCGGGAGGTCGCGCCCCCGGCGCCAGCCGGCACCTCAGCGTCCGCGTGAAGCGGGCCTTCACCGGCTTCCTGGGTCCCCCGAAGGTCCTCCGCCGCCGGTCCGCGGGCCGGGCGGCGGGGATGGCAATCCCCAACCTGAATCAGGCGCGCGGCGCCGGCCCGGCGCATCGTGGAATCCGGAGGCCCCCATGACCACGAAGCAGTCGGTCGACGACTTCCTCTCCCAGACGTCCCTGGCCCTCGTCGGGGTCTCGAGGAGCGGGAAGAAGTTCGGGAACACGATCCTCAAGGAGCTCCTCGCCAACGGCTACCGCGTGACCCCCGTCCACCCCACGGCCGCGACGATCGCGGGCCTGCGCTGCGCGCCGAGCCTCGCGGCGCTGCCCGAGCCCGTCGGCGGCGTGGTGACCGTGGTGCCGCCCGCCGAGACGGAGCGGGTCGTCGAGGAGGCGCACGCGGCCGGCATCCGGCGCGTCTTCATGCAGCAGGGCTCCTCCTCGGAGAAGGCGCTGCGCTTCTGCGCCGAGCACGGAATGGAGGCGATCTCGGGCGAGTGTCTCCTGATGTTCCTCCGCAAGGGCCCGGCGATTCACCGGGTGCACCGCTGGTGGAAGGGCGTGTTCCGGGCGCTCCCGGCCTGACCGGCCGGCCGGCCTCGCGAGCACGTCCCGGGCAGCCATCCCGAAGAAGAAAACGCTTGCCCACGCAGGTGACTTGCGCTTTACTTACGCTTCATCGAGAAAGGAGAGCCACCATGTCCCAGAGCACGGGTTCCATCGCCGCCACGCTCCTGCCGGAGCTCGACCAGGAGATGGCCAGCACGAGGAAGACGCTGGAGCGGATCCCGGAAAACCGCTTCACGTGGAAGCCGCACGAGAAGTCGTTCTCCATGATCGACCTCGCCACGCACGTCGCCAACGTGCCCGGCTGGGGGACGATGACCATCACGAGCGACTCGTTCGACGTGGCGCCGGGAGGCGTGCCGATCAAGAACTCCGCCGCGGCGTCCGTGAAGGAGCTTCTCGAGAAGCTCGACACGGGCGTGGCGGCCGCGCGCGCCGCGCTGGAAGGAGCGAGCGACGAGCACCTGCTCGCGCCGTGGTCCCTCCTCGGAAACGGGCAGACCTACTTCACCCTGCCGCGCGTCACCGTGCTCCGGAGCTTCGTGATGAACCACCTGATCCACCACCGCGCGCAGCTCGGGCTCTACCTCCGCCTGAACGACGTCGCGGTGCCGGCCATCTACGGTCCGTCGGCGGACGACGCCGGTATGTAGCCGGGAAGCGCGGGAAGCGGGCCGGGAGCCTGGCCGTCGCCGGGCAGGCCCACCGGTCCGTTCTACCCCCAGAGCTCGTCGAGCGGGCGATAGACGCCGTCGCGCGCGTACGGCACGTACTCGAAGCCGCGCCCGAGCGGATCGTCCGTGCGCACGGTGGTCCAGTCGATGCCGAGCGCCGAGTAGAGCGTCGCGGCCAGGTCCTCCGGGCGCACGTCGCGGTCGGCGCTCCAGCCTGACTCCAGGAGGCCGTCGCCGAGCGCGTCCGTCCTCCCGATCACCCGTCCGCCGCGAACGCCTCCTCCGGCCAGAAGCGCCGTGTGCCGCAGGAAGTGGTCGCGCCCCGCCTGTCCGTTCAGGGGGCCGGGCGTCCGGCCGAACTCGCCCGCGACGAGGACGAGAGTCTCGTCCAAGAGCGTTCGCCCCGGCGCCTCGCCGGCGGTCGCGGCGAGCCGCTCGAGCAGCGCGGCGAGCGCGGAGTCGAGCGTGGCCGCCACGGCCGGTAGCCCGCTCGGGGCGTAGATCGACGTGTGGTGGTCCCAGCCGTCGAGCGTGACCTGCACGAAGCGCGTCCCCCGCCGCCCCGCCAGGAGCTTAGCCGCGACGAGGCACGCCGCGCCGAGGTCCGTGCGCCCGAACGGCACCAGCTCGTCCTCGCTGAACGAGAAGAGCGCGCCGACCTCCCGCGACTCGATCAACGCACGCGCCTGCTCGTAGAAGCCCGTGTACTCCGAGACGCCTCCGGGCACCACCGCACCGCCCGCGCGGCCGGCTCGTTCGAGCGCCGTCCGGTCGTCCCACCTTTTCCGGAACCGCGCCTCGCCGCCGTCCGGCGCCAGGAACGGCAAGCCGCCGGGCCGCGGGGAGAGCACGAACGGCCCGTTCGTGGAGCGGAGGTAGCCGGCCCCGGCGGGCGGCGTCCCGCCGAGCGCCACGAAGGCCGGCAGGAGGTCGCGCTCCGGGACGCGCGCCGCCTCGGTCTCGAGCGCCACCACGGCGCCGACGTGCGGCGCGATGGCGCCGAGCGCGCTCGACGGACTCCGCGCGATCTCGGCCCAGGTCCGCGCGAGGCCGTGCACGAGCGCCCACGAACGGCAGGAGCGGACGAACGCGAGATCCCCGACGTGCCCGGCGATCCGCGGGAAAAGCCCCTGAGGGAACCGCAGCGCGCCGTCCAGGTACGGGGCCGGCGCGAAGGAGGGCGGCGTCCATTCCCCTTCCTTCAGATCGAACGTGTCGACGTGGCTCGGCGCGCCGGAGAGGGAGACGAAGATCGCGTTGCGCGCCGTCCCGCGCGGCGTCACGCCGGCGCGGACCGCCGCTCCGAACGCGTTCCCTAAGGTCCCGAGATACCAGGACGCCACGAGCGCGGACGAGCCGAGACGGGCGAACCCGCGCCGGGAGAGGCCGGGGCCGGTGAAGGGGTCGGTTCCGTTCATGCGTGGACCTCGATCCGTTGGCGCGACTCGCGCGAAGGGGCGCTTCAGCGGCAGAAGACGAACTCGAGCTGGTTCAGGAGCGCGTGCTGGAGGTCCTCGAGAGCCTGCGCTTCCCCGCGACCCGGGTCGAGGAGGATGCGGAAGCCCTCGAGCCGCTCCTCCGGCGTCGGGAAGCGGGAGAGGGTCGCGAGGTAGAGGGCGTCCACCCGCCGCTCGAACGGGACGCCGGCGCGGAGGCGAAAGACGAGCGAGCCGGTCACGTCCGAGCGCACCCGGAACGTCACCAGCGGGTCGTTCATCAGGTGGAGGGCCTGGAGCAGGGAGCCGTCACCGCGTCGCGGCGTGAGGTCGCGGTCGCCCCTCCCGAACGCGTCGAGGAAGTCGCGCACCACGTACGAGACGCCGCTCGGGTCGCTGCCGATCGGCTCCAGCGTGTCCGGCAGCTGGCTCGCCCACGGGACGGGCTCCGGGGCGCCGCGGACGTACAGCGGGAGGGGCAGCAGCGTGGCCGTCGAGATCGAGTCGTGCAGCTCCTCGGCCCGGAGGCGCCGGGGGATGTGCCGCGCGAAGAGAGGCACGTACGCCGGCCGCCAGTCGCCCGGATACGACGACGAGAGCTGGTACGCGTTGGACGAGACGAGGAGGCGCACCAGGGCCGTCAGATCGTACCCGCTCCGCTCGAACGCCACCGCGAGCCGTTCCAGGAGCGCGGGGTGAGTCGGCTGGACGGTCCAGGGCGCGGGCGGCGGGCTCGCCGGGTCGAGCCGTGCCAGGTCGAAGCCGTCCGCCGGCTCGACGAGCCCGAGGTTGAAGAGCTCCCGAAAGACGTAGTTCACGGTGGCGCGCGCGAACTGCCGGTGCGACGTGACGAGGCGCGCGATCGCCTGGCGCCGCCCCTCGAACGGGCGTGGCTCCTGGCCCGAGAGGATCTCCCGCGGGAAGACCACGGCCGAGCCGTCGGGGCCCGGCCGCCGCGGCGACTTGTTGCCGTCGGTGGTGTCGAGGCGGTACTGGAGGAACGGGACGTCGAAGACGTCCCAGCGGTACTCCTTCTCCGCCTCGACGTACTCCGCCCGCACGTAGGTGTTGGCGAAGAACGCCGCCATCCCCCAGAAGTCGGCGCGCGTCTTCCCCGAGAGCCAGACGTTCAGCTGGTCGGTGTGGCCCGCCCCGTCGTGGCACGAGAGGCAGGAGAGGTTCGTGCCGAGGAGCGCGCGGCCGGTGGCCGCCGCCAGGTTGTCCCAGGTGTCCTGAGGCGGCCCGTTCGCCGCGATCTCCCTCACGACGAAGCTCGCCGGTCCCACCTCGCCGCTGCTGCCGGCCGCGGTGAGGACGGTGCGGGCGATCTCGTCGTACGCGGTCCCCTTCCGGAGCGCGTCTCTGAAGTAGGCGTGCCAGGCGTTGCGCGACCGGAATCCCATGAACGACGTCGTGGAGTACGCCGTGACCCGGTACAGCTCGGACAGGAAGGACGCCCAGCGGTCGGCGAACGCGTCGGAGGCGATCAGCTCGTCGATCTTCCGCGCCCGCCGGTCCGGCGAGGCGTCCGAGAGGAACGCCGTCGTCGCACCGATGTCCGGGATGCGGCCCGTCAGGTCGAGCGTCACGCGCCGCAGGAACTCGGCGTCGGAGCTGGGCGGCGCGGGGTCGACGCCGGCGGCGGCGAGGGCCCCGAAGACCTCCTCGTCGACGACGTTGCGGAGCCGCACCGGAGGGATCCCCGCCAGGAGCGGGGCCCGCGGGTGCGAGGCGGCGAGGAGATCGATCGCCCTCTGCGCCGCCAGGAGACGCGCCTCTGGCCGCTCGGAGAGGGCAGTCCCGGCGGGGCAATCCGCAGGCTGCGCGCCTCCGGGCAACGCCAGGAAGATCGCCATCGCCGCCGGGAGGGCTCTCGTCATCGCGGCACCTCGTCTCCCTCTCCAGTACACGCGAATCCCCGTTCCGGGTTCGTTCAGCCGCCGAGCAGATCGTGGAAGACCTTCGGCCGCCGCCTCTCCACGAGGGTCTCGGCGACGCGGGCGATCCGGAGCAGCACGTGCTCGTGCCAGGGACGGCCGATCGCCTGGAGGCCGACCGGGAGCCCGCCCTCCGCGTACCCGGCCGGGAACGCGATGGCCGGGTGGCCGGTGAGGTTCGACGGGAACGCGAAACGCATGATCGCGAGGAGCATCGTCAGGTCGGACTCCCCGCGTGGAAGGACGTCGGGCCGGATCGCCGGCGCGGCGACTCCCGTGCCGGGCGTCACGATCGCGTCGACCGTCTCGAAAGCGCGCCGGAAGCGCTCCATCACCCGCGTCCTCACGCGCTGAGCCTTGACGTAGTCGCGCGCGGTGAAGGCGCGGGCCAGCGCGAGATTCGCGCGCACGTCGAGCCCCAGCTCCCGCCCGTGCCCGGCCCTGTACGGCTCCATCGCGGTCGCCATCTCGCCCGCCACGAGGACGAGGTGCGAAAGGCGCGCGGCTCCGAGGTCGGGGAGCTCCACCTCGACCACGCGGGCGCCGCGCTCCGCCAGCCGGTCGACCAGCGCGCGGCAGACGCGTACGACACCCGGCTCCGCGTCGTCGAACCAGGGCCGGAAGATCCCGAGGGTCAGACCGGAGAGGTCGCCCGTCTCCAGCCCGTCGAGCGAGACCTGGGGCGTCCCGCGCGTGAGCGGATCCGCCGGGTCGACCCCGGCCATCGCCGCGTAGGCGAGCGCGGCGTCCCGGGCGCAGACCGCGATCGGCCCGTAGTGATCGAGGCTCCAGGCGAGCGGGGCCGCGCCACGCCCGCTGACGCGCCCGAACGTCGGCTTGAGCCCCACGACGCCGCAGAGCGTGGAGGGGATACGGATGGAGCCGCCCGCGTCCGCGCCCACCGCGATGGGACAGAGGCCCGCCGCCACGGCGGCCGCCGAGCCGCTCGAGCTACCGCCCGTGTAATGGCCCGGCGCGTGCGGATTGCGTGCCGTGCCGTGCGGCGTGTTGAAGCCCGTCACGCCGATCCCGATCTCGTGCATGTTGGTCTTGCCCAGGATCACCGCCCCCGCGGCCCGGAGGCGCGCCGCCGCCGTGGCGTCGTCCCGCGAGACCTCCCGGCCGAGAAAGCTCGTCCCGACCGTGGTCGGGTAGCCGGCCACGTCGAGCTCGTCCTTCACGCCGACCGGAACGCCGTCGAGGGGGCCGAGCGGGCTCCCCTCCTTCCAGCGCGCGGTCGAGGCGCGGGCCAGCGTCATCACGTCGTCACGCCGGACGGCGACGAACGCCCGGAGGGCCGGTGCCGCCCGGTCGCTCGCCACGATCGCCGTGAGCGCCCTCTCGGCGACGGCCTCCGGCGTGGTGCGGCCGCTCCGGTACGCCTCGACGAAGTCCTCGGCGGACGGGGCCAGGAATCCGGCCCGCGTCCCCTCGCCCCACGGCGGAAGCGACGGCGGGGGCTCCGGCCCGGCCGCCGGAGGCGCCGGCCACGCCGGCAGGAACGAGGGCGGCTCGTCGACGACGAGACTCCGGAGCGCCGGGACACCCATGTCGGAGAGCGTCTTGCCCACCAGGAGGCGCCCCGGAAAGGCCGTCTCGAGGAGGCGCACGAAGAGGGCGAACGTGGAGCCGGCGAGGCGTGGCAGGCGCACGGGGGCGAGGTCGTAGACGGACATGGCGGGAGCGTAGCGCTTGCGACGGGTCCCTGGCCGGGCCGTCTCTTGACGCGCGACGTCCCGCTGCGACACGATCTGCTCCTGGCGGCGCCTCCCGCCTCACCCCCGATCGGGCCCCTGCGCGGCCCGGCCAGCGGGGGCAAAGGGGATCCTTTCCTCGAGGACCGTGGGTCGCGCTTTTTCGACCGGCGGGGAGCGTGGAGGCGCAGGCTCCGGTCGCTCTCCGTGCCGATTCGAAAAAGGAGCCCGAGGCCCATGACCACACAGAAGCACCTGAAGGAGCGGGTCCGCGCCCGCATGGCCAAGACCGGGGAGAGCTACGCCACCGCTCGGCGCCACGTCGTCGGCGCCTCGCCGGCGTCCGCGAGACCCGTCGTCGCCGCGAGCCCGGCCGGCACTTCCCTCGTCCACTTCCCCGGCAGCAATCCGATCGCGACCGCGCTCCGCATCCTCCTCGCCCACGCCGGCGTCGTGGCGCCGCACACGAAGGAGCCGTTCACCGAGGCGATGGTCTTCGGCATCGGCGGCGGCGTCGGCGCGGGGAGCTTCGCCTTCAACTACCAGGCGGCCGACTTCTCCAGCTTCTTCGTGGCGGGACGGCACCTCTGGTACGACGACCTCGCCTGGCTGAAGGAGGCGTGCGCCCGCTTCGGCGTCACGCCGACCGTCAAGGAGTCGGGCGGCAAGGCGGCCGCGTCGAAGGCGCTCGCGGAAGCCACCGCCGCGGGCCCCGCGATCGCCTGGGTCGACATGGCGACGCTCCCGTACCGCGGCCTGCCCGCCTACTGGCAGGGGGGCGGCTACCACCTCCTCACCGTCTACCGCGTCGACGGCGCGGCGGCCCTGGTGGGCGACCTCGCCGACGAGCCGATCCCCGTGCCGCTCGCGGACCTCGACGCCGCGCGGGCACGGATCAAGAAGGACAGGAGCCGCGTCCTCTGGCTACCGGCGCGCGGCGGCGCCGTCGACGTGAAGGCGGCCGTGAAGTCCGGTCTCGCGGCGTGCGCCGACGGCCTCGCGAACGGCCGGATGAAAAACTGCACGATCGAGGCGTTCCGGATCTGGGGCGAGAGCCTCCGCGGCGGGAAGGGGAAGGACGGCTGGGACGTGATCTTCCCGCCCGGCCCCCGTCTGTGGCGCGGCCTCTGGTCGATCTACGAGTTCGCCGAGAGCTGGTCGGGCGGCGGGCTGGCGAGACCGCTGATGGCGGAGTTCCTCGACGAGGCGGCGGACGTCCTCGGCGACGCGCGCCTCCGGGCGCTCGGGAAGCGGTACGCCGACCTCGGACGCCGCTGGACCGAGGTGGCGAGGGCGGCGCTCCCCGACGACGTCCCGGCGCTCCGAGCGACGCGGGAGCGGCTGGAGCGGAAGGCCGAGCTCTTCCATGCCGGCGGCGCCTCCGCGACCGAGGAGGTCCGTGAGGCCTGGAAAGGCCTCGACGGACTCGGCAAGGCGCCCACGGAGGAGTTCCCCCTCTCGGCCGGCGCGGCGGCGGCGCTCCGCGAGTCGCTCTCGGCGCGCGTCCTCGACCTCTACGCGGACGAGAAGGCGGCGCTCGCCGACCTCGCGCGCGCGGCCGCCTGACCGGCCTACTTCTTCGCGGCGGGCCGGATCGTCTGTCCCTTCACCGGCTCGCCGCGCGACACCGGCTTGCCGTCCGCCTCGTAGTCGACGAACGGGGCCGGCAGCCCCTCGCCCTCGTGGAAGGCCGGCCCGTTCTGCAGGTGGTAGTGGAGGTGCGGCTCGCTCGAGTTCCCGCTGTTGCCGCAGAGCCCCAGGACCTGGCCCGACTCCACGCGATCCCCCTTCTTCACCTTCAGCGTCCCGGGCTTGAAGTGCGCCAGGAGCGAGAACTCACCGTTCCCGTGGTCGAGGACGACGTGATTGCCGGGCGGCGCCGACGCGTTCATGACTCCCGGGACGTTGTCCGCGATGCCGTCCACCGCGACCGTCACGGTCCCGCCGGCCGGCGCGAGGATCGGCTGGCCGTACGCGTAGTGGTCCTCGTTCGCGGCCTTCCCCTCGGGGTGCGTCTTCCCGCCCTTCATCACGACGAGGTCGTACGCGAAGCGCTGGTCGACGGTCGCCGCGTGGTAGTTCTCGGCCACCGTCCGGCCGCCCCAGAACACGAACCACTCGCCCGTGAACGGCAGCCGCAGAGAGGTCTTCGTCTGGTACGCGAGGTGCTTCGTCAGCGCCTCCTTCGGCGGGTCCGCGGGCCGGATGAAGAAGCCGCCGATGGCCCCCTTCGCATCGAGGCTCCACTGCACGGCGACCTCCACCGGAGCCTTCTCGAAGCGCGCGCGACGGACGTACACCGACCAGCCGGAGACCTCGTCCATCTTCTCGCTCACAACCGAGGTCTCCACACCGAGCTGGGCGCTGACGCCGTCGCGGAACGACTTCAGGTTCTCCACGCTCTTGAGCGCGGCCTTCATCTCCGGCGTGAAGCGGGCCCAGAGGGTATCCAGCGCGCCGGCGTAGAAGAGACGCGTGCACTCGCGTCCGGCCGCCTCGGGAGCCGCCGGCGCGGCCGCTGGTGCGGTCGAGGGTTCACCGTTCAGAGAGAGGGCCAGGAGCAGGACGTTGCCGAGCATCGATCTCCTCCTGGCGCGACTCTGCCACGGTTCCGGCGCCCATGTCTCCGTGCGATCCTGGGACATGTCCCGCGTCCGCGAGAGCTACGACGCCGTCGCGACGGCCTACGCCGAGCACCTGTTCCGCGAGCTGGACGCCAAGCCGCTCGACCGCCATCTCCTCGGACGCTTCGCGGAGGAGGTGGGGGAGGGGGCGGTGCTCGAGGTGGGCTGCGGCCCCGGACAGGTGGCGCGGTACCTCCACGACCTCGGCGTGCGCGTCACCGGCACCGACCTCTCGCCCGGGATGGTCGCGACGGCCGCCGCCCTCTCGCCGGGCGCACCCTTCCGCGAGGCGGACATGCTGGCGCTCGACGTGCCCGACGCCTCGCTCGCCGGGGTCGTCTCCTTCTACGCGATCGTGCACCTCTCCGACGACGAGCTCTCGAGGGCGCTCCGCGAGTGGCGGCGCGTCCTGGCGCCGGGCGGCGTCCTCCTCCTCGCCTTCCACGTCGGGACCGAGACCGTGCATCGGGAGGAGCTGTTCGGACGGGCCGTCTCCCTCGACTTCCGCTTCTTCCCCGTGGAGACGGTCCGGCGCGCGCTCGAGGGCGCGGGACTGCGTGTCCTCGAGGTGACGGAGCGCGAGCCGTACGAGGGCGTCGAGCACCCGAGCCGGAGGTGCTACCTCCTGGCCCGGGCGCGTGCAGAATCGGCCCCGTGAACGTCCTGCGCCTCGACCACCTCGTCCTCCGGTGCCGGGACGTCGACTCGATGATCCGGTTCTACGTCGACGTCGTCGGCTGCGCGCTCGACAGGAGCGTCCCGCGGCTCGGCCTCCACCACCTGCGGGCCGGTGCCTCGATGATCGACCTCGTCTCCGTCGACGGCGAGCTCGGGCGCGCGGGAGGCCGCGCGCCGGAGGCCGAGGGGCGCAACCTCGACCACCTCTGCCTCCGCGTCGATCCGTTCGACGAGGCGGCGATCCGCGCGCACCTCGCGACCCACGGGATCGACCCGGGCGAGCTGTACCGGAACTACGGGGCGGAAGGGACCGGACCCTCGCTCTACTTCCGGGACCCGGAGGGGAACACGATCGAGCTCAAGGGGCCGGCCACGGCCTGAGGCTCCCGGGGCCGCGCCGCCGTCGAGGCGACCGATCGCTTCCTCCCCACACGCGCTCCCGGCACGCCGGCCCAGATCTCTCCCGGACCCACCTTCGTCCCCTTCATCAGCACGGTCCCCGCGGCGATCACCGCGCCGTCCCCGATCTCGCAGCCCGGCAGGATCACGGCCATGATGCCGACGGTGACGTCGCGCCCGATCCGCACCGGCGCCGTGACGAGCCGCCCCCGCTCGGCCGCGTGCGCGACGAGCGTCACGTCGCCGCCGATCACGGTGTCGTCACCGATCGAGATCAGGTTCTGGTCCGCGATGACGGCCGTGTTGATCTGGACGCGCGCGCCGATCTTCATCCCCATCAGCCGGTGGTAGAGCGGCAGCAGGGGCGTGAGGCGGATCCAGTGGATGAACGTGAAGCGCAGTGTGAGCGTCAGCGCGTTGTAGCTCGCCCAGCGCCACCCCTCGAGCGAAACGTAGTCGAAGCGCCCGACCGGCGTGCCGGTCGCGAAGGTGACCCAGCGCGCGACCGGCAGGATCGCGAGCAGCGCCACGCCCCAGACGAAGTAGCACCCCGCCCCGGTCACGGTGAGCGCGACGAGCCGCGGGGCGCCGGCGAGCGAGAGGCGCGACGCCACGGCGAGCCACAGAGCGGCGGCGGGATACGCCGCGAGGCCGAGAAGGATCGACACCTCGGCGAAGAGGACGGCCGTCAGCACGGTCTGGAGCGGCGTCAGGACGCGAGCCTTCCACGGGCTCACCGGGGGCACTCCCGGAGGGGCGCGGCGATCGTCACGGAGCGGCGAGCTTACCGCCGAGGGCGGGCCGGACGGGACGAGCCCGAGGAGCGGGACGGTCGCGCAGGCCGTCGCGGCCGCCCCGGGCCCTCCCAGCGGCAGCGTTCGAGGTCGACGCGCCCCTTCCCGTCGAAGACGACGCCTTCGCGTTCCAGCACGGCCCGCTGATGGCCGTCGGCGCCGGGGATCACCCGCGGGCTCACCTCGCCCCGCGCGTTCAGCACCCGCTGCCACGGCACGTCGAAGCCGTCGGGCAGCGCGTGGAGCGCGTAGCCGACGAGCCGCGCGTGGCCCGGGAGGCCGGCGAGGTCCGCCACCTGCCCGTACGTCGCGACCTTCCCGCGCGGGATGGCGCGGACGGCGGCGTAGATCCGCTCGTGCGTGGTCGTGGGCACCGTGATCCGCTCTCGCGCCATGCACCGGATCGTCTCATCCTGCCAGAGCCGGACGAATCTCTTGCGAAATGATGATGGCATCATCAAAATGCAAGATATGTTTCGCGCCAGGGTCGCGTCCTCACGTCTCGGGGAGCTCCTGTCGACCTTTCCCGCCGTGGTCGTCACGGGAGCCAGGCAGGTCGGGAAGAGCACGCTCCTCGCGCACTTCTTCGAGGGGAGAGCCGACGTCGTCGTCTTCGACCCCGTCGTCGACGTCGAGAACGCGCGGCGGGATCCCGAGCTGTTCCTCGACAGCCACAGGCCCCCCCTCGTCCTCGACGAGATCCAGTACGCTCCCGAGCTCCTCCCGTCGCTCAAGCGGCGGATCGACCGGAACCGGAGCCCGGGCCAGTACGTGCTCACCGGCTCCCAGCAGTGGGGGGTGCTCCGGTCGATCGCCGAGAGCCTCGCCGGCCGTGTCGCCTTCCTCGATCTCGAAGGCTTCTCCCTGATGGAGGCGACCGGAACGCTCGACGCCCGTCACTGGCTCGCCGCGTGGCTCGACTCGCCGGAGGACGTCGTGCGGCTCGGGCTGTCGCGCCTGCCGAGCCAACGCTCTCTCTTCGAACGTCTGTGGCGCGGCTCGATGCCCGAGGCCGAGTTCCTCCCTCTCGCCACGATTCCCGATTTCCAGATGGCGTATCAGCGGACCTACGTCGAGCGCGACGCGCGGCTCCTCGCGGACGTTTCCGACTGGCAGCAATTCGGACGCTTCGTCCGGCTGGCGGCGGCCCTCACGGCCCAGGAGGTGAACCGCTCGCAGCTCGGCCGGGAGATCGGGGTGACGCCGCAGACCGCGCAGCGATGGCTCGACATCCTCATGGCGACGTTCCAGTGGCACGAGATCCCGGCGTACTCCGGCAACACGGTGAAGCGGGTCGCGGGCAAGGCCAAGGGCTACGTGAGCGACACCGGCATGGCCTGCTGGTCGCTCGCGATCTCCACGCCGAACGCCGTGTCGAGCCACCCCGCGTGGGGGGCCCTCTTCGAGACGGCGGTCTTCGGCGAGGTGAGGAAGGCGATCTCCCTCATGTCGCCACGTCCGATCCTCCACCACTGGCGGTCGGCGGGTGGCGCCGAGGTGGACCTCCTCTTGGAGCGGGACGGGGTCTTCTACCCGATCGAGGTGAAGGCGGCGAGCCGGCCGACCCGCGGCGACACGTCCGGAATCACCGCGTTCCGCAAGACGTACCCGCGCCTCAGGATCGCGAAGGGTCTCGTCGTCGCGCCGTGCGAGTCGATGCTCCCGCTCTCCGAGAACGACCACGCCATGCCGTGGGACGCGATCTCGCGCGAGCCGGCGGCGACGAAGCCGGCCAGGACGAAGGGGACCCTGCGGAGCCGCCCGGCGGGGAGGCGTTCGCGCCCTCGACGCCCGAAGCGCTGAAGCGCACGAAAGGCGGCGTCCCGCCGCGACACTCTCCTTCGATGCGCTTCCGGCCGACGCCTCTCGTGGCGCTCCTCGCCACGGGCCTCTCCCTTCCTGTCCACGCCCAGCGGATCGACACGCTCGCGGGGGGTGGCAGCCTCGAAGGACGGACGGCGCTCGCCGTCGGACTCGAGTCCCCCGCCGGGATCGCCGTTCGCGGCTCGACGGTGTATTTCGCCGATCGCCGGCTGAACCGCGTCTACCGCATCGACGACACCGGCGCGCTCCGCGTGGTGGCAGGGAACGGGGGCTACGGCTTCGCGGGCGACGGCGGACCCGCCCGGGACGCGACCCTGCGAGCCCCCAGCGCGGTGGCGGTGGACCGCGACGGCAACCTCTTCGTCAGCGACACCGATAGCAACCGCATCCGCAGGATCGACGCCGCGACCGGAGTGATCTCCACGGTCGCCGGCGGAGGGCATCCGGCGGATCGTCAGGGAGTGGGCGGCCCGGCGACCGCGGCGCTGCTGTTTCGACCGTCCCAGATCGCCGTCGCGGGGAACGGCGACCTCCTCGTCGCCGGCCAGGGGATCTACGCAAGCGTGATCGTGCAGCGCGTCTCGCGAGGAGACGGGAGGATCCGGAGCGTCGATGCCCTCCGATCTGGCGAGTTCCTCGCCGGCAGCGTCGGCGCCGACGACTTCGGCAACCTGTACGCCCCTGTCGCCTGGTACTCCTCCGGCGTCCCAAAGTACGAGATCCGCAAGGTGGACCCCTCGGGGACGCTCACTGTATTCGCCACGCTGGACGGACCGGGCCCCGTCGCGATCGACCCGTCCAGCCGGTTCCTGTACGCGATGTCCGGTACGAAGTGTCTGCGCATCGACCTTCTCACCCGCGAGATCCGAACGCACTTCGAGCGGCCCCTCGCCTACAAGCCCGGGCGCTGGATGGCCGCCGACGACGACGGGCGCGTCTACCTCCTGGAGACCCAGGACGTCTACATGACGTACTACCCCGACGAGCGGAATCAGATCGTCGTCTATCGAGCCGGCACGACGGTGCCGGAGCGCATGGCCGGTGGGCGGGTCCCCCTTCCGGACGGCCCCGCGCTCGAAGCCGTCTTCGGCCGGATCTCCGGGTTCGCCCAGGACGTCGACGGCGGATGGCTCGTCGCCGATGGCGGCCACTCCCGGATCCTGAAGGTCAAGGACGGCCGCGTCACCACCGTGGCCGGCACCGGCAAGCCGACGTGGGACGGACAGGAGAACGTCCCCGCGTTGAGCGCGTCCTTCTCTCCCTCCGCCCTCGCGGTCGACCGGAGCGGCAACATCTTCGTCGACGACGTCACGAACGCGCGTCTGTTCCGGGTCGACGCGGTCACGGGGCTCTTTCGGACCATCGCCGGCGTGAAGACGAGCCTCATGGCCTTCGATCCGGGCGGAGCGCTCCACCTCGTGGACAACAAGAGGATCAAGAGGCTCGACCCCGACGGCGTGTTCCGGTACGTGGCCGGCAGCACCCAGGGTGTAGGCACCGTTCCGCCCGAGTACGACTTCTGCGACGTCGCTGGCGGCGGCGACGGAGAGGTGGCCACGAACGTCGAGCTCGGCTGCATCCAGGGCATCGGATTCGACCGAGCCGGGAATCTGATCCTCGCAGAGGGAACACGGCACGACGAACCGGACACGCGAGGGGGCCTCGCCTTCCTGAGGCGTGTCCGCGAGGGGCGGCTCGAGACGCTCGTCGGGGACGCCACCAGACAATCGACCCTCGACCAGGAGCTCCTGGCGCCGCGCGGGGTCTTCCAGCCCGACGGGACCGGCGGGATTCTCGTCGCGGATGGCCACCGTATCCGGCGGATCGACCTCACCACCGGTGCGCAGGAGACCCTGGCCGGCAGCGAGCCGCGCCTCCAGCCTGGTTTCTCCGGCGACGGCGGCCTCGCGACCGCCGCGCGGCTTTCGTCGCCGAGCGCGCTCGGCCTCGGCCCCGGCGGTGAGCTGATGATCGCGGACCGCGACAACGGCCGGCTCCGGATCGTCGTTCCGCCGTCGGCCGGGGGGCCGTGCGCTGGCCCGACGATCACGCGACAGCCGGCCGACCGGACGGTGCTCGTCTCGGAAGACGCTGTCGTCTCGGTCACCGTCCGCGCCGGCACGGGCGCACTGCGCTTCCAGTGGTTCCGCGGAGAGACCGGAGACGTCTCGCGGCCCGTGCCGGGCGCGACGGGACCGACGCTCGTCGTCGCCGGCGACCAGCCGTCCTCGCCGTACTGGGTGGGCATTCAGGACGATTGCGGTACCGCGAGCTCCACGGCCGCACGGATCACCCGCACCCCGAGCCGCGCGAACCTGAGCGTGTCGCTCGCGGGCCGGTTCCAGAGCACGACCCCTCCGAACCAGGGTCCGGTGGTCTTCGACGCCACGGTGCGGAACCTCGGCCCTGGCGTGGCCGCGAACGTGAGGCTCCTGCGCACCGTCAGTCCCGACGTCCCGGTCATCTCGAGCACCGGGCGCTGCGTCACCGAAGCGTGTGAGCTCGGGACGCTCCCCGAAGGGGCCGCCGTCACGGTCACGTTCGCCACGGAGTCTCCGACGTCCGCCTGGGTGAGGGTCGAGAGCGATGGCGCCGACCCCGAACCGGACGACGACTCGGCGACGGCGGAGCCCGCGTACGTCTTCTCCGGCCCCCGCCTCACCTACCAGACACGCGCCACGCCGGACCCTGTTCGAGCCGGCGAGACCGTCGTCCTGACGCTCCGGATCTGGAACCAGGGATCGGTGGACGCTCCCCCCGACGCCAGACGCCTCTTTCTGCCGTCGGATGCCAGGCTGGAGCCGCCACCGGACTCGTGCGAGCCCTTTCGACAGGGTTACGTCATCTGCTCGGTGCGGACACCCGCCGTCCGCTCGGGCGAGTCTCTCGTGGCCTTCACCCTCACGCTCACGCCGACACGTCCGGGGCGCCTCTACACGGAACTCGGGTCGGTCGACGTCCTCCCCGTCGACGCGCCCTGCACGGGGGCACCCCCTCACCTCTCGGCGCCCGGCGGCGACATCCCAGCGGGGCGTCCGGTGCCGGTGCTCGCCTCCGACCTCTTCGGCCGGGACGCGAGCGGCCGCTACCGCCTACAGGTCGCCACGAGCCTCGACTTCGCTCCGGGTTCTCTCCTCCTCGACACCACGGGCCCGCGACGCGCCGTCGCCTTCCCGTCCGGCGCGAGGCCCGGGAGCCTCTTCGTCCGTGCCGCGGGCGTCACGGGGTGCGGATCGGGGCCGTTCGGCGAGCCGTCGACGATCGACGTCGTGACGCCTCTCCCTGGCCTCCTCCTGTCGCTGCCGGCGACGCCGTGGAACGCGGCGCCGGGCACGACGCCTCCGCCGCTGCCGGTCCGCGTCGAGAACACCGGAGGCTCCACGCTGAAGGTCGCGCTGCGGCTGGAGAAGGGCGCCTTCGACCTCGCGTCGCGCGCGGCCACGATCGAGCCGGGCGCGTCCGTCAACGTCCTCCTCACGGCGCGCCCCGGAACGACCGCCTCGTCCGGCCTCCGCGCCGACCGCCTCGTCGTCGAGTCGTCGTTCGACTCGACCTCGGTCCCGATCTTCCTCTCGGTCGCGAGCCTGGCCGCCGGGGGCCGGCCCCGCTTCGACGCGCCGTCGATCGCGCTCGACGCCGGGACCTCGGGCGCCGTCACGGTCAGGAACGCCGGCACGGCGCCGCTCACCGTCGTCCCGAGCCTCGGGCCCGGCGCCTCCTGGCTCGACGCGGAGTGGAGCGTCCTCGGAGAGCCGCTCCTCCCCGGTGAAGCGCGGCTCCTCCCGGTCCGCGTCGACGGCGCCCGCTTCGAAGCCGCCGACTACCCGCTGCCGTCGAGCGCGGTGCTGACGCTCTCCGCGGCCGGAGGTGGGCCGGAGGACCGCGCCTCGCTGGAGATCCGCGCGCGCGCCCCGCGCGACGGTGTCACCGTCGTGGGCCACGGCGCGACGGCACGCGACGAGACGGCGTTCGTGGTGCCGAGCGTCGTCCACAAGGAGGGGCTCGGCGCCACGTTCGTGAGCGACCTCTTCGTGACGAGCTCGAGCCCCGACCCGACCTCGCTCGAGCTCTTCCTCACGCCACCCGGCACGGACGGGAGGATCGCCGCGCGGCGCGCCACCGTCACCGTGCCCGCCTTCCGGACGCTCTCTCTGCGCGATGTGGTGGCCGAGAGCTTCGGCACCTCCGACCTCGCCGGCCTTCTCGAGGTGCGCTCCCCCGCGGCCTTCGTCGGCGGGAGCGCTCCGCCCCCCGCGGACGCGGCCGGCTCCTCCGTCGCCGCGGCGGGCGTCCTCTCTCTGCGAAGCGTCACCGCGGGCCTGCCGCCGGGCGGTCCATCGACCGGCTACGCCACCGCGGTCCCGATCGTCTCGACGGGCGCGGGCACCGGGGAGGGAGCCCCGCCCCTCGTCGTGGCCGGCGTGAGGAGCGACGCGCGCACCCGCGTCAACGTCATCCTGGCCGAGACCGCAGGCGCCTCGGCGCGCGTGAGGCTCCGGATGCTCGACGCCGAAGGCGGTGACCGAGGCTCCGTGGAGGTCGACGTCCCGCCGGCCGGACAGGCGCAGCTCCCGCTGCCGTGGAGCGACGTCGACGGCAGCCTGCGCGTCGAGCCGGTCTCGGGCCACGGGCGCGCGGCCGTCCTCGCGACGCGGATCGACGATCGCTCAGGCAGCTTCCAGGCCCTTCCCGGTGTCCCGATCGGGACGCCGGGCGCGGGCCTACCGCTCGTCGTCCCGTCGATCGTCCATGCGCCAGGAGCACGGGGAACGTTCTTCACCACAGACCTCGCGATCGCGAACGGGGCCGAGGTGCCCGCGCGCCTCCGACTCGTCTACCGGTACTCGAGCCCGGACGGCGGCCCGGAGCGGGAGACTGCCGCGGACGTCACGCTGCCGGCCCGCGGCTCGCTCCCCGTCGCACGCGGCCGCGACGCGATCGTCTGGCTCTTCGGCCTTCCCGCCGATTCAGCCACCGTGGGCCCGCTGCGGGTCGAGGGGGAGACGGGCGCGATCGCCGTCCGCGCCGTGGTGTCGACTCCAGCCGACCCGCTCGACCCGTCCCGCGGGGCGAAGGGGGCCGACCTCGCCGCGTTCCACGCGCGCTCGCCGGAGGCGGTGGGTGTGGGTGCGACGGGTGTGGGCGCCACGCCGCTCGCCCTCGCGATCGGCCTCGAGTCGGGGCCGCGCTCCCGCACGAACCTGGTCCTGACCGAGGTCTCGGGGAAGACCGCGACGGTGCGCGCCGCTCTCCGCGACGCGCTCGGGAACCGGCTCGGCGAGGCGACGTGGACGCTCGAGCCGTGGCAGCGCACCCAGGTGAACGACGTCTTCGCGCGGGCATTCCGGCGGGAGGATCTCCGCCTCGACCGGCTGACGCTCCTTCTCGAGGCGGCCGGCGGCGAGGGCCGCGTCGTCGGCCTCGCCACCGTGATCGACCAGGAGTCGGCGAACCCCCTGGTCCTTCCGTTCACGCCTCCCGGGCCGCCCTGAGCGCGCCGCGCCTCAGGCCGGATTCACCTGCGCGTCGGCCAGCGTGAGCGAGGCATCGAGGACGGCGAGCGCCTCGTCGAGCTGCTCCTCCGTCACGACCAGCGGCGGCGCGATCACGAGGTGGCTCACCCAGCCGAGCACCGAGACGCCGCGCGACATCGCGTCCGCCGTCACCGCGTCGACGACGAGCGGCTTGCGCGCCGCCTTGTCCTGCGGCGTGTTGAACGGCTCGCGCGTGGCGCGGTCCTTCACGAGGTCGAGCGCCCAGAAGAGACCCATCCCGCGCACCTCGCCGACCGACGGGTGCCGGGCCGCCATCGCCCGGAGCTTCGGGCCGAAGACCTCGCCCATCCGCTTCGTCCCCTCGATCAGGTCGAGCCGCCGGTACTCGTCGATCGCGGCGATCGCGGGGGCGAGCGTCAGGGGGTGCGCTTCGTACGTGTGGCCGTGCGCGAAGAAGTGGTCGTCGAAGTGGTCGGCCACCGCCTTCGTCGTCGCGACGAGGCCGAGCGGCGCGAGCGCGCCGGTGATCCCCTTGGCGGTCGTCAGGATGTCCGGCTTCACGCCCCAGTGGTCGACCGCGAACCAGGCGCCGGTGCGGCCCCAGCCCGACATCACCTCGTCGGCGATCAGGAGGACGCCGCGGCGCTTGGCGAGCTCGGCGAGGCGCGGCAGGTACTCCTTCGGCGGCACCAGGACGCCATTCGTCCCGACGACTGGCTCGATGATCACCGCGGCGACGTTCTCCTCGTGGTCGATCATGTACGCCAGGTAGTCCGCGCACGCGACGTCGCACTCCGGATACGTGCGGCCGAGCGGGCAGCGGTAGCAGCTCACCTCCGGCCCGAAGATGACTCCCGGGATCTTCCCGGCCGGCTCCGCGTACCAGCGCCGCATGTCCCCGGTGGCGGCGATGGAGCCCGCCGTCGAGCCGTGGTACGAGGTGTAGCGCGCGACGATCTTGTGCTTCCCGGTGACCATCCGCGCGATCTTGATGGCCGCCTCGTTCGCCTCGGTGCCGGACGTCGTGAAGAAGAACTTCTCGAGCCCCGCCGGGACGACCCCGAGGAGCTTCTCGGCGAGGTCCGCGCGCACGTCGCAGGCGTGCGACGGGCTGATGAAGGAGAGCGAGCGCGCCTGGGCGCAGATCGCTTCCACCACCGCGGGGTTCTGGTGCCCCAGGTTCACGCACATCAGCTGGGCGGAGAGGTCGAGGTAGCGCTTCCCGGCCGCGTCCCAGAAGTAGCAGCCCTCGGCGCGCGTGACGTGGAGGGGCTTCCAGCCCTTCTGGAAGCGCCAGGTGCCGTAGGTGTAACGGGCGGTCCGTTCGGAGACGTTCTCGCTCATGAGGCGATTATCCGCCGCGAGCGAGCCGACAGGCGCCTACTGGAAGTAGCCGGAGACGTCCAGGATGACGTGCGACGTCCCGGTCGATCCGTTGAAGACCCTCACCGTGCCCGACCCGTTCGACGCGAACGGCGTCACGGCGTTGTTGGCCCGGGTCGCCCCGGGGGTGAAGTTGAGGCTCGAGGTCGCCGGCATCGCGCCGTCTCCGGCGAAGACGGTCAGGTAACCGGCCGCGGTCGGGCTCACCACCGTCATGTTGACGGCGATCGAGGTGGCGTTCGACGGGATCCCGCAGGCGGACGACGAGACCGGGATCGACCGCGTCTCCATCGGCGCGAGGGCGGGCCCCCCGAACGGACCGTTCGCGTTGCGGGTGTCGAGGACGCGGCACGGCGTCACCGTGTTGAAGCGCGAGCCCACCACGTCGAGAGCCGCCCGCCAGGCGCCGCGCCCGAGCGTGAAGGCGTAGAGCTTCCGGCCATCCAGCACGAGACGCGAGATCGACGCGCGCGGGATCCCCGTCTCCCGCGCCCAGGAGCCGCCGCCGTCGGTCGTCGCGTAGAGCCCCTCGTTCGTGCCGGCGAAGAGCCGGCCCGGGACCACGGGATCGACCAGGATCGCCGTGACGTCCTCGTCCGGCAGGCCGTTCGCCCGGGCCGTCCACGTCGCCCCGAAGTCGGTGCTCTTCGAGACGCGCCCTCCCGTCGTCCGGTGAATCCAGAGGATGTCGGGGTTCGCGGGGTCGAAGGCCAGCGCGTGTCCGTACCGGGACTCTCCGCCGGGTGTGCGCTCCGTCCAGACGGTGGCGGGGCCGGAGGTCGTTCCGGTGGTCGTCGTGAAGAGGCGGAGCAGCGGCGCGGGTGCCGTGTTCAGGAACGCGGTGGCCGCCACGCGGTCGGGGTTCGAGGGGGCGATCGCGATGCGGAGCATCGTCCGGTTCGAGCCGAGCGCCGTGCTGGCGGCGGTCCAGCTCGCGCCGCCGTTGGTCGTCCGGAACATCTGCTCCCGCCCGGTCATGAGCTTCGACGAATCGGTCGGATGAAAGACCGTGTTGGACCGGTAGGCGCCGAGGCCCGTCTGACCCGAGTCGGCAGCGGCCCAGGAGGTCCCGCCGTTCGTCGACTTGCCGAGCCCCTGGTTGAATCCGCCGCGGTAGAGGACGCTCGTGCTCGACGGGTCCACCAGTACGCAGCTCCGTGGGTTTCCCAGGCTCGTGTCCAGAGACGTCCAGCCGGTCGGCCCGCCGGCCTCCGTTCCCTTCACCACGTCGAAGCCCACGCTCCCGCCGTAGTAGGTGGCGCCTCCGGGCGCCACCGCCCCGTCCAGGAGCTGGGCCGCCGCGTGCCCCACGTTCTGCCGCGAGAAGGTGATCGTGCCGGTCGGGAAGGCGCACGGGTTGGTGGAGAGCGTGCCCGAGACGGCATTGGTCGTCTTGTAGAGGCCGGTGTCGTTCGCGACCCACATCGTCTGGGAGCCGATCCCGTCGTAGCCCGCCGGGAACGCGATGGCGAAGTGCCCGCTCCGCATGCTCCCGAACACTCCCGACGCGGCCAGGCCCCAGGTGAGGCCCCCGTCCGTGGAGCGGTAGAAGTCCTCGCCGCCCGCGTAGAGTCGATTCGGGTCGACGGGGTCGACCGCGAACGCGTTCTTGAGGTTCCCCTCGCCGATGATGTAGGGCGCGCCGGCACAGCCCGCGCTCGTGTAGCTGGAGGAGAGGAGAAGGTTTCGAAGCAGCGAGTAGTTGCCGTCCTGCCTCACCACGTCGCTCCAGGTGGCTCCGGCGTCGGTCGACTTGAAGAGCGCCAGCATCTCGACCTGGACCTGGTTGCCGAGGGTCCCGGGCTTGGACGCGAGCGCGTAGACGAGGTTCGAGCTCGACGGCGCGAACGCGAGGTTGGCCTTCCCGAGCTGGGCCTCCGTCTTGACGACGGTGAACGCGCCCGCGCCGGCCGCATCCGGGTTGCGCACGATGACGTGATCCGCCAGGCAGCTCGCGAGGACGACGTCGGCGCCGGCCGAGCCCGGCTTGACGGCGATGTCTCGGCAGTCCGGCTTCCCCGGGTCGTTGACGGACGTGGTGTAGAGGCCGGTCCACGACGTCCCCGAGTCCGTCGAGCGGAAGACCCCGCGCCGCGTCGCCGCATAGAGGTGTGTCGGCTGGGCCGGGTTGAGCGCCAGCTCGTTCGTCGCCTGGAAATCGACGGTGTCCGTGGCGGCCAGGTGGGTCCAGGTGAGGCCGCCGTCCGTCGACCGGTGGATGCCGTCTCCCGGGATCTCGTCGATCCCGCCGTGCCCCTCCCCCGTGCCCGCGTAGAGGATCGACGGGTTGGCGGGGTCGACGACGAGCGTCGTGACGAAGAGGTTCGTCATTCCGTCCCCGACCGGGAACCAGGATGCCCCGCCGTTCGTCGTCTTGAAGACGCCGCCGCCGAGCGCGGCGAACCATCCGGCGTTCGGATCCGACGGATGGAAGACGATCGAGTGAACGCGGCCGCCCAGGCCCGACGGGCCGAGGTACGTGAACGGTCCCGCGACGTCGGCGTAGAGCGCCGTCGCGCCCCGCATCGACGCCAGGAGGATGGCGGCGGCCAGGACCGGGTGTCGGGACTGCTTCATCCGGGAGTGAGCGGCATGATCTCGCCCGCTCCCCGGACGGGTCAAGGACCGGACCCGGAACCCCGCCTCACACGGCCCGAGCCGTCCGGTTCCGTCCCCTCCTCTTCGCCTCGTAGAGCGCGGCGTCGGCCGCGGCGAGGAGCGCGTCCGGCGTCCCCCCCTCCTTCGGCCGCGTGGACGCGACGCCGGCGCTCACCGTGACGTGCGGCCCCACGGATGACGACACGTGGGGGAGCGCCAGCGATTCCACCCGCCCTCGGAGGGCCTCCACGAACACCGCCGCCTCGTCGGGCCCGAGACCGGGAAGGAGCACGACGAACTCCTCGCCGCCGTAACGCGCCGCCAGGTCCGCGGGACGCTTGACCCCCTCGAGGAAGACACCGGCCACGCTCCTCAGGCACGCGTCGCCGGCCGGGTGGCCGAGGCCGTCGTTGTACGCCTTGAAGTGGTCGACGTCGAAGAGCGCCAGCGCCAGCGGCTCGCCCGAGCGCTGGGCGCGCCGCCACTCGGCGTCGAGCCGCTCGTCGAAGCGGCGGCGGTTCGCGAGCCCGGTGAGACCGTCCACCTGCGAGAGCCGCTCGAGCGACCGGTTCGCCTCCCCGAGCTGGACGTTCACCTCTCCCAGGCGTTCGTTGGCGGCCCGCAGCTCTCGCGTCCGCTCCTCGACCACACGCTCCAGCTCCGACTGCCGGCGCCGCAGGGCGAGCGTCCGCCAGCTGTGGGCGGCCAGCACCGCGAGGCCGCCGGAGACGAGCGCGAGCGCGAGGAAGCCGCGCGTCTGGTAGAGCCGCGGCCGGAGGACGAGCTCGAGGCTCGCCGCCTCGCCGCTCCACGCGCCGTTTCCGAGCCGGGCGCCCACCTCGAAGCGGTACCGGCCCGGCGGCAGGTTCGTGTAGAACGCCTCGCGCCGGTCGCCCGCGTCCCGCCACTCGGGGTCGAATCCCAGCAGCCGGTGGCGGTACCGGACCCGTTCGGGGGCGAGGAGACTCAGACCCGCGTACGCGATCTCGAGCCGCCCGCCGCCGGGCGGAGCCACCACCGCGGTGTCGGGCGGGTACGGGTGCCCGTCGACGCGCGCCTCCTCCACGACCACGCGGGGCGAGCGGGGTGGAGCCGCGCGCTTCGAGGGGTCGATCACGGCGGCGCCGGCGAGGGTCGCGAACCAGAGGCGACCGTCGCGCGCGCGGAACGCCGCCGGCTGAACGCCCCCCATGCACTCCGGGTTCCGGAGCCCGTCGGTGCGCGCGAACAGCTCTCCCTGGACGGTCCGGGCCGCGCCGCGGAAGAACGCCATCGCCTCGGCCCGCGCGAGCCGGAACACTCCCTGATCTCCGCTCAGGTAGAGGAACCCGTGGCCGTCCTCGACGACGCCGTAGACGTTGTCGCTCGGAAGTCCGTCCTTCTCGCGCAGAACGCGGAGCCGCCCTCCTTCCTGGAGCCCGAGCCCGGCGCCGATGAGGCCAGCCCAGAGGGCCCCGCTCCCGTCGAGATGGAGGCTCACCACCATTCGCCCCTGCGCGGCGGCCTCCGCCGGAACGCGCCGCGCGGCACCGCCGGCCGGCAGGGCCACGAGCCCCTCCTGCGTCGCGGCGAACAGTCCCCCCAGGCCGTCGGGCTCGAGCGCGAAGACGGCGCCCGACACGGAGGGCTCGCGTTTCAGTCGTCCCGCCTCGAGCCGGTAGAGCCCGCGGGCTCCGCCCACGAAGAGGACGCCGGCCGGATCGCGCAGGATCGACCTCACGCTCGGGAGCTCGGCACCGTCCACGAGGCGCCGGAACGAGCCCGGGCGACCCGCGAAGAGGCCATCGCGGAAGCTGCCGACCACGAGGTCGCCCCCCGCGTCGACGTGGAGCGCCGACGAGAACGCGCCGGTCCCCGAGGGGATCGGGCCGCCGAACGTCTCGACCCTCCCCGACGGCTCGATCCGGCTGAGACCGAGGTCGCTCGTCGTCCAGAGCTCACCGGAGGGACCGTCGTGGAGCGAGAAGACCGCCTCCGCGGGCAGCCCCTCGGGCGCGCCGAAGGTGCGAAAGGTGCCGGCGCTCAGGCGGACGAGGCCGCCCCGGTCGAGCCCGATCCAGAGCGTCCCCTCCGCATCCTCGGCGATCGCCAGCACGGTCTGCGCCGGTAGCCCTCCGGCACGGGAAAGCGCCTCGCGCTCCCCGCCGCGAAGGCGGATCAGGCCGTCGCGCTGCGTGCCGAGCCAGAGCGCTCCCGAGCCGTCGGCGTGAACGGTGGAGACGGACGAGATCGCCGCGCCTCCCGTCGGGATCGGCGTGAAGCCGGTCGCGAGGCTTCTCACCCGGCCCACGCCGAACCCGCCGACGACGAGGATCCCGCCTCCCGGGCGGGGATCGCGCTTCAGGTCCGCGACCCCGTCGGGCACGCGAAGGGCGACCCCGAGCCCGGCCGGTCCGCCTCCCGGCTCCACACGGTAGACCCGATCCGGCGTGGCGGCCCAGATCGCGCCGTCCTCGGCCTCGGCGAGCGCCACCACCCGGGCCGGCGGATCGGAGACGAGCGGGGCACCGAAGCGGCCTCCCTGCAGCCGCTGGAGCCCGCCGTCGGTGCCCACCCACACCTGCCCCTTGCGGTCGACGAGCAACGCCCGCACCCACGGCTTCGCGAGGCCCTCCGCCGTGCCGAATCCCCGGAAGGCACGTCCGGTCTGCCGCACGACTCCGTCGATCGTGCCGACCCAGAGGCCGTCGGGGCCCTCCGCCAGCCGCGTGATGAAGCCGCTCCGGAACGCCGGCTCGTTCGAGGGCCGGAAACGGACGAAGCGGTGTCCGTCGAAGCGGGCGAGACATTGCTGCGTGGCGAGCCAGAGGTAGCCGTCCCGCGCGGGCAGCACGGCGAAGATCGAGCTCTGAGGCAGGCCTTCGGCGTGCGTCCACGCCTGGAGGTCGTATTGCGTCAGGCGGCGATCCGGCTCGAGCGCGCCGCCCCGCGTCGGAAAGAGGAGGAGCCCGAGGCACCAGAGGCCCGTCCAGGCGCGCGCCGACATGACGTCAGCGTCCGGGCGCGGCGGGGGCCGCCTCGCCGCCCCACTCTTTGACGTAGTAGCGACAGACCCGGGCCACGTCCTGCTGCATCACGTAGCTGTCGGTGCGCACGCTCGCGAGCGCCAGCAGCTCGCGCATGTCGGGAAGGAAGTCGACGCCGTCACGTCCGTGCAGCGCCCACGCCGCGAGGCTCCACCCGGTGAAGCGGACGGACAGCTCGGCTGCCTTCTCGTACGACGGGTCGGCGGCCGCCGGCGTGGCGTTCACCGCGCGGATCGTGTCGGCGATCTCGCGGGCCACGTCCGCCACCGCGGGCGCGAGCCCGGCCGGCGGGGGCTTCATCATCGACACGGCCCGCATCGCGACGTCGGCGGCGTGGACGTCCGTGCCGCGGATGAGCGCCGACAGCTCGGCCACGGCGCCCGGACGGGCGGCGATCGCCGCGGCCGCCGCCTGCCGGATCGGCTCCGGAGCTCCGTAGCGGGTGAAGACCAGCCACTGCTCGACGGGCGCGTCCGGCGCGAGGGCCCGGAACGACTCCTCGAGCGCGGCCTTCTCCTTCGCCTCGAGCTCTTCCCGCGTCGGCCCCGGCGTCGGGGGCGGCGGCGGGACGAAGTACTGGACACGCGTGCGGGCGCTCACCGACTCCGCGGGCGGGACCGGTGCCAGGTCGCCCCTCGTGAAGCCGGTCAGCCACGGGCTCCAGACCATCTCCGCCTTCGTCGGCCGCCCGGCGAGCGGGAGCCGGGCGTACTGCGTCTCCCCCTTGCCGACGTCGACGCCGAGCGACTTGCCCGGATCGGTGGTCGAGAGGTCCAGCGTGGCCGGGACGATCCAGCGTCCCTCCTCCTGCCGGGCCTCCTTCCAGCGGAGCGGACCGAGGCTCTGCCGGCGGCCGCCGCCGTCGGCCGTGATCGTGACGTACCCCGGCGCCGTCTGCGCGTCCGGCGCAGGCGGCTCGAAGCCTGCCGGCATCCGCACCTCGACGTCGACGACCAGCTCCTTCCCCTCGAGGGTCGGCGGGAAATCGGCGCCGAGCCAGGCGAAGCCCGCGATGACGAGAAGGACCGCCGCCGCCGAGCCGAGCGAGACGCCCAGCGCCTTCAGGAACGTCGCGTCGGCGCGGCCCGCCACGATCCGCGCACCGACCACGCCGACCACGAAGCCGGCCATCGCCCCGAAGAGGCCCATGAAGAGGATGAAATAGCCGGAGCCCCCCTCGCGGCTCGAGATCCGGTACCAGTCCACGCAGACCGACGCGAGGAAGCCGGCGCCGAGGCATCCGCCGATGGCCGTCAGGACGCCGACGAGGAGGGAGAGGAGCCAGCCCATGAGCGGCGCCGATTATCGCCGGGCGCCTCGCCTGGAGCAGACTTCACGGAACGCGCGACGCCGCGCCTCGACGCCGCGGCGCGATTCTCCGTTTCGGAGCGGGTTCCTCCGTGACGGAGACGTCCGGCCCCCCGAAGAGGGCCGGGAACGGCACGCTCCTTGAAGACCCGCTGACGACGGAGACGACATGCGCTTCACCGGACTCCACCCGACGCTCCTGGCCCTCGCCACCGCCCTCTCCGTGAACGGAGGTGCGGGCGCCCAGCCGGTCGCCGCCGATCCGCCTCCTCCCCGCGACTCCGGCAAGCCGCTCGGGAGCGGCACCACCGCCCCGGAGGTGACGCTCACCGAGCCGGCCGGCGGCTGGACGGTCGACCGGATGGTCACGGTCGCGGGCCGCGTGAACGACGCCACCGTGAACCCGATCACGGTGAGCATCAACGGGGCGCGCTACCTCCTGAAGACGACCGGCGGCGCGTTCCAGCGGAAGTTCCCGGTGACCGCGGGGAAGAACGCGATCGTGGTGGAGGGGAGCAACCGCGGCGGCACCGGACGCTCGGTCCGGACGCTCTTCGCGCAGGTCCCGCCGGTGCCCGTGTTCCTCGTCCTCACCAGCGACACCGACGGCGTCTACACCGACCTCCACGTCTACGAGCCGCCGGCCGACGCCCCCGACCCGGCGGAGGCCGGTCGCGAGAAGACGGAGCACGTCTTCTGGGCGCACACGTCGTCCGCTTCGGGCGGCTCGTTCTACCTGAACGAGCAGGGGGGCGACTTCGACAGCCCCGGCTACGGGCCGTACCTCTACACGCACACCTCGCCCCCGCTCGGGTTCTACCGCGTCGACACGAACTACTGGCCGAGCGGCGACAAGGCGCACACCGTCGCGACGCTCGACGTCGTGCTATTCGGCGGCACGGCGTCGGAGATCCATCGTCGCGTGAAGGTGCCGCTCGTCGCGCCGGGCGAGACGCGCACGCTCGCCTACCTCCGGATCGAGGCCGGCGGGCGCGGACACGTCTACGTCCCGTCGCTCGACCGCCGTCCCGCCGACGAGAAGATCTGGCCCGCGTGGGTGCTCGACCGTCCGACGACGCGGATGGGCGGGGCGGAGGAGCCATGAGCGCCGTTGCGCTCCTCCCGCTGCTTCTCGCGGCCACGACGACCGTGAAGACAGTGACGACCACCGCGGCACCCTCGCCCGACCTCGTCCGCTTCCGGATCCTGAACGAGGCGCTGGCGCAGGCCGAGCGCGTCTCGCCGGAGTGGGACCCGGGCCAGCGCGACTGCGCCGGCCTGGTGCGCTACCTCTTCCGGAAGGCGACCGGCTCTCGCGTGCCGCTCTGGACGCGGCGCGACGGCACGCCGGCGCCCTTCGTGAAGGCCGAGGAGCTGCTCGGCTCCTTCACGCCGCTCGAGCGGCGCGTGGAGCGGGGACGCGTCGAGACCGGCGACCTCCTCGCCTACTTCGACGAGTCGAAGCCGCCCGCCGACGCGTTCCACCTCATGGTGCTGCTCCGTCCTCCCGGAACCGCTCCCGACCGCCTGCTGGCCGTCTATCACAACGGCGCCGCGGGCCCCGACGCCGCGGTGCGGAAGGTGTGGGTGGACGACCTCCTCGCCGGACCGCCCGAGTGGCGTCCCGTCCCGTCCAACCCGACGTTCCTCGGCGTCTTCCGCTGGACCGGCTTCGCCGCGCCCAACGCCGGCTTCGCCGCGCCGGCCGCCCGAAAGGAGCCCTGAGATGCTCGCTCCGGCCCTGTCCCTCCTCCTCGCGCTGCGCGGCGACGCGCCCGATCCGGCGGCGGCCGCGCTCGTCCCCGAATACGAGATCACCGTCGCGGACGCCGGCTCGCTGAAGCGCCTCGTGAACGGCAACGCCTGGATGGGCGATTTCCAGGGGAGCAACCTGTATCGCGGCACCATGGTCCGTCTCGGACCGCTCTTCTTCGCGGTCGGACAGAAGGGACGCGACGCCTGGGAGGGCCGCCTCCTCGACTTCGCCGCGTCGCGCCTCCTCGACGGGCACCCGGCCCGCCTCGCGTACGTCGACGCGCCGCACCTCGTCAGCCCGTTCGGCGTCACGCTGCCGGACCTCGCGCCGGCGCAGCGCGAGACCGTGAAGCTCCTCCTCGCCGGTCTCCGCTCCGGCGCGGACGTGCCGACACCGCTCCGCACCGCCGACGGGCGCGACGTGACGGTGGCCGTCACGCCGCTCGCGGTGAAGCTCCAGAAGCTGGCCGCCGTCGTGCAGGGGCCGTGCCTCGTCGTGGCGCGCGACCCGCGCGTGGCGGCGTCCCTTTCTCTCCGATGCGCCTCGCCTGCGGCTCGGTCGGCGAACGCTCCGGCGGGGCTCCTCGAGGTGGACGTCCGCCAGCTCTTCCCCGCCGGCTCGGCGGTCCTCGAGAAGCTCGTCGGCCTCGAGGGACACCTCCGCGCGGAGTTCAACTTCGATCCCGCCGCGTCGCGCTTCGTCCCGTCGCGGGCCGAGCTGGCGCTCGGGAAAGGCCACCTCGTGCGCGAGGGGACGCTCGACGAGGGCCTCCTCGGCGCGCTTCCCGCCGCGACCGTCTTCACCACGTCGCTCGTCCTGCCCGACCCGGGGGCTCTCGACGCCGCCACGATGGAGACGTACCTGAAGTCGGTGCGTGAGAAGCCGCCGTCCGGCACCGTCACCGTCACCTTCGCGTCGCTCGGCACGCGCTTCGTCGCCGACAAGGAGGAGGCGCTGACCGCGATCCTCCTGCCCCGTCCCGCCCCCGACGCCGCCGGGCTCGAGACGCTCTTCACGCGCACGAAGCGGCCCGTGACCGTGTCGCACGCGTGCCCCGGTCTCCTCGTGCTGAGTCCGTCCCCCGGCGCGATCGCCGCAATCGAGGAGGCGTGCGCGGGCCGCGCGCCGTCGCTCCGCCAGCTGCCGCCCACGCTCGTCACGCGCCTCGGGAAGGGTCCGGCCGCGGGAAGCGCCTACCTCAACGTGGGTCGCCTCCTCTCGACGGCAATGGAGCTCGGCTGGGCCCGACAGAAGAAGAGCGGCGAGCCGCCGCCCGAGGTGAAGGACGCGCTCGACCTCCTCGACCGCCTCCCACGCTACGCCTTCTCCGGCCGCGTCGAGGGCGATGCCCTGCGGATGCGCGCCGCCACGCATTCCCCGGCCGCGCCGGCCCCGAAGGCCGGCGGGAGGAAGTCATGACCCGCCCGCGCCCCGCGCGCCTCCTCGTCCCCGCCCTCGCCTCGCTCCTCCTCCTCGCGCCGGCCGCCGCGCTCGAGGCCAAGGAGGTGTACCTCACGGTCCGCCGCGACTTCGGTCCGAACGAGCAGCCGGAGGTGGACGTCCACTACACGAATTCCGCCCCGTTCACGTTCCGCGTGCTCCGCCCGAAAGACCTCGACTCCTTCGTCGCCGAGCAGATCGACCTCCGCCGCGCGTGGCGCCAGCCGCGCCTGGAGACGAACAGCGCGCGACTCCTCTTCCAGGGGCTCAACCACAGCTCGCTCGCTCTCGACTGGCTGCGGGACGCCGTCGACGCGCCGATGAGGAAGCGCCTCGCGCCGGAGCTGGGCGGCGGGAGCTTCTCGTCGCGCGGCACGAAGCTGGCGGAGGGACCCGAGAAGCTGATCGCCACGCCCGACGGATTCGAGCTCGTCACCGAGCTGGCGTTCTTCCCGGACGCCGAGGACGCCGCCGCGCCGTTCGACGTCCCCGGCTTCGCCTGGTGGTTCTCGCGCTCCGGGAGCCTCCGGCAGAGGACCGTCTCGCTGCCGAAGCTCGGCAGCGGCTTCTACCTCGTGCAGGTGCTCCAGGGAGACCTCGAGGGACAGGTCGTCCTCGTCGTGAACGACGTGACGGCCGAGCTCCAGCAGACAGACGGCGCGGCGCTCGTCCGCGTGGCGCGCCGCGACGGGCGGCCGCTCCCCGGAGCCACCGTCGACGTGCGGAACCTGCAGGGGAAGTTCGTGGCGAAGGGAAAGACCGACGCCGACGGCGTCCTCCAGCTCGACGTGAACGGGAGCGAGCTCCTCGCGGTGGTGCGCGACGGAAAGGACGTCGCGATCATCGACACGGAGTTCTTCCCCACCACCGCGCTCTTCCCCGACGTCTACCTCTACACCGACCGGCCGCTCTACAAGCGGGGGAACGTCGTGAAGTTCCGCGGCATCCTGCGGGAGCCGGTCGAAGGACGCAGCCGTCTCCTCGGCGGTCTCGGCGGCACACCCGCGCCGACCAAGGCGACGGTCCAGCTGGTCGACCTCACCGGCAGCACCGTGGTCACCGACGTGGAGGCCCCGATCTCACGCTTCGGGACGTTCAGCGGCGAGCTGCCGCTCGGCGACCAGGAGCTGAACGGCGTCTACCGCGTCGTCGCGACGCTCGGCGAGGCGAAGCACTCGGGCGAGATCCGGGTGAAGCAGTACGTCAAGCCGATCTTCCTCCTGAAGCTCGCGACCGACGCCGAGACGCTCCGCGCGGGCGAGACGCTGAAGGCGACCGTCTCCGTGGAGCGGTACGCGGGCGGCGTCCCCCAGGGCGTCACGTACGGCGCGCAGCTCTTCCGCGTGCGGGCCGAGACGCCCGCCTGGGTGGAGGACGCCGGCCTCGGCGAAAGCGGCAGCGCGACGACGTACGGCTGGGACGCCAAGGGTGAGACGGCGATCGTGCCGTACCTCGTGACGAGCGTGGAGGACCTGGCGTTCGACGAGGCGGGTCATTCCACGCTCGAGCTCTCGCTTCCCGAGACACTCCCCGGTCCGCCCAACTTCGACTACAAGCTCCTCCTGAAGCTCTTCGCGAAGGACCCGGACGGCAACGTCGCCGGCCTCTCCCGCAGCTTCGCCGACCGGCGGAGCGAGGCGGTGGCCCTCGTGCGCGCGTCGGGCGTCTACGCGTCGCCCTCGCACCCCACGACGCTCTCGATCCGGGCCGTGCTGCCGTCCGGCAAGCCGTACGGCAAGACGTCGGGCGAGGCGGCCTTCACGCTCACGCCGTACAGGCGACCGCCGGTCACGACCCGCGTCCCGTTCACGACCGGAGAGAACGGGCGGTTCGAGCTGCCGGTGCCGACGAACGCGCCGGGGAAGCTGGACGTCGTCGTCACGCTGAAGGACCGCGCCGGGCGCGCCACCACCGCGGAGGCTTCGCTCGTCGTCGCCTCGGCGAAGGCGGGCGAGCCGCTGGCGGACGTCTCCGAGCTCGTCGCCCTCCCGGAGCGCGAGGTGCTCGGTCCGAAGGAGACGGCACGCGCGCTCCTCCTCCTCCCCGAGGGGTGGGGCGAGGGAGGCACGAACAAGGGACGTCTCCACCTGACGTTCGCGGGACGGCGCATCCACTCGCACCGCGTGCAGCCCGTCGACGGGCTCACCACCTGGATCACCGAGCCGGTCTCCGGCGCGTGGGGGACGGCCGTCTCGTGCCTCGTCGCGTACCCCGATCCGGCTCGCGGCTGGGTGGAGCGGACGCTCACGTTCCGGATCCCGCCCCGCGACCGGAGCCTGACGGTCGCCGTCTCGCCGCACGCCGCGCTCGTGGCGCCCGGCAAGCGGCAAGGCGTGACGCTCCGCGTCACCGACGCCGCCGGCAAGCCGGTGGAGGCCGAGCTGTCGCTCTCGGTCGTCGACAAGGCCGTCCTCGACCTCGCGCCGGAGTTCCGCCCGCCGCTCCTCGAGTTCTTCTACCCGCTCGAGCGGCTCAACCTGATGACGTTCTACAGCCGCGAGTTCCAGGGCTACGGCTACGGCGAGCGCCTCGCGTCGCGCTTCGCGCCGAACTACTGGATGGCGGCGACGAAGCCGAAGAAGAACCCGAAGGAGGAGGACACCGCGTACTGGAACGCCCGCGTCACCACCGGCCCCGACGGGCGCGCGACGGTCTCGTTCCGCCTCCCCGCGAACCAGACGACGTGGCACGTCACCGCGGTCGCGGCCGACACGTCGGGCCGCTTCGGCGAGGGGCACGCCGAGTTCGGGACCAACTCCCCGGTGACGCTCTCCCTCGCCGCGCCGGTCTTCCTCCGCGTGGGGGACGAGACGCAGGCGCGCGTCCTGGTCTCGAACCGCACCGCGAAGCCGCACGCCGTCGCCGTCAACGTGGCGACACCCGCTGGCGTGACCGCGAGGACGCCGCTCGACCTCTCGTCCACGCTCGCCCCGAACGCCGAGGCGTCGGGCCGCGGGACGTACGTCCTGTCGAAGGTCGACCCGAAGGGCGAGGTGCGTCTCGCCGCCACGCTCCGGATCGACGGCGCCAACCCGGTGCCCTTCGACCAGCCGGTCCGCACGCTCCCCGGCACCGTGTCGCACGTCGACTCGCTCGGCGTCGCACCGGGCGAATCGATCCCGGTCGACCATCCGGGCGCGACCGCCCGCGAGGTGCGCGTCGGCATCGCGACGAGCCTCCTCGCCGCGCTCGCGCCGTCGCTCGACTGGTTCCTCCAGTACCCGTACGGCTGCGCGGAGCAGGTGACGAGCCAGACGGTCTCGGCGATCGTCGTGCGCGACGCGCTCGGCGGACGCGACGGCGCGCCGGCGGGAGAGGCATCGCCCGTGCCCGGTGTGCGCAAGCGCTTCCTGGCGGGCGCGACGGCGTCGGACCCCAGCGAGACGCTGCGCAACGCGCGCGAGCTCTCCGCGGTCGGTGTGGCGCGCCTGAAGGCGCTCCAGAACGCCGACGGCTCCTTCGTCTTCTGGCCCGGCGACGGGCGCGGCAACGTCTCGATGACGGCCGTCGTGCTCCTCCTCCTCTCCTCGCTCGACGAAGCTGGTCCACTCCGCGCCATCGACGCGAAGAAGGCGCTCGGCTGGCTGGCGGCCCGCGTCCCCGAGAGCGACGGCCCCCGCGCCGTGACGCTCTCCTTCGTCGAGGCGCGCTTCGTCGCGCTCGGGATCTCGTCCGGCGCCGGCACGTCGCTGGAATCGCGCCTGCGGTTCCAGGCGGAGAAGGTCGCCGCGAGCGGCACCCTCCTCGAGCAGTCGCTCCTCCTCCTCGCGCTCCACGACTCCGGCCTGAAGGGCCTCGAGCCGCTCGCCCGGCCGCTCCTCGCGTCCGCACGCGCCGCGGTGGAGCAGGAGGTGAAGAAGGCGGGCGCGATCGAGCCCGCTCGCGTGACGCCGCTCGCCTCCACCTGGGACACATATCCGGGCCGCGTCGAGTCGACGCTCGCGGTCGCCGGCCGCGCGCTCCAGGCGTACGGCCAGCTTCCCGCCGCCGACGCGCGCGCGCTGGCGCGCCGCCTCCTCGCCTCGTTCGACGGCGCCACGTTCGGCTCCACGTTCGAGACGTCGCTCGTCCTCGCGAGCACGGCGTCAGTCCTCGCCTCCGAGGCCGACGTGGCGGATCCCGCGGCGCTCCGGCTCACGCTCGGCGGGCACCCCGTCGCCGAGAGCGCGGTGACGACGGTCCGCACGCCGGGCGGTCTCTCCCTCACGCTGCGCGTCCCCGACGGTGCGACCGGACCGCTCGTCGTCTCCGGCGCTCCCGCCGGCTCGCGGCTCCACGCCCGCGTCACGTGGGAGGAGCCGCTCGCGAACGCGTCCGAGGTGAAGGGGCCGCTCGGCCTGACGCGCGAGTGGTTCCGGCTCGACCCGAAGACCGGTGCGACGAGCCCGCTCACCGGCCGCCTGGCCGTGGGCGACCTCGTCTACGTGAGGCTGCGCTTCGAGCGCGGGCCGCGTCGCAGCTGGTGGGGCTCGTCGTACTACGTCCTTTCCGACCAGGTGCCCGCGGGACTCTCGGTGGTGGAGGAGGACAAGATCTACGAAGGCTCGCCGTGGAAGCTGCCGCTCCGCGCGGCCGGCGTCGCGCGACGGGACGTCGGCGCGGACCGCGTCCGCTGGTTCTTCGCCTTCGACCACGGCTTCATGGACCGCGCCCGGGAGGTGGGCTACGTCCTTCGCGCCCAGCACGCCGGCGACTTCGCGAGCGGCGTCGCACGGCTCCAGGACTTCTACGACGACGGGCTCCATTCACAGACCACCTCCCGGCGGATCGGGATCGACGCGGCGAAGCGCTGAACGACCGTGCGCCAGGTTCTCCCGCTCCTCGCGCTCCTGCTCGCGCCGCCACCCGCGGCCGCGCAGGAGCCCCCGCGCCTCCGCTTCGGCTGGGACGTCCCGCCGACGGACGCAGGCCGGCTGGAGGCGAGGGCGCGGGAAGCCTGGAGCGACTGGTCGGCGCGCTACGGTCCCGCGCCTTCGCCCCGCGACGCGGTCACGGTCGAGAGCGCCGACCCCGCCTCGATGCCGGGCGAGGCGGGGCGGCAGCGCGAGGGCCGGATCCTGCTGTCCCGCCTCCTGGCGCGTCCCGACGCCGAGACAGTCCTCCTCCACGAACTGGCCCACCTCTACCTCGCGGCGCGCTGTCCGGACCTCGCGCGCTCCGCGCCGATCATCTCGGAGGCGTTCGCGCTCTTCGCGAGCGGCGATGCCTCCCGGCGCGCCCTCTCGGACGAGCGCTTCCCGTTCGCGACGCAGGCCCGCGACTTCCTCACCGCGCGCGAGAGCACCGTCCGCGGCCACGAGCCCGATGTCCAGGCGGCGCTCTCCCGCGTCCTCTCGCAGCCGGGCGTCGACGCGTCTTGGGAGGCGTGGTTTCGAAAGACGTTGGGCGCGTGCGGGGACCGCGCCTTCGCGCCCTCACTCGTCCATGCGGAGCTCTTCGAGCGGATCCGCGCCGCCCCGCGCCCCACGATCCCCGCCCTCTTCGACTTCCTCCTGGTGGAGGGCGTCTCGCAGCGGACGCTCGCCCGCGAGGGTCGCGTCGACGACGACGTCCCCGCCGGCTCGATCCTGAAGCCGTCGCTCGTGGCTCTCGTCCCCGCGCTCATGGAGCCGCGCTCTTCCCGCGACGCACCGGAGTGGCATTGCCCCGATCCGCCCGAGCCGGGCGCGATCTGGACCTGGCAGCGCGCCCTCGCCCGCTCCTGCAACGGCTTCTTCCTCGACTTCGTCCCGCCGGACACCGGCTCGTTCCGCGCCTGGGACGAGACGTTGCGTCTCGCCGGAATGCGGGACGTTCCCTCCGCGATGCCCGGGCGGATCGGACTGACCGGCGGCACACGCCTCTCCCCCGTCTCCGCCGTCCGTCTCTTCACGTGGCTCGCGATCACAGCGCCGTTCGTCGTCGACGCGCTGCGAGAGACGCCGCGCGATGGCACGCTCGCGACGAGCAAGGACGCCGCCTGGTTCCTGGAGCGCGGCATCGCGCTGAAGACCGGCACCGTGCGCGACGGCGGCTCGACACCGCACCACGCCTGGATCGTCGCGGTCGGACCGCGCCTGCCGTCCGGGGAGCCGGCGTTCGTCGCCGCGCTCCACGGGACCGGCCTCGCGGCGCCGGTGCTCCTCCCACACCTTCGCGAGCGTCTCGAGCGCGGGTTGCCCGGGTCGCCGACGGTCGCGCGCGTGCAGATCCTGGGCCTCGCGCCGCTCCCGGGCATCTCGCTCTCCTGCGACG
>CAYLNK010000003.1:44475-65535 GCA_964384675.1 uncultured Holophagales bacterium | reverse complement strand
CGGCGCCCACCGTGCCGGCCGCCGCGACGGCCCGCCCCTCGAACCCGTTCGAGGGAACGGAGTCGCCCCTGACGTACCCCGGGGAGCGGCACCTCGCCAACGTCCAGCAGCTCACGTTCGGCGGCGAGAACGCCGAGGCCTATTGGTCGGCCGACGGCAAGAGCCTGATCTTCCAGTCGTCGCACCCTCCCTACGCGTGTGACCAGATCCTGACGATGGACGCCGCGCCGGGAGCGCCGGCGCGCCTCCTCTCGACGGGCAAGGGCCGAACGACGTGCTCCTACTTCTTCCCCGACGGCAAGCGGATCCTCTACGCGTCGACGCATCTCGCCGGCGACGCCTGCCCGACGCCGCCCGATCGCACCCACGGCTACGTCTGGGGTCTCTTCGCCGGATACGACATCTTCACGGCGAACCCCGACGGCACCGGGGTGAAGAGAATCACGGACGCCCCCGGCTACGACGCCGAGGCGACCATCTCGACCGACGGCTCGCGAGTCCTCTTCACGTCGGACCGGGACGGCGACCTGGAGCTCTACTCGATGTCCCCGGACGGTGCGGACGTCACGCGTCTGACGCACACGCCCGGCTACGACGGGGGCGGCTTCTACAGCGACGACGGCAAGTGGATCGTCTACCGGGCCGCGCGGCCGGAGACGCCCGAGCTCCTCGCCGAATACCGGCGGCTGCTGTCTCTCCACCTGATCCGGCCGACGAAGCTCGAGATCCACGTCATGCGCGCCGACGGCTCCGACGACCGGCAGGTCACGTCCAACGGCGCGGCCAACTTCGCGCCTTTCTTCTTCCGCGGCGGGCACGACCGGGTCGTCTTCTGCTCCAACCTGGCCGACCCCAAGGGGCGCGACTTCGATCTCTGGGCCGTGAACGCCGACGGCACGGACCTGACGCGCCTCACCTACAACCCGACGTTCGACGGCTTCCCGATGTTCTCGCCGGACGGCAAGCGCCTGGCGTTCTGCTCGAACCGGCACAACGCGAAAGCCGGAGACACCAACGTGTTCATCGCGGACTGGGTGCCGTAGCGGGGGCAGGCCCCGGGGCCGCCTGGGACCCGGCGCGCGCCTCCTCGGCCAGCTCCCGCAGGATCCCGAGGAGCGTCAGGAAGAACGCCAGCGCGATCGGTCCGATGAAGATGCCGAGGAGCCCGAAGGCGGAGAGGCCGCCGAAGACGCCGAGGAAGACGACCAGCGTGCTCAGCTCGTCGGAGTCCCGGATCAGCAGGGGCCGGAGGACGTTGTCCGCGAGGAACGACGCCACGATGACGCCCCAGAGCGCCAGGAAGGTCGCCGCGCCGCGGTGCCCCGACGCCCAGAGCCAGATCGCGCCGGGCAGCCAGACGATGGCGGTGCCTCCGACCGGGAGGAGGGACAGCACCGCCATGGCCGCTCCCGCCAGCACCGGAGACGGGAGGCCCGCGATGGCCCAGCCGAGGCCGCCCGTCGCCCCCTGGACGAGCGCGCACAGGAGCGATCCCTTGAAGATCGACTGGAGCATGACCCGGAACGACCTGATCACGTGGTGGCGGCGCTCGTCCGACACGGGCAGCAGCCCGGCGGCGGCCTCCTGGATCGCGGCCCCGTCACGGAACAGGAAGAACAGGACGAACAGGGTCACGACGAACGTCATCGCCGTGTCGAGGAGGCTGACGACGGCGTTCGCGCTCCACGCGGCCAGCGCGGTCGAGGCCGACTTGGCGACCTCGGTCGCTTTCCCGATGACCTCCGCGGGCGTCACACCGGCCTTCATCTGGATCCACTCGAGCGCCCGCGCCACGTGCGGCTCGGTGATCAGGTCCGAGGCGGAGCGGATGTTCCGGCTCTTCACCTCGTCCGTGAAGCGCCGCACCGTGTCCGCGCCCTGCTGGGCGAGCGTCAACGCGAGCAGCGAGCCCGGAAGCAGGACCAGGATCGCGATCGCCAGGGTCGCGACGCTCGCCGCGAGGGTCCGGCGGGCTCCGAGCCGTCGCGACACCCAGGTCCAGGGCTGCTGGAACGCGACGGACACCACCACCGCCCAGGCGATCGCGGTGAGGAACGGGCGGACGACGAGGAAGGCCGCCGCGCCGACCAGGAGCAGCAGGAAGAGGAAGAAGAGGGGCGCGTAGAGCCGGTCCGGCGAGCCTCGTGACATGGTTCTCCTCGCGGCGCGAGGATAGACTCCCCCGCGAATGCCGTCGCCTCCCGCCCGGAAGCCCCCTCGCTTCCCGCCCCCGCCCCCGCCGGACGACCCGGCCGCTCTGACCCGCCTCGCGATCGCCCTCGCGCTCGAGGAAGGGTTCGTGGCGGCGGGAGTGGTCCGGGGAGAGCGCGCGCAGACGTACGACGTCTACCGGCGCTGGCTCGACGGGGGCCTGCACGGCGAGATGACGTGGCTCGAGCGGGACGCCGCGGCTCGCGAGGCCTTCGACTCCGTCCTCCCCTACACGCGGGCGATCCTCGCCGTGGCCCGCGAGGTGCCGGCCGGCGGCCCCGGAAACGTCGCCCGCTACGCGCGGGGCGAGGACTACCACACCGTGGTGCGCCGCCATCTGAAGCACGTCGCCGACCGCCTCGCGCCGGCCTGCCCACCCGGCACGCACTTCCGGGTCGCCGTCGATACGGCGCCGCTCCTGGAGCGAGAGGTCGCGGCCCGGGCCGGGATCGGGTTCATCGGCAACAACGGGCTCCTGATCGTGCCCGGCATCGGCTCTCACGTCGTCCTGGGCGAGCTCCTGACCGACGTCGACCTGGCCCCCACCCTGCCGCTCCTCGACCCGCTCGGGAGCCGCTGCGGGTCGTGTACCACGTGCCTCGACGACTGCCCGCCCGGCGCGTTCGTGGCACCCCGCCTCCTGGACGCACGCCGCTGCATCTCGTACCTGACCATCGAGAAGCGCGGACCGTTCACGCCCGACGAGGAGGCCTCCCTCGACGGCTGGCTGTTCGGCTGCGACGTCTGCCAGGACGTCTGTCCGTTCAACGCCGCCTCCCTCGCGCGCCCGAGCGAGCCGTTCGTCCTGGACGCGACCGAAGCCGCCGGGCTCGACGAGGCGGCGTTCGCCGCCCGCTTCGGTGAAACCGCCCTCCAGCGCACCCGTCGCGACGGGCTCGTCCGGAACGCCCGCGCCGCGCTCGGAGCCTGAGGTGCCAGCGCTCCTCGTCGTGGGCGGCATCGCGGTGCGCGGGGGACGCCTCCTGCTGGCCCGGCGCCCCGTCCAGGGCGCTCACCCCGGGTTGTGGGAGCTGCCTGGCGGGAAGGTCGAGGAGGGCGAGACACCGGAGGAAGCCCTCGTGCGCGAGTGGCGAGAGGAGCTCGGCGTGCGGATCGGGGGCCTCGTGCCTCACGGCTTCGCGACCGGCGACTCCGCCGGGCGCCCCCTGACCCTTCTCTTCTTCACGATCCGCTGTCTCGAGGGCGAGCCCGCCGCGGTCGGCTGCGACGGCGTGCGCTGGAGCGACGCCGCCGAGGCCCTCCTCCTGGCGGTGCCGCCCGCGGACGCGCCGACGCTCCGCCGTCTCGCCGAGGACGGGGACGGCGATTTCCGGGACACCGTGGCGCCCGACTGCGACGAGCTGCGGCGGTCCGACCCGCGCATCGCCACCGACGCGGACCTCCGGAGCCGCGGCGCGATCACCTTCTCTCGCCGGCTCGGGGAGCGCTCGGTCGAGGGGATCCTCCTGGCCACGCCCGGCGGAGCCACGGCGTTCGAGAACCGATGCCCTCACGTGCCGATCCCCCTCGACCGGACCGGCGAGCCGCTCCTCACCGGGGACGGGCGTCTCGCGTGCCGGCAGCACGGCGCCATCTTCGAGCCCGAGAGCGGACGCTGCGTCGACGGCCCGTGCCGCGGGGACGCGCTCCGCCCCATCGCGATCCAGCGCCGCCACGGCGACTGGGTCCTGCTCCCGTGAGGCGGCCTCCGGTCCGCCCGTGAGCGACACGCTCCTCCTCGTCCTGTATGTGATCTGCGCCCTCGGCTCGGCGTTCTTCGCGTCGTCCGAGACGGCGATCACGTCGCTCTCCGACGCGACGATCTTCCGGATGAAGGAGGCGGGCCGCGCCAACGCCCAGCGCCTGGAGCGCCTCCGCGCCGACCTCGCCAAGACGATCGGGACGCTCCTGGTGGGGAACACCCTGATGAACGCCGCGGCGGGCTCGCTCGGCGCCGCCATCGCCATCTCGCTCTTCGGGGAGCGCTGGGGCGTGGTGGTCGCGACCGGTGTCACCTCCGTCCTTCTCCTGGTCGTGGCCGAGGTGACGCCGAAGACGTACGCGGCCCGGCGGGCGGAGTCTCTCTCCCTGGCTTTCGCCCGCCCCGTCGAGATCTTCGTCCGCCTCTTCACGCCGCTCACGACGCTCCTGTCGCGCGTGGCGGCGTGGATCCTCGCGCCGCTCGGCGTCGGGTCCGGTGAGCAGATCGACGTGACCCAGGAGGACGTCAAGAGCCTGATCGCGCTCTCCCACCAGCAGGGCACGCTCGAGCGCGAGGAGAAGGAGATCCTCCACGCGGTCCTCGACTTCGGAGACACCCCGGTGAGGGACGCGATGGTCCCCCGCGCCAGGATGGTGGAGATCCCGGCCGGCGCCAGCTACGACCAGGTCGACGACATCGCCAAGGAGAACCGCTACAGCCGCTACCCGGTCTACCGCTGGAGCGAGGACGACGTCATCGGGATCCTCCACCTGAAGGACCTGTACGACGTCTCCGACGCCGAGGAGAAGAGCTTCGACCTGTCCCGCTACCTGCGGCCGGCGGTCTTCGTCCCGGAGCTGAAGAAGGCCGGCGACCTGTTCGGCGAGATGCGCCGCCGCCGCTTCCACATGGCCGTCGTCGTGGACGAGCTGGGCGCCGTCACCGGGCTCGTCACGCTCGAGGACCTCATCGAGCGGATCGTCGGCGACATCTCCGACGAGCACGACGAGCCGGCCCGCCGGCCGGTCACCGACGGCACCACCTGGATCGTGGAAGGGACGTATCCTCTGGCGTCCCTCGAGCGGGAGCTGGGCTGCGCGCTGGAGGGTCCCCGGAGCGAGACCGTGGCCGGCTTCGTCCTCCGGAAGCTCGGGAGGATCCCGCGGTCCGGGGCCCGCACCCGGGAAGGGGACTTGGAGTTCGTCGTCGACCGCGCCACCGCGCGCGCGATCGAAAGGGTCCGCATCGTCAGGCGTCCTCCTCCGGGGAGCGGGACGCAGAAACGGAAGGCATCGTGAGCGAGAAGAGGAAGCGGGTGACCCTCCTCCCCGGAGACGGGATCGGCCCGGAGATCACCACCTCCGTGCTGGAGATCCTCAAGGCGGCCGGCGTGGAGCTCGACTGGGAGCGCTTCGACGCCGGGGAGGAAGCCTTGCGCCTCTTCGGCGACCCGCTCCCCCAGCCGGTCCTGGACTCGATCGCCAAGAACGGCACCTGCCTGAAGGGCCCTGTGACGACGCCGGTCGGGAAGGGCTTCAAGAGCGTCAACGTCCGCCTCCGGCAGACCCTGGACCTGTACGCGAACCTCCGCCCCGTGAAGAACCTCCCCGGGATCGCCAGCCGGTTCGCGAACGTCGACCTCGTCGTGGTACGCGAGAACACCGAGGACCTCTACTCCGGGCTCGAGCACGTCGTGGTGCCGGGCGTCGTCGAGTCCATCAAGGTGATCACCGAGAAGGCCTCGACACGCATCGCGCGCTTCGCGTTCGAATACGCCCGCCAGAACGGTCGCAAGAAGGTCACCGCCGTCCACAAGGCCAACATCATGAAGCTGTCGGACGGGCTCTTCCTCGACTGCTTCCGGCGAGTCGCCGAGGAGTACCAGGACATCCAGGCCAACGACATGATCATCGACGCGCTCTGCATGCGCCTGGTGATGGACCCCACGCGCTACGACGTGCTCCTTCTCGAGAACCTGTACGGCGACATCGTGAGCGACCTCGCGGCCGGTCTCATCGGCGGTCTCGGCGTGACGCCGGGCGCGAACCTGGGGACCCGCGGAGCCGTGTTCGAATCGGTCCACGGGTCGGCTCCCGACATCGCCGGCCAGGGGATCGCCAACCCGTCGGCGTTCCTGCTGTCGGCCACCATGATGCTCCGGCACCTGGGCGAAGCGGCGGCCGCGGCCCGCATCGAGGCGGCGCTCCACGCCGCCCTCGTGGACGGGACGGCCATGACGCGGGACGTGGGGGGCACCGCAACCACGCTCCAGTACACCCGCGCGGTCGTGGCCCGGCTCGCGTGACGTGCCGCGCGTGGTCTTCCTGAACGAAGGGCGGCGCGCCGAGATCGAGGCGGGACGGACGCTCCTCTCGGCGGCGCTCGAGATGGGGGTCACGATCGAGCACGTCTGCGGCGGGGAAGGGACCTGCTCCACCTGCAGGGTGGAGTGCGTGCTCCACCCCGAGAACCTCTCCCCGATCGAGCCGAACGAGATCGCCTACGGCCTCGGCCCCGGCGTGCGCCTCGGCTGCCAGGCACGGATCCTGGGGGACGTCGGTGTCCGTGTGGTCCGCACGGCTCCGGCCAGCCTGGACTAGGAATGGCGCGACCGTCCATCCGCCGGGCGCTCCTGCGGGCCGGGCTCGCACCCTCGCAGCCGGGTCCCCCGGCGAGAGGCAACCGGGGCGTGGCTCCCGCTCCACGGGTGCTCCTCCCGGGCGAGACCGACCCCGACGGCCCGCTGGACCTCGCCCTCCTCTTCGGGCGTCAGGCGCCCGTCGAGCTGGAGATCGGCGTCGGCAAGGCCCGGTTCCTCCTCGCGGCGGCGGCGGCGCACCAGGATCGGTCCTACCTGGGAATCGAGCTCCAGCACGACTACACCCGGATCGCCGAGACGAAGATCGCGGCCCTGGGCCTCACCAACGTGCGCCTCTTCAGCCTGGACGGTAAGGAGCTGGTGAAGCGCCGCCTCTTGCCGGGGAGCCTCGCCGCGCTGCACGTCTACTTCCCCGACCCGTGGCCGAAGAAGCGGCACCACAAGCGTCGACTGGTCGACGCCGCGTTCGCGGCCTCGGCGGCGCGCGCCCTGGCACCCGGAGGCAGGCTGTACGCCGCGTCGGACCACCCGGACTACGGGCCCCTCATCCTCGAGACGTTCGACGCCGAGCCGGCGCTCCGGCGGCTTTCGGCCGAGGAGACGGGCGACTGGCGGACCGGAACCGACTACGAGAGGAAGGCGCTGGCCGCGCGGAAGCCCGTCTGGCGCGGGATCTGGACGACCCGCTAGCCGGGGTACGAGGTCCGCGCTTCCTTCTCGAGGATCGGCTTGAGGTAACGCCGGAAGTAGTCGACGCCGGAGATCAGCGCCATGACGGTCATGACGTAGAGCGCGGCGCGTCCCGTCTTCCGCCAGAGGCCGATGTCGTCGAGCCGGGCCCCCAGGATCATCAGGCTGATCCCGACGATCTGCGCGACCATCTTGTACTTCCCGAGCCTCGAGGCCGCGATCGTGATCCCGTGGGCGGAGGCGATCGAGCGCAGGCCCGAGACCGCGAACTCGCGGCCGATGATGATGCAGACCGCCCAGGCGTCGGCCTCCTGGAGGTCGACGAGCGAGATGAGCGCCGCCGAGACCAGCAGCTTGTCGGCGATCGGGTCGAGCAGGATCCCGAGCGTGGTGATCTTCTTGTAGCGGCGCGCCCAGAACCCGTCGAGCCAGTCCGTCAGGGCGGCCACGAGAAAGACTCCCAGCGCCAGGTATTCGCGCGCGGGCATCTTCGTCAGCAGCACGACGACGAGGAGCGGGACCAGGAAGATCCGGAAGACGGTGAGGGCGTTGGGAACGTTGAGGGACACGAAGGCACCGATTCTACGGGACGCTTGCCCCTCCCGCGCGCCTCCCCGAGAATCCGGCCCGATGCGCTTGCCGCCACCGGTCTTCGGCACGGACGGATGGCGCGGGCGGATCGCCCGCGACCTGACGTTCGATTCGGTCGCCCGCGTCGTGGACGCGATGGCGTCCTGGACGATCGACTCCGCCAACGCCGACCCGGGCGACCCGTGGACGCTGCCGGTCGTGCACGACACCCGCTTCCTCTCACCCGAGCTGGCGGCCGAGAGCGCGGAACGACTGGCACGCAAGGGCTTCCGGGTCCTGCTGACCGATCGCCCCGTGCCGACGCCGTGCGCCTCGTACCACGTGGCGGCGGCGGGGCTCCGGGGCGGGATCTCGATCACGGCCTCCCACAACCCCGCCGAATGGAACGGCGTGAAGTACAAGTCGTGGTTCGGCGGCAGCGCCCCGCCGGCCACCTACGAGGCGATCGCGGCGTCGGTCGACCGGCCGCTTCACGACGCGCCGGGCGGGCGGGTCGAGCGGCTCGACCTCGCCACGCCGTACGCGTCGCGGCTCGCCGCTCTCGTCGACCTCGACGCCATCCGCCGAGCCGGCCTCAGGGTCCTGTTCGACGCCATGCACGGGGCGGCCGGGACCCTCCTCGAGGAGATCGTGGGGTGCGGCCACGCCACCACGGTCGAGACCCTGCGCGGCCGCCGGGACCCGACGTTCGGCGGGGTGAATCCGGAGCCGATCGGGGAGCACCTCGGGGCCTCGCGGGAGCGCCTCGCGCGGGAGCGATTCGACCTGGTGGTCGCGAGCGACGGTGACGGCGACCGGCTCGGAGTCCTCGCGCCGGACGGCACCTTCGTCACGCCGCACCGGATCCTGGCTCTCCTCGCCGAGAGCCTGACGGCCCGAGGACGCATCCGGGGCGGGATCGCCAAGACGTTCTCCACGTCGCTCCTCCTCGACCGCCTGGCGGCCCGCCTCGGCGTTCCCCTCGTCGTCACCCCGATCGGCTTCAAGTACATCGCCGAGAAGATGATGTCGGGCGAGGTCGGGATCGGCGGGGAGGAGTCGGGTGGGCTCGGCGTCGCGTTCTACCTGCCCGAACGCGACGGGGTCCTGTCCGCGCTCCTCGTGCTCGAGGCCGTCGCCCTGTCGGGACGCTCGTTCGAGCAGCTCCTCGCCGGCCAGGACGCCACGTACGGGGCATTCGCCTACGGCCGGCGCGATCTGCACCTGCCGATGGCGCGCCTGCGCTCCTTCGTCGACGGGCTGCGCTCGGCCCCGCCCTCCTCACGCGCCGGCCAGGTCGTGACGTCGGTCGAGACGCTGGACGGCGTGAAGCTCCTGTTCGGCGGGCGCGGCTGGCTCCTTCATCGGCTCTCCGGCACCGAGCCGATCATCCGGATCTACGCCGAGCACGAGGACCCCGCGCTCGTGACGCGCCTCCTCGACGAGACCGTCGCGGACCTGACCCGGTAGCTACGCTTCGGTCAGGACGTAGCCGTCGCCCGAGAAGCGGAGGACCGGCCCGGAGCCGAGCTCGGCGAGCGGATCGGAGTCCTCCAGCAGCTCCGGCTGGAGCTGCCCGCCGTACGCGAGGACGCTCTTCGCGGCCACGGTGAACGGGTTGTCCGCCTCCACGTCGAAGCGAGCCGGCTCGTTGACGACCGCGAGCGCCACGGCACCCGAGCCGAGCAGCTTCAGGAACGGTGTCGTGATGATCCGGCGGAACTCGAACGCCGGGTCCTCCCGGAACGCCAGGGTCGCCTCGAACGAGAGGAGCCGGGCCGGGTCGACCGACAGGAAGTCGTCCCGGAGCGCCACGAAGAACGGCTGGCGCCCGCGCTCGACGAGAAGGACCGTCCCGGCCCCGGACGCCTTGATCCACGACTTCCCGAGCGGACCGGTGAGCCGCTGGTCCGGCTCGAACGCGGGACTCCCCGACCGGCCGGTCAGGACGCCGCGGCGCACCCAGACGCCCGGCCGGCAGTCCGCCGTCACGAAGCCGCCGGCCTTCGGCGTGTACGGCCCCGTCGGCTCGACGGCGACGGGGCGGAAGACGGTGACGGGAGGCGGCGGGACGAGCGTCCGGGGCCCGACCGGCTGGGGGGGCGGCGTCGCGGGCTCGGGCTTCGGCTCGAGCCTCGGCTCGGCGGCGCGCTCCCGTGCAGGCTCGGGACGGCGGGTGAAGCCCTCCAGCGACTCGGGCTTCACGATCGGCCCGGTCCCGGCGGCTCTATCGGCCGCCGCCGCGGCGCGGGCGGTCCGCGACACCGTGTCGTCCTCCTCGGTCCCCGCCTTCAGCTCGGCCCCCGCCGAGCGGAAGTGCTGGCGCGCGAGGGTCGCCTCGCCGAGGCGCTGCAGGACGAGCCCGAGCGTCAGGTGCGCCTTCCGGTGATTGGGCGCGAGCTCGATCACCCGCCGGAGAGGCGCCTCCGCCTCGCGCCCGCGTCCTGACTTGAAGAGGACGAGACCGAGGTTGAAGAGGAGCGGGACCGAATCGGCATGCGACGTCAGGAGCTCTCGTGTCATCCGCTCCGACTCGTCGTAGAGGCCGAGGTGGAAAAGAGCGAAGGAAAGGTTGGAGAGGACCTCCGGATCGTGCGGACGGAAGCGCTGAGCCCCCTCGAACTCGCGGCGCGCCTCCTCGTACTGACCCTTGCGCATCTCCTCCCGGCCCCGGTTCAGGTGGAGGAGGAAGAGGCCGTGATCGAAGAACGGGGCCGGGCGCGTGGCGGCGTCGGGGACCCGGCTGCTCATGCGGTCAGGGGGTCGCGACGACCCTGCCCAGGACCGGCGCTTCCCGCCGGACGGGCCCCGCGTTCGTCAGGAGCGGCCCGGAGTCGCCCCGCTGGAGCTTCACCGGCTCGCTGGACGCCACCCGGTACGTCGATCCGACGGGCTGCCCCTTGAAGCCGCCCCCGATGACCGGCAGCTGCGTCGAGCCGCCGTAGGCGACGAGGGCGCGCCGGATGTACTCCTGCGTCTCCGGATACGGTGGAACGCCCGAGTACTTGGCGACCGCGCCGGAGCCCGCGTTGTACGCGGCCAGGGCGTGGGTCACGCTGCCGCCCCACTGCTCCAGGAGGTCTCCCAGGTGGCGGATCCCCGCCCGGATGTTCTCGTCCGCGTTGAACGAGTCGGAGACCCCGTAACGGCTGGCCGTGGCCGGCATCAGCTGCATCAGGCCGCGAGCGCCCTTCCGGGAGATCGCCCGGGGGTTGTAGTTCGACTCGATCAGCATCACGCACTTGGCGAGGAGCGGGTCCACGCCCCGCTCGCGAGCGTAGCGGGCGATCGTCTCGTCGAACGGCGTCCGGGCATCCCGCCGGGCGACCAGGTACGCGTCCGACGGGATGCGGCCGTGAACCCGCCAACCGCTCCCGACGTCGTCGTTGAAGATCACGGTCGAGCCGTTGGCCCGGCGCATCAGGTGGACGTCGGCGACCGCCGTCGACGAGACGGCCAGAACGACGCCGAGGGCGACCTTCAGAGAAGACACCTGCGGGAGTATAGCCCGGGGCCCCGTCAGGCTCCGAGCCGCTCCCTCACCAGGGCGACCCCTGCCGCCAGGGCCTCCTCGATACGGCCCGCGTCCTTCCCGCCAGCCTGGGCGAGGTCCGCCTTGCCGCCCCCCTTCCCGCCGACGAGCGGCGCCATCCGCTGGGCGAGCTCGTTCGCCGGGAGCTTCGGGACGAGGTCCGGGGTGACGGCCGCGAGGAGCGTCACCCGGCCCTCGACGTCGGTCCCGATCAGGACGATGCCGCTCTTGATCTGCCCGCGGAACGTGTCCGCCAGGTTCCGCAGCTCGTTGGCGGGAAGGGCGGGGACGCGCCGAGCGAGCACCTTGATCCCGCCGATCTCGACGACGTCGGACGGCCCCGACGCCGTCCCGCCGCCGCTGGTGGCGAGCGCGACCTTCAGGCGCGCGATCTCCTTCTCCTGCTCCTTGAAGCGCTTCTCCGTCTCGCGCAGCTTCTTCGGCAGCTCGTCGGCCGGCGCCTGGGCCAGCTCGGAAAGCTCGTGGAGGAGCGCCTCGTCGTGCCGCAGGCGGTCGACCAGGTTGAGCGCCGTGACGGCCTCGATCCTGCGGACCCCGGCCGCGAGGCTCCGGTCCGAGACCACCTTGAGACCACCGATCTCGCCGGTCCGCCCGACGTGACAGCCGCCGCACAGCTCGGTCGAGAAGCCGGGGACGTCGACGACCCGGACGCGCTCGCCGTACTTCTCGCCGAAGAACATCATCGCGCCCTTCGCCTTCGCCTCCTCCATCCCCATCACGGCCTTGCCGACCGGCGTGTCGCGCAGGATCTCCTCGTTGACGAGCCGCTCGATCTCCTGGATCTCCTGGGGCGTCGTGGCGCGGGGCATCGCGTAGTCGAATCGGAGCCGGTCGGGCGCCACGAGAGAGCCCATCTGGCGGACGGACTCCCCGAGGACGGTCCGGAGCGCCGCGTGGAGGAGATGGGTGCCGGTGTGGTTCGCCTGCGTCTTGCGACGGGTCCACTCGTCGACGGCGAGGTCGACCGTGTCGCCGGCCGCGATCGTTCCGGACTCGACCTCGATCCGATGGAGAAGGAACTTCCCGTTGGCGCTCCTCCGGACGTCCCGCACCGCCGCCGCCCCGCCGGACCAGACGATCCGGCCGGTGTCCGTGACCTGTCCGCCACCCTCGGGATAGAAGACCGATCGGTCGAGGACCGCGAAGCCCTCGTCCCCGCTCGAGAGCGAGCGCGGAGCCTCGGCGGGTCCGTCGGACGAGACCCTGAGGAGGCCGAGCACGGTGGCGCCGCGGAGGTTCACGAAGTCCTGCTCGGGATAGCCGCGGAACTCCGTGGCCCACTCCGGATCGAGGAGCGACTCGGGGATCTCCGACGTCCCGACCTCGAACTTCGAGCCGGCTTTGGAGCGTTCCCGCGCGGCCTCCATCTCGCGTTCGTATCCCGCCCGGTCGACCGAGATCCCCTCGTCGAGGGCGAGCTCCTCGATGAGGTCGAGCGGGATGCCGAAGGTGTCGTAGAAGCGGAAGACGGTCTCGCCCGAGAGGATCGACTCGCCACGGCGACGGAGCTCCGAGATCGCCTCGCCGACGCGGTCCGCGCCCGCGGACATCGTCCGCTCGAACTTCTCCTCCTCGTCGCGGATCCCGGCCGCGACGGACGCGAGCGCGCCGGTCGCCGCCCCGTCGAGGTGGACGCCGGCGAAGACGGACGCCACCGCGGGACAGAGCTCGAAGAGGAACGGCTCGTTCAGCCCGAGCCGGCGGCCGTACCGGATGGCCCTGCGGAGGATGCGGCGCAGGACGTAGCCTCGACCCTCGTTCGACGGGATGACGCCGTCAGACATCAGCATCGTCGCGGCACGGACGTGGTCGGCCACGACGCGGAACGGCGCGTCCTCGACCACCATGCCGCCCACGTACTTCTTCGCGGACAGCTCCTCGAGCCGGGAGAGGATCGGGGCGAACAGGTCGGTGTCGTAGTTGTTGTTCTTCCCCTCGAGGATCGCCGTGATCCGCTCGAGCCCCCCGCCGGTGTCCACGGAGGGGGCCGGCAGCGGCGTCATCCTCCCCGAGGCGTCGCGATCGAACTGCATGAAGACGAGGTTCCAGATCTCCATCACCCGGTCGCCCCTGCCGTTCGGCGTCGCGTCACCGGGGATGTGGTCGCCCTGGTCGTAGTGGAGCTCGGTGCACGGCCCGCACGGCCCGGTGTCGCCCATCGACCAGAAGTTGTCCTTCTCGCCGAAGCGCGCGATCCGCGCCTCCGGCAGGTAGCGCGCCCAGAGGGCCGCCGCTTCGTCGTCGTCGTGGTAGACCGTGGCCCAGAGGCGGGACGGGTCCATCCCGTAGTACGCCGGCGAGGTCACCAGCTCCCAGGCGAAGTCGATCGCCTCGGTCTTGAAATAGTCGCCGAACGAGAAGTTCCCGAGCATCTCGAAGAACGTGTGGTGGCGCGCGGTGTAGCCGACGTTGTCGAGGTCGTTGTGCTTGCCGCCCGCCCGGACGCACTTCTGGGAGCTGGTCGCCCGGACGTAGTCCCGCTTCTCGCGCCCGAGGAAGCAGTCCTTGAACTGGTTCATCCCGGCGTTGGTGAACAGCAGCGTCGGGTCCTCGGCCGGTACGAGCGACGAGGAGGCGACCCGGCGGTGCCCCTTGGACTCGAAGAAGGAGAGGAAGGTCTCGCGGACCTTCGCGGAGGTCCAGTCACTCTTGGTCGTCATCGACGGCGTCGCCTTTCTTCCGGAGAGCCTCGAGGACGGCATCGGGCGGGAAGCCCCGCCGCACGAGGTGGTCGAAGAGTTTCTTCGACCGCTCCCGCCCCGTCAAACCGGGGGGCAGCACGCGGGCACGACGCTCGAGGGCGACGGCGAGCCGACCCGCCTCGTCGGGCAGGCCGGCGAGCGCGGCACCGGCGTCCCCCTCCGAGACGCCGAGCGCGCGAAGCTCCTTCTCGATCCGCCGGCTTCCCTGTCCCCGGAGCGCCCGAGCCTCGGCGAGGCCGGCGGCCGCGCGGGCGTCGTCGAGGAGGCCGCGCTCCACGAGCGTGGCGAGGGCCGCCGCGATCTCCTCGGGCGGATACGCCTTGCGGCGCAGCTTCGTCGCCAGCTCGGCGGCCGTGTGGTTCCGTCGGCCGAGCAGCCGCAGCGCGGTCTCGAGGCAGGTGCCTGGGACCCGCGGACGGGTCCCGGGGCTCATCCCTGGTTGCTGAAGTCGAAGGGCGACTCTTCCTGCATCGGGTTCATCTGGTCCGGCGAGCGCAGGGCATCCTCCATGACCTCGTTCGACATGTCGGACGTGGACTGGATCCCCTGGATCCGGAGCTTGAACTCGTTCGGGTTCGTCGACCGGCGGATGGCCTCTTCGAGCGTGATCAGGCCGCTCTTGTAGAGCTGGAAGAGCGACTGGTCGAAGGTCTGCATCCCGTACTGCGAGGTGCCGGCCTTGATCGCGTCGTGGATGTACTTCGTCTTCTCCTTGTTCTCGATGCAGTCCCGGATGTAGTTCGTGGCGACCAGCACCTCGACCGCGGGCACGCGGCCGAGGCCGTCGGCGCGCGGGAGGAGGCGCATCGAGACGACCGCCTTGATGACGGCGGCGAGCTGCAGGCGGATCTGCTTCTGCTGGTGGGGCGGGAAGACCGAGATGACACGGTTGATCGTCTCCGTCGCGTCCATCGTGTGGAGCGTCGACATGACGAGGTGGCCGGTCTCCGCGGCCACCAGCGCCGTCTCGACCGTCTCGTAGTCGCGCATCTCACCGACCAGGATCACGTCGGGATCCTGCCGCAGGGCGGCGCGGAGCGCCGAGGAGAAGGACTTGGTGTCGACCTCCAGCTCGCGCTGGTTGATGATCGACTTCTTGTCCCGGTGGAGGAACTCGACCGGGTCCTCGATCGTCATGATGTGCTCGGCCCGGGTGGCGTTGATGTAGTCGATCATCGCCGCGAGCGACGTCGACTTTCCCGAGCCGGTCGTGCCGGTGACCAGGATCAGCCCGCGGGTCTCCTCGCAGATCTTCTCGAGGACGGGGGGGAGCAGGAGATCGCGCACGGTGAAGATGCGGGCCGGGATGACGCGGCAGACCAGCCCGACCGTGCCCCGCTGCTGGAAGATGTTGCAGCGGAACCGGCCCAGGCCCGGGACCGAGTACGCGATGTCGATGTCGAAGTTGTTCTTGAACTTCTCTTTCTGGCGGGACGACATGATCGAGAAGGCCATCGCGATCGTGTCTTCCTGCATCAGCCGCTTCATGTCGGCGAGAGGGATCAGGTCGCCGTCCACCCGGATGATCGGGTGCGCCCCCACCTTGAGGTGAAGGTCCGACGCCTTCCGCTCCACCGAGATCTTGAGGAGGTCGTTGATGTGCATCGTTCTTCCTCCCGGGCGCCCTGCTACCTTGTCCGCGGCTGCTGCCCCCCAGAATAGGCGCCCCTCGGGCTCTTTTCAATGACGGCGACCGTGGTCCTCGGGCCCTATCATCCCGAGCGCGAGCCGACGATGCAGGACGGAACCACCTCGACCACGCCCGGCGGGAGGCGCGCCTGAGCGTCTCCGGCGTTCTCCTGGCGGCCGGCGCCTCGCGCCGCTTCGGCTCCGCGAAGATGCTCGCCGCGATCGACGGGGAGCCGCTCGTACGCCGCTCCGCCCGCGCCTATCTCGAGGCCGGGCTGGACGAGGTCGTCGTGGTGCTCGGCTCCCGGGCGGACGAGATCGGGGCCGCCCTGGAGGGCCTTCCCCTGTCGCTCGTCCTGAATGGCGATTGGGAGGACGGGATGTTCTGCTCGATCTGCGCCGGGATCGGGGCCGTCTCTCCCGACACCGGCCGGATCGCCGTCTCGCCGGCCGACCTCCCCGGGATGACGGCGGACCTGGTCCGCCGGATCGTCGGTGCCTCGCTGGAGACCGACGACGCGACGCTGACGGTGCCGTCCCACGCGGGCAGGCGGGGCCACCCGCTGGTCATCCCGGGGGCGCTCCGGATGAGGGTCCTCACCTGGCCCGAGGACGCGCGGCTTTCCGACCTCTTCCAGGAGGAGGACCTGAAAGTGACGTACGTCGAGGGCCTGGGCCCGGCGGTTCTAAGGGACGTCGACGAGCCCGGAGACCTCCTCACGACGTGAAGCCGCCCGACGTCTTCGAGGCGCTGCCCGGCCTCCTCCGCCAGCACCGGCGGCTGGCGATGGCCACGGTCGTCTCGGCGATCGGCTCGACGCCGCGGCAGACGACCGCTCGCCTCCTCGTCCTGCCCGACGGCACCACGCGGTTCACGATCGGCGGGGGGAAGTTCGAGTCGCTCGTCGTGGCGGACGCCTTGGCGCTCCTCGAGCGTCGCGGCCTCCCGTTCACGAAGGAGTACTCGTTCGTGCCGACCGGGGAGGGCTCGTTCGGCGCCGTCTGTGGCGGCCGGATGACCGTCCTCCTGGAGATCGTGGAGCGGGCGCCGAAGCTCCTCGTCGTGGGCGCCGGGCACTGCGGGCGTGCCCTGGCGAGGGCCGCGGCCTTCACCGGCTACGACGTGACGGTCGCCGACGAGCGGGAGGAGCAGCTCTCCGGGGCGGGCTTCCCGGACGGCGTGCGCCTCGTTCGGGTGCGCCCGGACTTCTCCGACCTGCCCCTGCCGGAGCCCGAGGAGGCCGTCGCGCTCGTCTCGCGGGGCCACGTGACGGACGGCCTCGCCCTCCGGCGCCTCCGTGGAGTCCCCGTGGCGTACCTGGGGATGATCGGGAGCTCGGCGAAGCGAAAGGCCCTCTTCTCGGAGCTCCGGGAGGAGGGCTTCACCGAGCCCGAGCTCGACCGGGTGAAGAACCCGATCGGCCTCGACATCGGCGGGGAAACGCCCGAGGAGATCGCGATCGCGATCGTGGCCGAGCTGATCCAGCGCCGGCGGCGCAGCTGACCCCGGGTCCCTACGCCGGAACGACCGCCCCCACCGGGGTGAGCCAGCGGTGGCGATCCGGGACCCGCCCCTCGACGATGTCGAAGAACGCCTTCTGGAGCTTCTCCGTGATCGGGCCGCGCTTCCCCTTCCCGACCGGGATCCGGTCGACCGAGCGGATGGGGGTGATCTCGGCCGCGGTGCCCGTGAAGAAGATCTCGTCGGCCGCGTACATCATCTCGCGCGGGATCGTCCGCTCGGAGACGTCGATCCCGAGCTCCTTGGCGAGCGTGATCACCGAGCCCCGGGTGATGCCCGGGAGCGTCGAGGCCGAGAGGGGCGGGGTGAACATCTTCCCCTTCCAGGCGATGAACAGGTTCTCGCCCGAGCCCTCGGAGATGCGGCCGTTCGTGTCGAGGGCGATCCCCTCGTGGTAGCCGTTGGTGATCGCCTCCATCTTGATGAGCTGGCTGTTCGCGTAGTTCGCGGTCGCCTTCGCCATGGCCGGCATCGTGTTGGCCGCGATCCGCTGCCACGAGGAGCAGCAGACGTCGACGCCCTGCTCGAGCGCTTCCGGGCCCAGGTACTTGCCCCACGGGTAGCAGCCGATCACCACGTCGACCGGGTTCGGGAACGGGTTCACGCCGAGGGACCCGAAGCCGCGGTAGACGAGCGGCCGGATGTAGCACTCCTCGAAGCCGTTGGCGCGGATGACCTCCATCGTGGCGTCCCTTAGCTCGTCGATCGAGTACGGGATCGTCATCCGGTAGATCTTGGCGGACCAGACGAGCCGGTCGAGATGGTCGTCGATGCGGAACAGCTCGGGTCCCCGCTGGGTCTTGTAGCAGCGCGCCCCCTCGAACACGCCCGACCCGTAGTGCAGGGCGTGCGTGAAGACCGAGATCTTCGCGTCCGCGAAGTCGACGAGCTTCCCGTTCATCCAGACCTTCTTGACGTTCTCGAAGCTCATGAGCCCTCCGTTCTTCGATGCGGCGGGCCGGGGCGCCCGCCGCTCCGGATGCTATCCGAAACGGGGTGCCGGCGGCCCCGGCGGAGCGGTCCCGTCGACCAAGCGCGCCAGGGCGACCGCCACGGCCGTCTCGAGCCTCAGGATCCGGTTCCCGAGACCCACGAATCGCGCTCCGGCCAGGCAGAACGCCTCCTCCTCGGACGGCGCGAAGCCCCCCTCCGGTCCGATGGCGATCGAGCCGCCCGCCCACCCGCCGGCGAGCAGCGGCGGGGCGCCGGGCGACGCCAGGAGGAGCGGCCGCGGGACGTCCGCAATCGCCGCCGCGAGGCCGAGCACTCCCGTCACCGGGGGGACGAGCGTCCGGTCGCATTGCTTCGCCGCCTCGGCCACGACCCGCCGGAGCCGCGGGAGCCGTCCGGCGAGCGCCGTGACGTGGGACCGCTGGGAGCGTTCCGCCTCACAGAGCACGAAGGCCGTCGCCCCGCACTCGGTCCCCTTCTCGAGAGCCCACTCGATCCGCGCGGGCTCGGCCGCGGCGAGGACGACCGTGACGGCCATGGAGGGCTCGCCGCGGGCCTCCTCCGGAGCGCCGACCACGGCGACCGCTCCGCAGTCCGCGAGCGTCGCCCGGGCGCGGCCGCCCGTCCCGTCGAGGAGCGTCACCTGGTCACCATCCCTCAGGCGCTGCGCCCGGGCGTGCCGCCGTTCCTCGTCCGGCAGGGCGATCCGCGCGCCCGGGACGGTCAGGGGTCCCGGGACGAGAAGTCGGGGCGGGCTCACACCGCCTCGGCGGTCACCGCCAGCCACTCGTTCTCCGCGGCCAGCCGGAGCGGCCGGAATCCCGAAGCCCGGAGGCGCGCGAGCCACTCCGCCTCGCCGGAGAGGAGCTGACCGGACGTGACGAGACGGCCGCCGGTCCGGAGCCGCGCACGGATTCCCGGCAGGAGCGGCCCGACCTCCTCGGCGATCATGTTCGCGACCGCGAGGTCGAACGGCCCGCCGATCGACGCGAGCGGCGAGGCGATCGCGGAGACCCCCGGCACACCGTTCGTGGCGGCCAGCTCCCGCGTCTTGAACGCCGCGTCGGGGTCGATGTCGAACGCCACGACCCGCGCGCCCTCGCAGGCGGCGACGAAGCCGAGCACGCCGGCGCCGCATCCGGCGTCCAGGACCCGGCGCCCGGCGAGGCCCTCCCGGAGGAGCAGGCGGAGAGCGAGACGCGTCGACTCGTGCGAGCCGGTCCCGAAGGCCCGGGAGGCGGGGATCAGCAGGCGGCGCCGCCGGCCCACGAACGAGGGCGCGGCCGCCCCGTGCGGGTCGAGGAGGTACGGCCCCACGGCCACGGGACGCTGGAGCGCGGCCGCCTGGGCGACCCAGTCGCGCTCCGGCTCCTCGGCCCGCTCGTAGGAGAGCCCGGCGCCCTCGAGCTCGAGGCGGGCTTCGGCCTCGTCCTCCGGACCCACCCAGACGTCGAGCCGGTCGCCGGTCCGGCTAAAGGAGCACGGCACCCCGGCGAGGACCTCGAAGAGCGTGTCGTCTCCCCCGGGCGGCGGCGCCGCCAGTGTGAGCCGGACGACGCTCAGGCCGCCCCCGCGCTCATTCGCTCAGGAACTCCTTGATCCGCTCGAAGAAGCCCTTCTCGTCCTTCGTCGTCGCGCCGTGGGGCTCGTCGAACGCCTCGGCGAGCTTCCTCACCGCGTCCTTCTGAGCGGAGGTGAGCTTCTTCGGAATGCGCACGGTGACGAGGACGTGCTGGTCACCCGCTCCGCCCCTCCCGTCGACGCGCCGGATCCCCTTCCCCTTCAGGGTGAACACCCGACCGGCGGCGGTTCCGGCGGGGATCTCGATCGGCTCGTTCCCGTGCAGCGTCGGGACCTCCACCGTCCCTCCGAGCGCCGCCGTCCAGAACGGGATCGCCCAGGTGAGGATCACGTTCGGGCCATCCCGCCGGAACTGCTCGTGGGGGAGGACGTGGAGCAGCACGTAGAGGTCTCCGGGCGGACCGCCCCCGCGCCCGTGGTTCCCCTCGCCCGTCAGCCGGAGCCGCGCGCCGTCGTCGACCCCCGCGGGGATCCCGATCGTGAGGGTCCGCTCGCGCAGCACCCGCCCGTCGCCGTTGCAGTCCGGGCACGGGTCCTTCACCTTCTCGCCGGCCCCTCCGCAGTCCGGACACGGCCGCGCGATGGCGAAGAAGCCCTGGCGGTACTGGATGCGGCCCTGCCCGCGGCACGTCTTGCACGTGACCGGCGCCGCGCCGTCCTTCCCGCCGCGGCCCCGGCAGGCGTCGCATCGCTCGTAGCGCCGCATGGTGAGCTTCTTCTCGACGCCGAAGGCCGCCTCCTCGAACTGAAGCGACACCTCGGTCTGGAGGTCCTCGCCGCCCTGCCGATGCCCCCGCCCCGCGCCCTGCGACGCGAAGCCGAAGAGGTCACCCAGGATGTCGGCGAAGTCTCCGAACGCGTTGGGGTCGAAGCCGACGGGCCCGCCCGCGCCCCGGACACCCTCGACCCCGAACCGGTCGAACCGGCCCCGCTTCTCGGGGTCGGACAGGACGGCGTACGCCTCCGCCGCCTCCTTGAAGCGCTCCTCGGCTTCCTTGTCGCCCGGGTTCTTGTCGGGGTGGTACTTCACCGCCATCTTCCGGTAGGCGGACTTGATCGCGGCGGCGTCGGCGTCCCGGGGGACGCCGAGGACTTCGTAGTAATCGCGCACGGAGGGGCTCACGGCATGATCCTAGCGGGTTGTGCGGCCTGGTGTGCGGGCGGCGAAGGAGCCCCCCGTACAAGACTCTGCGACGACCCCGCCGGGGGTACGGGGGGCGGCGAAGGAGCCCCCCGTACCAAACTCTGCGACGACCCCGCCGGGGGTACGGGGGGCGGCGAAGGAGCCCCCCGCGCCAAACTCTGCGACGACCCCGCCGGGGGTACGGGGGGCGGCGAAGGAGCCCCCCG
>CAYLNK010000003.1:11625-44375 GCA_964384675.1 uncultured Holophagales bacterium | reverse complement strand
CCAAACTCTGCGACGACCCCGCCGGGGGTACGGGGGGCGGCGAAGGAGCCCCCCGTCATTCTTTCGCGGACTTCTGCTCGGTCTTGTAGAGCATGGCGTTCGTGAGGATCCGCGAGACGCCCTGCATGTCGAGGAGGGCGTTGTCGATCTCGCCCCGCGTATCCTCGGTCATCACTTCCTTGGCGCGCTCGAGCGTGCGGGCGATCCGGTCCCGCTCGTCCTCCTGCAGGAGATTCCCGAACTCGCGGAAGACCCGCTCGTTTCCCCCGATCAGCCCCTCGAGCTTGTTCTTGAGCTGGCGGATCTCCTTGCGCTTCAGGTCGGCGGCCTTGTTGCTGGCCGCCTCCTCGACGATGCGGTCGATCTCGTCCTGCGAGAGTCCGCCCGCCGGGTTGATCTGGACGCCCTGGGCCTTGCCGGTGGCCATGTCGCGCGCCGACACGTTCACGATGCCCGAGGAGTCGATCGAGAAGGAGACCTCGATCTGGGGCACGCCGCGGGCAGCGGGCGGGATCCCGACGAGCTGGAACTTCCCGAGCGCCTTGTTCTCCTTGGCGATCTCGCGCTCGCCCTGCAGGACGTTGATCTCGACGATGCTCTGGTTGTCGGAGACCGTCGTGAAGATCTGGGTGTTCTTGGTCGGGATGGTCGAGTTGCGCTCGATCAGCTTGACGAAGATGCCGCCGTGAGTCTCGATGCCGAGGGAGAGCGGCGTCACGTCGAGGAGGACGATGTCCTTGATCTCGCCGCGCAGCACGCCGCCCTGGATCGCGGCGCCGACCGCGACGACCTCGTCCGGGTTGATCGACCGGTTCGGCGGCTGGCCGAAGATCGACTCCACCATCGCCTGGACCTTCGGGGTGCGGGTCTGGCCGCCGACGAGGATGATGTTGTCGATCTGGTCCGGCTTCAGGCCGGCCGCGTCGAGCGCGTTCCGGCACGGGCCGCCCGTACGCTGGATCAGCTCGTCGACCAGAGACTCGAACGTGTCCCGGGTGAGGAGCTTGTTGATGTGCTTGGGGCCGGTGGCGTCCGAGGCGATGAACGGGAGCGCGATCGTGGTCTCGAACGCGCTCGACAGCTCGCACTTCGCCTTCTCGGCCGCCTCCTTGAGGCGCTGGAGCGCGAGGCGGTCCTGGCGGAGGTCGATGCCGGTCTGCCGGAGGAAGTCCGCGAGCAGCCAGTCCATGATCGCCCGGTCGAAGTCCTCCCCGCCCAGGAACGTGTCGCCCGAGGTCGAGAGCACCTCGAACATCCCGTTCTCGATGCGGAGGATCGAGATATCGAACGTCCCCCCGCCGAGGTCGTAGACCGCGATCGTCTCGTGGGATTTCCCCTTCTCGAGGCCGTACGCCAGCGAGGCCGCCGTGGGCTCGTTGATGATCCGGAGGACCTCGAGCCCGGCGATCCGGCCCGCGTCGCGGGTGGCCTGGCGCTGAGAGTCGTCGAAATAGGCCGGGACGGTGATGATCGCCTCGCGGATCTCCTCCCCGAGCGACTCCTCGCAGAATTCCTTGATCTCCCGCAGGACGAACGCCGCGATCTCCTCGGGCGCATAGTCGCGGTCACGCACCCGGATCTTCACGTCTCCGTTGGGAGCCGGCACGATCGGGTACGAGAGGTGGTCCTTCGCCTGGCGCACCTCGGGCGACTCCCACTTCCGGCCGATGAGGCGCTTCACCGCATAGATGGTCTGGGTCGGGTTGGTGATCGCCTGGCGCTTCGCGATCTGGCCGACGAGGCGCTCGCCGTCCTCCGTGAACCCGACGATGGACGGGGTCGTGCGCGCCCCCTCGCGGTTCGGGATCACCTGTGGCGAGCCCACCTCGATGACGGCAGCGCACGAGTTGGTCGTCCCGAGATCGATGCCGAGGACCTTGGCCAAGTCACGCCTCCTGCTTGCCGGTCACGACTCTTCCGCCGACCGCCCCGGGGCCGCGGCCACCTTCACCATCGCCGGTCTGAGCAGCTTCTCGTTCAGGATATACCCTTTCTGGAGCACATCCAGCACGGTGCCGGGCGGGACGGCATCGGTCTCCTCCCTCACCACGCCCTCGTGCACGTTCGGGTCGAACGGCAGCCCCTGGGCCGGGATCTCGGCGAGCCCGTACTTGCGAAGCGCGTCCGAGAGCTGCTTGGCGATCATCTCGATCCCCACCCGAAAGTCGTCCTTCACGGCCGCGTCCGCGCCGTGGGCGAGGGCCCGCTCGAAGTTGTCGAGAATCGGAAGGAGGTCCCGGAACGTCTCGGCGAGCGCGAACTTGAAGAAGTCGGTCTTCTCCCGCTCGGTGCGGCGCTTGAGGTTCTCGAAATCGGACGTCTTCCGGAGGAGCGCTTCCCGCATGCGGCCCGACTCCTCCTCGGCGCGCACGGCGCGCTCACGTTCGGTGGCGACCTCGTCCTCGAGGGTCGAGATGCGGGCTCCCAGCGCCATGGCCTCCACCTGGGCGGCGGCCGGGAGGTCGGGTGCCGGCGGCGGCAGGACCTCGGTGACCCCGGCCTGGAGATCCAGCTCGTGCTTCTTGCTGTGGCGCTCCTCGACCGCCGCAACGGCTCGCTCCGCCTCGGCCAGAGCGCGGGCGACGTCGTCGCCACCGTCCTCCTCGAGGTAGACCACGTCGTCGTCGTTCCGGCGTGGGGGTCGGCCGCTCGTCATGTCGTCCCCTCCGTCAGTCGTCGCGTCACGTACCGTCCAAGCTCCTCCACCAGCGGCACGATGCGGGCGTACTCCATCCTCCGGGGACCGACCACGCCGAGGACCCCGAGAACCCGGTCTCCCCTCCCGTACGGGATCGAGACCACCGCGCTTCGCGTCTCCTCGGTGAAAGCGTTCTCGCAGCCGATCACGGTGCGCACGCCGGGCGCGCCCTCGAGGCAGTCGTTCAGGAGGCTGAGCAGCCGCACCTTCTCGTCGAGCGCCCGGAACATCCGGCGTAGAGACTCCATGTCCTGGGCGAATTCCGGCTTGTCGAGGAAGTTCTCCGTCCCGTCGAGGTAGAGGTCCGGCTCCGGCCTGGCTTCCAGGAACGCTTTCCGGCCCAGCTCCCGGGTGCGGGCGAGAGCGGCGTCGAAGCGTATCTTCTCCTCCTCGAGCGAGTCGAGGAAGTGACGCCGGATCTCCAGGAGCGACTTCCCGCGGAAGTCGATCGTGAGCCGGCGAGAGATCGCGTCGAGGTCGTCCGGGCTGAAGTTCTCGCGGGTCTCGAGCACCCGGCTCTCGGCGATTCCGGGCTCGGAAACCAGGATCGCGAGCACCTTTCGCTCGGCGACGCGAGTGAAGTGGACCGACTCCAGAACGAGGGCGAGAGGCTCGGCCGCGGCCACCACGCCGACCTCTCCGGTCAGCCGGGAGAGGAGGCGCGAGGTGGCATGCAGGAAGCGATCGACCTCGAACGCCTCCGGCTCCAGGTCGTGAGCGATCCGGGCCCGTTCCTCCGGGGTCGGCTCCGACTTGGTCATCAGCCCCCCCACGTACGTCCGGTACCCCAGGTCGGTCGGCACACGTCCCGCCGAGACGTGAGGATGGGTGAGAAAACCGAGGTCCTCGAGGTCGGCCATGGCGTTCCGGAGCGAGGCGGCGGAGAGCCCGAACGCGGCCGTGCGGGTGAGCTGGCGCGACGAGACCGGGACGGCGCTCCGGATGTAAGCGCCGATGACGGACGCCAGGACATCGCGGGAACGGATGTCGAGCTCCCTCAATTCGCCGGCCATCGTGAGAAGACCTCCACCACGCTAAGCTACCCGCCCAGGCGCCTGCTCCCCGTCGGCAGGACCGTACTTGACGTCAAAATGATATCAGAGCGCCTTCCTCCGGATGCCATGCCGGTGGCCGTCGTCGGGCGCGGCCGGCTCGGCTCTGCGCTCACCTCGGCGCTCGCGTCGGCTGGCGTCATCGTCCGTCTCGTGCCCGGACGAAGCCCGGCCCAAGAGCCCGACCTCGGGTCCTTCGGAGCGATCGTGCTGGCCGTCCCGGACCGGGAGGTGACCCCGACCGCCGGGACGCTCCTGGGCCGATGCGGCACGGCCTCGCTCGACGGCCGAGTGGTCCTGCACCTCTCGGGCTCCCTCGGACCGGAAGCCCTCGAGCCGGCGTCCCGGGTGGGCGCGGCCGTGGGCGGGCTCCATCCGCTCCAGACGTTCCCGGGCGGACCGGACGATCCGGCGGGCTTTCGCGGCGCGCTCGTCGCGCTCGACGGCGAAGAGACCGCGATCGCCACCGGCCGGGAGCTGGCCCTTCGTCTCGGGGGCGTCCCGTTCGTGCTGGCTCCGGGCGCGCGCCCCCTCTACCACCTCTCCGCCGTCCTGGCGTCGAACGCGATCGTCGGTCTGCTCGGTGCCGCCCGAGACGCGATGGTGGCCGCCGGCCTCCCGCCCGACCGGGCCCTCGACGCGCTCGCGCCCCTCGCCCGTGCGGCCCTCGAGGCCGCTCTGACCCTCGGTCCCGAGCGAGCGCTCACCGGACCGGTGGCCCGCCGGGACGAAGCGACGCTCGAACGTCACCGGACGTCGCTTTCGGCCTGGGACCCGGCGAGACTGGCCCTCTACGAGGCGCTGGTGGAGGAGCAGCGGCGGCTCCGGAGGGCCTCCCTCGTGGAAAAAACCGGTGAGGAGCCCGAGCGCGGGTGATAATCTAGCGAGCCCTTTTCCCGAGCGACGGAACGGCGAGGTCGGATGGTTTTCTTCAATTACGCCACGATGCAGATGGCCGCCAAGATCGTGTACTACGGTCCTGGACTCTGCGGGAAAACCACGAACCTGCACATCATCTACGGCCGTACCGCGCCCAACTCCCGGGGAGAGATGGTGTCCCTCGAGACCGAGACCGACCGTACCCTCTTCTTCGACCTCCTTCCGCTCGACGTGGGGGTGATCGGGGGCTTCAAGACTCGTCTCCAGCTCTACACGGTCCCGGGGCAGGTCTTCTACAACACGACCCGGAAGCTCGTGCTCAAGGGCGTCGACGGGATCGTCTTCGTCGCCGACTCCCAGCGTCCGATGCTCGATCCGAACCGGGAGAGCCTCAAGAACCTGCGGGAGAACCTGGCCGAGATCGGCCTCTCCCTGGACGAGATCCCGCGGGTCTACCAGTACAACAAGCGGGACCTGGCGAACATCGCCAGCGTGGACGACCTGAACGACGCCATCAACCCCGACCGCTCGGTGGAGTGGTACGAGGCCTCGGCCATGAACGGCGTCGGCGTCTTCGAGACGCTGAAGGCCATCTCCAAGCTGACCCTCAAGTCCCTCAGGTCCCGCATGACGGGAGAAGCCAAACGGCCGGCGGTGGTCGCCGCCCCGGCCGGCGGGATCCCGGCCCCCCCCTCGATCACCCAGTCCATCACACAGGGCGTCGCCGCCCTCGGGGACAGGCTCGCGTCGCGGCCCCCGATCCCGCCGGCGCCGACGCTTCCGCCGCCCGGGACCCCTCAAGGGACTCCGGCTCCCCCGGCCAGCCCGTCCGGCACCCTGGAGCGCCTCGCCCGGTTCTCCGAGCTCGCCGATCAGGCCGGCAAGGCGGAGAAGGAGAAAAGCGACGACCGCCTGTCCGCCGCCCTGACGAAGAGCGGGATCATGCGCCGCCCCAAGCTCCCGGACACCGGCGCCACGGTGGAGGTCCCGACCTTCAAGGCAGAAGAGGAGCACCATGCCGACGTCCGGTTCGCCGAGAACCCGACCGGCGGCGGAGGTGCCTCGGCCGAATCGGTCAAGCACGTGAAAGTACGCTCCAACGTCGACATCCTGTCCGAGCTCGACAAGCTCCGAAAGGTATCCACCCAGAAACCGAGCGGCTCGACGGGAGTCGTCGCCGCACTCGGCGACGCCCGGGGCGCCGGGCGGCACGGCATGTCCCTCGACGACCTCCTGGCCCCTGGCCCCAACCACAAGCGGGAGGTCTCGCGGGCGTTCGACGTGACCGTCCCGAGGGACACGCTGACGCGAGCCCGGCAAGTGACGATCGGCCTGCGGTTCATCACGGAAACCGGGGAGCCGCTGACCCTGGAGAAGACCTTGGAAGTCGACGTCACCAACCCGAAGGACGTCCAGAGGCTCCTCCTCTCTCTCAAGATCAGCGTCCAGGGCGAATGACCCCCGGCCTCCCGGCAAGTCGGGCGCGCGTCGATTTCGCTTGACGCCGCCGGACCCCCTCTGGCCGAATCCCGCCGTGCCCCCCCGCCCCCAATCGCCACGGGAGGCTCCGCCCCCGCGGGCGCTTCTCCTGTGTGGCCTGGCGGCCGCCTTGACCGGGGCGGGCTGCTCAACGTCGCCCTCGATGGTCCGGACCTCGAACGAAGCCCCGCCGGCAGCGGCCCCGGCCGTGCCCACGGCGCGGGAGACGGCGTCGTCTCACTTCTACCGCGGCAAGGCCTTGGCTCTGGCCGGGGACTCCGACTGTGCCCGGCTCGAGTTCCACGAGGCGCTCGAGAGCTTCCGGGGCGCGGCCCGGGCCGGCGACGCCTCGGATGCCGCCTTCGCCGAGCAGCTCTACGACAGCGTCCTCCTGTACCGCACGTTGATCGAGCGCTCGACCGAGATCGAGGACCGCCCCCCGGTCGAGAACACCCGCGACACCCTGATCGCCGCCTCCCCAGCCGCCACGGAGGAAGAGGTCGAGACCGTGAAGCGGGAGGCCACCGCCGCGGCATCCGGAGCCCTGTTCGATATCCCGATCGTCCTCAACGAGCAGGTCTTGCGGGCCGTCGCCTTCTACCAGTTCCGCACGCCACAGGCCTTCGCGGGTGCTCTCCAGAGGCTGGGCCGCTACGAGACCATGATGAGGTCGCTCCTCAAGGAGCGCGGCATGCCCCAGGACCTCATCTACATCGCCATGATCGAGTCTGCCTTCAAGCACCAGGCCCACTCCCGGAAGGCGGCGCACGGTTTCTGGCAGTTCATCGACGGCACCGCCAAGCGGTACGGTCTCCGGAAGACCAAGCTCTTCGACGAGCGGAGCGACCCGGTCAAGTCGACCCTGGCGGCCGCCAGCTACCTCCGCGACCTCTACGAGATGTTCGGGGACTGGCACCTGGCGATGGCCGCCTACGACGCGGGCGAGGGTCGCATCCTCCGAGGTCTCCAGCGCTCCGGCGCCCGGGACTACTGGGAGCTCTCGGCCCGCGACAACCTGCACCGGGAGACCCGGGACTACGTGCCTTTCGTGCTGGCCGCCGCACTGATCGCCAAGGAGCCCGCGCGCTACGGCTTCGACGTCGTCCCCGATCCGCCGCTCACCTTCGAGACCGTCGACGTGACCCGTCCCGTCGATCTCGCCCGGGTCGCCGAGGCGATGGGAATCGGGATCGAGGACCTCCGCCTCCTCAACAGCGAGCTGAAGGGCCGCACGACGCCGCACGGTGTGGACCGGTACACGCTCCGTGTTCCGCTCGGCGGCGCTCGCCTCCTGGCTCCGCGGCTCGCCTCGCTCCCGGCCGCGCCCGAGCTCGAGGAGAGGCGCGTCGCGGCCCGGAAAGGCGACACCGTCGCCAAGGTGGCCGCGCGGTACCAGGTCACCGTGGCCGAGCTGTGCGACTGGAACGAGCTCACCCCATCGTCCAGGCTCCGCAAGGGGATGACGCTCGTCGTCCCGGTAAAGAGGCCCGCCCCTCGCGCCCCCGCCCGGCTCGACCGGCTCGACCGGATCGAGGCAGCCGATTTTCAGCCCGAGCTGCAGGCGCGTCCGCGCGGGGAAATCCGGGCGCTCCCCACACCGGCCTCCGCCGTCACGAGCGCGGCCGACGTCGCCCCGTACACGACGACCCTCACGTCTCCGGCCGTGCCGACTCCGCGCCCTCTGCCGAGCCGGATCGACATCCCGGCCGAGGGTTTCTCCGACGTCCGGCCCGAGCCGCGTCGGGCGAGCGGGCAGGTCCCGCCCTCGAGCAGCCCGCAGCTGGCGGCATCCGCCAGCTCGTCGTCCGACCAGACGAAACGGGCTCCCAGGCACCCCCCCACGCGGGTCGTCCACACGGTCCGCCGCGGCGAGACGCTCTACGGGATCGCCGAGCGCTACGGGGTGTCGGTCGACGACCTCCGCCGCCGGAACCGGCTGGGGCGGCGGGAGCCCCTGCGGGAGGGCCGGCGGCTCCAGATCACCTCCCGCCCCGCCGAAGGACCGAGCCAGGGCTGATCCTGTGTCTGTGGCCCGGGCCCACTCGGCCGTCGTCGTCGGGCTCGAGGGACGGACGGTGGTGGTCGAGGCCGCGATCGGGGCCGGCCTTCCGGGCCTCACTCTCGTCGGCCTCCCCGACGCCGCGGTGCGGGAGAGCCGCGAGCGGATCAAGAGCGCCCTCCGGCAGATCGGCTTTCCGCTCCCCTCCCGCAGTGTGCTCGTGAACCTCGCGCCCGCGGACCTCCCGAAGAGCGGGAGCGGTCTCGATCTCGCCGTGGCGCTCGCGATCCTGGCCGCCAATGGCGACCTGCCGGCCAGGTCGCTCGCGGGCGCCACCTTCCTCGGCGAGCTGTCGCTCGACGGAGCCTTGAGACCGGTCCCCGGCGTGCTTCCGGCCGTCGAGGAGTCGATCCGTGCGGGACGCTCGACCGTTTTCGTCCCGCCCGAGAACGCCGAGGAGGCCGCCTGCCTGCCCGCGGCCTCGGTCCTGCCGGTTCCGCACGTCGGCGCCGCGCTGGCGCACCTCGCCGGCCGGGAGCCGATACCGGTCTGGCGGCCGCGACCGCCGCTCGCGGGCACGGTTCCCGAGGCCGACCTCCGCGACGTGAGAGGCCAGCTCCTGGCGCGGAGGGCGCTCGAGATCGCGGCGGCCGGTGGGCACAACATCCTCTTCAGCGGTCCGCCGGGCTCCGGCAAGACGATGCTCGCGCGCCGGCTCCCCGGGCTCCTGCCGCCCCCGTCCCTGGAGGAGGCTCTCGAGGTGACGAAGGTCCACAGCGTCGCCGGTCGGCTTCCGGCCGGGGCCGGGCTCGTCTGGTCCCGTCCGTTCCGTTCCCCCCATCACGGCGCTTCCGCCGCCGCGCTCACGGGCGGCGGCTCCGATCCGCAGCCCGGCGAGCTGTCGCTCGCCCACGGCGGGGTTCTCTTCCTGGACGAGCTGCCCGAGTTTCGCCGCGACGTCCTGGAGGCGCTCCGGGAGCCCCTGGAAGAGGGCTACGTCACGGTCTCGCGTGTGGCGGGAGCCCGTCGATTCCCGGCCCGCTTCATCCTCGTCGCGGCGATGAACCCTTGTCCGTGCGGCTTCCGAGGAGCGCCGCGCCACGAATGCCGGTGCTCCGACCGCGAGGTCGCGCGGTACTCCCGGAAGATCTCCGGCCCGCTGCTCGACCGGATCGACCTCCACGTGGACGTGCCGTCGCTGCCAGCGGCGGACCTGTCGAGCGACGCCGACGGCGAGCCGACGTCGGCCGTTCGCGGGCGCGTCGAGGGAGCCAGGCGCCGCCAGCTGGACCGGAGCGGTGACGCGCGTCTGACGAACGCGGCGCTCCCGGCCCGGCTCGCGAAGTCGACCACGAGGCCCGACGCCGAGGGTGTGCGGCTGCTGGAATGCGCGGTCGAACGGCTCGGCCTGTCCGCGCGTTCGCATTCGCGGGTGCTCCGGGTCGCGCGCACGATCGCGGACCTCGCGGCCCGCGAGACCGTCGGGGCTCCGGACGTGGCCGAGGCACTGCGCTTCCGGCCGGCCCGGACGAGCCGATAGGCAGCCCGTCCGGAACGCGCTCGGCGCGGCTCGATCTCGACGTAATTCACTGAAAACGAGACACTTGTCGAATTCGGAGTTTTCGGCTTGACTCACCCTCAGCCGCCCATAGAATTCACCGGGCCTTAACGACTAGCGAGCGGGCGCCCCGACCGGGCCGTCCAGTGAGGAAAGATGACTCGGAAAGAGCACACGATCATCTTCGTCCCACACTCGCGCGCACGCTTCCGCCAGTACCGCGTCTCGTCGCGGCTGCTCTACAGTGTCGCGTCGGGTGTCCTCCTTTCGGCCCTTCTCGGTGTGGCGTTCTCCGGCCTCTGGATTCGCTCGTTCCGGCGGAACCGCGAGGCGAGCGCGTTGATGGCGGAGAACCAGGACCTCCGCCGCCGCGCCTCCCAGCTGAACGCCAAGCTCGAGACGATCGAGAAGCAGTTGATCGAATTCGAGGAGAAGACCCGGCGCCTCTCGATCGTGGCCGGGCTTTCGGGCGTTCACGACACGGGTACGGGCGGCGTCGGCGGTCTCACCGCCGTACCCGTCGATGCGGCCGCCGCCTCCGAGGCCGGCATGGCCGAGGCGGGCCGGCGCGGAGCGCTCCTCTCGACGCGGCTCTCCCAGGTGGAGCGGAAGCTCACCACCCAGGTCGACGAGCTGGCGCTGACGCCGACGCTGGCCCCGACGGCCGGCGTCCTGTCGGCGGGTTACGGCCTCCGAGAGGACCCCTTCACGGGTCAGCAGGAATTCCACACCGGTATCGACATCTCCACGCCGGCGGGAAACCGGATTCTGGCACCGGCGAACGGGACCGTCGTGAAGGTCTCGTGGGAGAAGGGCTACGGGCGAAACGTCGTGATCGCGCACGGGTACGGCGTCTCGACCCTCTACGGTCACCTCGAGGCGGCTCGCGTGTTCGAGGGTCAGCGCGTGAAGCGGGGCGACATGATCGGCCTCGTCGGCTCCTCGGGGCGATCGACCGGCCCGCACCTGCACTACGAGGTGCAGAGGGACGGTCGGGCGGTGAACCCCCTCGACTACGTCCTGAACGCGTTCTAGTTCGGGGGAGGACCGCCGCCCGGTCCTCCCCCGTGCCCCCTCCTTTCGGCTGGATCCCTTCATTCGCGGCCGGACTCCGCGGCCCGGCCCTCGGACCTCGTCAGGACCTCCCTCGGCTTCCGGGGTCGAACCGGGGGTCTCCCGGAATTCCTCTGGTAGCATCCCCGTTTTGCGCGTAAGGCAGCAGCCGAGGCGCGCCCAAGAGCAGCATGATCATCGACAAAGTCCTGTCCAAGGTCTTCGGTACGAAGCACGAGCGCGACATCAAGGCCATGGTGCCGCGCGTCCAGTCGATCGGGGGCCTCGAGGCGCAGCTCCAGGCCCTCACGGACGACGATCTCCGCGCGAGGCTCGCCGTCATCAAGGAGAAGATCCAGGAGGGCCACAAGGACCTCCCCGCCGACCTCGAGGCCCGCCGGGCCCGCTCCCGGGAGGTCATCGACCCCTTCATTCCCGAGGTGTTCGCCATCGTCCGGGAAGCCGGGAAGCGGACCCTCGGACAGCGGCACTACGACGTGCAGCTGATGGGCGGCATGGTGCTTCACGAGGGAAAGATCGCCGAGATGCGGACCGGCGAGGGGAAGACCCTCGTCGGCACGCTCGCGGTCACCCTGAACGCCCTCACCGGACGGGGCGTCCACGTCGTCACCGTGAACGACTACCTCGCCCGCCGCGACGCCGAGTGGATGGGGCGGATCTACCGCTTCCTGGGGCTCACCGTCGGCTGTATCCAGCACGACCTCGACGACCGATCGCGGCGCGAGGCGTACGCCTGCGACATCACGTACGGCACGAATAACGAGTTCGGGTTCGACTACCTGCGCGACAACATGAAGTTCGACCTGTCGTCGATGGTGCAGCGCGGACACGTCTACGCGACCGTCGACGAGGTCGACTCGATCCTGATCGACGAGGCCCGGACCCCCCTCATCATCTCCGGCCCGTCCGAGGGCGACACCGACATCTACTACAAGTGCGACCGGATCATCCCGAAGCTGGTCCGCGGTGAAGAGGTCAAGGACAAGTACGGGAACAAGACGACCACGGGAGACTTCCTCGTCGACGAGAAGGCCCACACGGCGGCCCTCACCGAGGAGGGCGTCCTGAAGTGCGAGAAGCTGCTCGGCGTCGAGAACATGTACGACCCGATCAACATCGACATCCTGCACGCCTGCCAGCAGGCGCTCCGGGCCCACAACCTCTACAAGCGGGACGTGAACTACATCGTCAAGGACGGGCAGGTCATCATCGTCGACGAGTTCACCGGGCGTCTCATGCCCGGCCGGCGCTGGTCCGACGGCCTCCACCAGGCCGTGGAGGCGAAGGAAGGCGTCAAGATCGAGAAGGAGAACCAGACCCTCGCCACCATCACGCTCCAGAAGTACTTCCAGAAGTACGAGAAGCTGGCGGGGATGACCGGCACCGCCGACACCGAGGCCGCCGAGTTCGGCAAGATCTACAACCTCGACGTCGTGGTGATCCCGACGAACCGGCCGATGGTGAGGAAGGACGACCACGACCTCGTCTACCGCACCGAGCGGGAGAAGTTCGACGCCGTCGTCGAGGAGATCGCCGAGAAGAACGAGAAGGGGCAGCCGGTCCTGGTCGGCACCATATCGATCGAGAAGTCCGAGCACCTCTCCAGCCTGCTCAAGAAGAAGGGCGTCCCCCACATCGTCCTGAACGCCAAGTACCACGAGCAGGAGGCCGGCATCGTCGCCCAGGCGGGGCAGCCGGGACGGGTCACGATCGCCACGAACATGGCCGGCCGCGGCACGGACATCCTGCTCGGCGGCAACCCCGAGTTCCTGGCGAAGCAGAAGTCGAAAGACAAGACGCCGGAGGAGTACGAGCGGATCTTGACCGAGCTGAAGGAGGAGTGCCTCCTCGCGGGCCAGGAGGTGAAGGACGCGGGCGGGCTCCACATCATCGGCACGGAGCGCCACGAGTCGCGCCGCATCGACAACCAGCTGCGCGGCCGGGCCGGCCGGCAGGGCGACCCCGGCTCTTCCCGCTTCTACCTCTCGCTCGAGGACGACCTGATGCGGATCTTCGGATCCGACCGCCTGATGGGTCTGATGCAGCGCCTCGGGATGGAGGAGGGCGTCCCCATCGAGCACCGCTGGGTCACGAACTCCATCGAACGCGCGCAGAAGCAGGTCGAGGGGCGGAACTTCGACATCCGCAAGCACCTCCTCGAGTACGACGACGTCATGAGCAAGCAGCGCGACGAGACGTACCGGCGCCGCAAGGAGATCCTGACCGGCGAGCTCGGGCACGACTACGTCGTGGCGCTCGCCGAGGACGTCGCCGACGACTACGTCGACCGCCACTGCCCTCCCGCCAAGGACTCTTCCGAATGGGACCTCAAGGCCCTGGCGGCCATCGTCTCGGAGACGTTCGGGCTCACGCTCGAAGAGGCCGGGCTCGCGTCGGGCCTGTCGCAGACCGAGATGAAGGAGGCGCTCCGGAAGGCCGTCCGCGAGACGTACGCCGCCAAGGAGCAGGCGGTGGGCTCGCAGGCGATGCGCGACGTGGAGCGGTTCTTCCTGCTCCAGACAGTCGACACGCTCTGGAAGGACCACCTCCTGGCGCTCGACCACCTCAAGGAGGGGATCGGCCTCCGCGGCTACGGCCAGCGAGACCCTCTGGTCGAGTACAAGAAGGAGTCGTTCCAGCTCTTCGAGGCGATGAAGGAGGCGGTCGAGGAGCAGTCGCTCCAGTACCTCTTCCGCTTCGAGATGGCCTCGGCGCCCGTCCCGGCGATGGAGATCGAGGAGCCCGTGGAGGTGATGGCGGGTCCCTCCGACGTGGAGCCGGCCCCGGCCGACGCTCCGGTCGCACCCCCGCGAGCCGCGCCCCCTCAGCCTCAGGCTCACGCCTCCCGCAGCCCGCTGACCGAGCTCCAGAAGAAGCAGGCCAAGCAGCGCCTCTCCTACCAGGGGGCCTTCGACCCCACCGCGGGGGGCGACTTCGCCGTCGACACCGTGAAGGCCGCCGGCCCGAAGGTGGGCCGGAACGACCCGTGCCCCTGCGGCTCGGGAAAGAAGTACAAGAAGTGCCATGGGGCCGCCGGGGCCTGATCCCGGAAGCCGAGGCCATTCCTTTCCCGGGCCCGGAGCCCGTCCCCTCCTGGCCGGCCTCCTGGCCTGCGCCGCCACGGCCGGCTTCCTCGGGTATGCGGGTGCGCTCGGCCCTGCTCTGCGGACCCCGGCCATGGGCGTCGTCCTGTATCTCTGCGGTTCGGCGGCCTCGATGCTCCTCGCCGATCAGGCCGCCCGCAGCTGGCGCTCCTGGCCCCTCCTCCTCATCGCCTCGCTCGCCGGCCTCGCCCTGCGCGTCGCGCTCGCCGGCACCGCGCCGCTCAACTTCGACCTCCGGTCCTACGCGCTCGTCGTCGAGGCCCTCCGCCGGGGCGAGATCGTCTACGAGGCGACCTGGCGCTACAACTACGGCCCCATCTGGTTCGGGCTCCTCGACGCCGCCGACTCCCTGAGCCGGCGGCTCGCCCTCGACCCGCACATGGGCTTCCGGCTCGTCACGATCCTGGGGGACGCCGGGCTCGCGGCGGCGCTCTACGCAGCGAGCCGCCCCAGCGGTACGCGCCGGGCTCGGCTCGTCGCGCTCGCCTGGTGGGTGAACCCAGTCGCCATCGCCACCAGCTCGATCCACGGCCAGTTCGACAACCTGTCGATATCGATCTTCGTCGGCGCCCTCGCCCTGGCGTCCCGATCGCCAGCCGCTCCCTCGAAAGCGTCCGCGCTCGTCGCGGGGCTGGGAATCGCGGTGAAGCAGGTTTCTCTCGTTTTCGCGGGAGCGTTCGTCGGACTCGCGCGGACCGCTCGGCCCGCCCTGCGCAACGCCCTGCTCGTTCCCCTCCCTTTCGTCCTCTTCCTCCTACCCTACTACCTGATGTCGCCGCTGAACGTGCAGGCTCACGTCTTGAAATACCGCTCGTTCACGGGATCCTGGGGCTGGGTCTTCGTGCTCGGCGCTGCCGGCATCGAGGTGGCACGCGTGGCCACGGCGATCGCGTCGTACGCCGCCCTCCTGCTGTCGTCTGCGGCGGGGCTCCTCGCGTCCCGACGCCACGGCGACGGCCTCGCCGCGAGCCGGCTGAGCGCGCTCGTCTTCCTCTCCGTGACGGCGGGATGGAGCGTGCAGATGCTCCAGTGGCCGCTCGCCTTCGCCCCCCGGAGGGCGGAACGGCGCTGGGCGTTCCTCTACACCGTGGCGGCGGCGTTCGCCTACACGGGATTCCTCGTCGGCGGGACCAAGGACGGGTTGTACCTCGTGGCCTGGCTGGTGACCCTGGGCTGGACGGCCCAGCTCCTGCGCCGCACCTTGCGCCCCCCCGGCGCCTCCGTGGTATGAAGCCGCATGAGCGAGAAGACGGCGTCGCCCCGATCCGCAGGTGGGCTCGAATGATCAACGACCAGGAGATCCCCCTCGCCCTCACCTTCGACGACGTCCTCCTCCTGCCCGCGCGCTCGAAGGTCCACCCCTCCGACACGGACCTCCGGACGCGCCTGACCGGCGACATCACCCTCAACATCCCGCTCCTCTCGGCGGCGATGGACACCGTCACCGAGTCGCGCCTCGCGATCGCGATGGCCCAGAACGGGGCGATGGGGGTCGTGCACAAGAACCTCGAGATCGCCGCCCAGGCCTCCGAGGTCGACAAGGTCAAGCGCTCGGAGAGCGGGATGATCGTCGACCCCGTCACCTGCCGGCCGACTCAGAAGATCTCCGAGGCGCTCGAGGTGATGGCGAACTTCCGGATCTCCGGCGTCCCCGTCGTCGACGACCGCGGGAAGCTGGTCGGGATCCTGACGAACCGCGACCTGCGGTTCGAGACGCGCATGGACCTCCCGATCTCGGAGCGGATGACGAAGGAGAACCTGGTCACCTGCGCGCCCGGCACCACGCTCGAGCAGGCCAAGGAGCTCCTCCACCGGCACCGGATCGAGAAGCTCCTCGTCATCGACAAGGCCGGGAACCTGAAGGGCCTGATCACGGTCAAGGACATCCAGAAGCAGATCAAGTACCCGAACGCCTGCAAGGACTCGCTCGGACGGCTCCGCGTGGCGGCGGCCGTGGGCGCCAACGCGGACCTCGTGGACCGCGCCCGCGAGCTGATCCAGGCGAAGGTCGACCTCCTCTGCCTCGACTCGTCCCACGGCCACAGCGAGGGCGTGCTCGAGGCCCTGAAGATGCTGAAGCGGAAGTTCCCGTCGACGCCGGTGCTCGCCGGCAACGTCGCCACCGCGGAAGGGGCCCGCGACCTGGTGCGCCGCGGCGCAGACGCGGTCAAGGTCGGGATCGGGCCCGGATCGATCTGCACGACCCGCGTCGTCACCGGCGCCGGCGTGCCCCAGATCCACGCCATCCGCGAATGCGTGAAGGGAGTCGGCAAGTCCAGAGTCCCTCTCGTGGCGGACGGGGGAATCAAGTTCTCGGGCGACGTCACCAAGGCGCTCGCCGCGGGGGCGCAGTCCGTGATGATCGGCAGTCTCTTCGCCGGCACCGACGAGGCGCCGGGCGAGACGATCCTGTACCAGGGCCGCACCTTCAAGGCCTACCGCGGCATGGGCTCGATCGGCGCGATGCGGAAGGGCTCCGCCGACCGCTACTTCCAGGACGCGGCGGACGAGCCGAAGAAGCTGGTGCCGGAGGGCATCGAGGGGATGGTGCCGTACAAGGGATCGCTCGGGACGCTCCTCGACCAGATCTCGGGCGGCGTGCGGGCCGGGATGGGCCTCGTCGGCGCCGGGACTCTGGCGGAGCTCGCCAGCAAGTCGCGCTTCGTGCGGATCACGGCCGCCGGGCTCAAGGAGAGCCACGCCCACGACGTGATCATCACGAAGGAAGCCCCGAACTACCACCGGGAGGATTGAGGCCCTACCGGAGCAGCGCCTCCACCGCCTCGGCCATCTCCTTCTTCAGCGTGGCGAACCGGGCTCCGGTCGCCGGCCCGTCGAAGCCGGAGTGGATCTTCACCACCCTGTGAGAGCGGTCCAGAAAGAGGGTCGTCGGGTAGCCCTGCCAGCCGTCCAGCTGGGTCATCGCTTCCGAGCTCGGGGCCGACTTCGTCGTCCCGGCGATCAGCACGGGATGCTCGATGCCGTATCGCGCCAGGAAGCGCTTCACCTGCCGGCGGCTCCGCTCGACGTCGTCCGTGTACTCGAAGGCGAGCGAGACGACCTCCAGCCCCCTGGCCCGGTACGTCGCGTACAGCTCCTTCAGGACCGGCGCCTCGTCGTTGCAGTTCGGGCACCAGGTGCCCATGAACGCCACGAGGATCGGCTTGCCGGCGAACCGGGGATCCGTGGAGGAGACGACGTTGCCGCTCGAATCCGGGAACGAGAAGCGGTACGGCTCCGCGGGGCTCTTCGGTCGCACGACGCTGAACCCGTCCGGCAGGTACGCCGCCGCTTCCGTGACCGTGAGCCGGCGGCCGGTCCACGGGACGGGCGGGTTGGCCCGCGACCGGAACTCGCCGAGCAGCGTCCCGTCCGGCTGCGGCGCTCCGGTGAAACGGTAGACGTGGACCCCGTCGAAGACCGTGAGGACGAGCGCCTTGCCGTCGAACGTACCGTGTAGCGGGCCGTAGTCGCCCGTCGTCGTCAGCAGAGTCCCGGAGAGGGCGCTCCCCTTCTGCGTGAAGACGCCGTGGGTCTTCTCGAGCGAGCCGGCACCTCCGATCTCCACGGCCCAGTCCCCGCTCAGCGACGTCGAGCCCGCGGCGAGCGCCGGGGGCCTCGGGGCCGTCCGACTCGCCCGGAACGGCACCTCCACCCTTCCGGCCGCCGTCGTCCGCTCGTAGATTCCCTCGAGGCCGCCGGGCACCGGGTGGGCCACGATCGACGCGTCGAAGTGCGCCAGGGCGAGCGTCAGGTCGGTGCCGTCCCAGGCCGCGGACGTGAACGGAGCCTCGTGCGAGCCGTTGATCAGAGTCGCGGAGAGGCCCCGGCCCTTCCGGGAGACGCGGATCTCGAAGCCGACCTCCTGCCCCGGCGTCGGGACCAGGGTCGCGTGGAAGTGTCCCGCGGGCGGGGGGGCGGCAACCGCGGCAAGGAGGGGGAGGACGAGCGCGACGTGCATGCTCCAGACTAACGCCCCGGCGGCACGGTTTTCTTCCGCAGCTCCTCGCGGAGCCGGTGGATCGCCTCGGCCCGCCCCTTCAGCTCGCGCTCGCGTCCCTCGCCCGAAGGCCGGTAGTAGCGGCGCCCGGCCAGGGCGTCGGGAAGGCAGGTGAGCCCGGCCGTCTTCTCGGCCGTGTCGTGAGCGTAGCGGTAGCCGGCGCCATAGCCCGCCTCTTTCATGAGCCGTGTCGGCGCGTTCCGGATGGCGAGCGGCGGCGGCTCGTTCGGCATCGACTGGATGTCGGCCACCGCCTCCGCGTAGCCGACGTACAGGGAGTTCGATTTCGGTGAGAGCGCCAGGTAGACCGCGGCCTGGGCCAGGGCGAGGGCACCCTCCGGGAGGCCGAGAAAGTGGACCGCGTCGCGCCCCGAGAGCGCCACACGGAGCGCCTCGGGGTCGGCCAGGCCGACGTCCTCGGAGGCGAAGCGAACGAGGCGCCGCGCGACGTAGAGCGGGTCCTCTCCCCCCTCCAGCATCCGGGCGAGCCAGTAGAGCGACGCGTCCACGTCCGAATCGCGCAACGACTTGTGGAGCGCCGAGATCAGGTTGAAGTGCTCCTCGCCGGACTTGTCGTAGAGGAGCACCTTCCGGGTGAAGAGCTCCTCGAGGAGCGGCACCGTGATCCGGCCCGCGCCGATCTCGAGGGAGACGTTCTCGAGCGCCGTCAGCGCGCGTCGCGCGTCCCCGTCCGCGAAACGGGCCAGCCAGCCGAGCGCGTCTTCGTCCGCATCCACACGGCCGGCGAGGCCGCGCTCGTCGGCCAAGGCCCGCCGCAGGACCCCCTCCAGCTCCGCCACCGTCAGCGCGGCCAGCGTCACGACGCGAAGCCGCGACAGGAGCGCGCCGTTCAGCTCGAACGACGGGTTCTCGGTCGTGGCGCCCACCAGGACGATCGCCCCCGACTCGACGTACGGGAGGAACGCGTCCTGCTGGGCCCGGTTGAAGCGGTGGATCTCGTCCACGAAGAGGAGCGTCTTCATCCCCCGGCCCTGCGCGCGGCCGGCGTCTTCCATCACGGCCTTGATCTCCTTCACGCCGGAGACGACGGCCGAGAACGAGACGAACGCGGCCCGGGTCCGGGTGGCGATCAGCCGTGCCAGGGTCGTCTTCCCGGATCCGGGCGGACCCCAGAAGATGAGCGACGGGACGCGATCGGCGTCGATCGCCTTCCGGAGGAAGGAGCCGGGGCGGACGGCGTTCCCCGCGACCTCGTCGAGATCGCGGGGCCTCATCCGCTCCGCGAGAGGCGCCCCGGCCGGCGGGGCGGCGTCCCTGGCCGGACGCTCCGCCAACGGGGAGTCGTCGGCGAAGAGGTCGCCGCTCCGTCCGGTCACTTCGAGCCTTTGGCCCGCTCCTCCAGCGCCTGCCCGAGCTTGTCGAGCGACGGGATCTCCGGGTGCTCCTTCTTGAGCACGGCCAGGACCTCCTTCGCGCGCGGCACATCGCCCTTGTCGAGGCCCAGGACGATCGCCTGGTTGAAGCGTGCCGGCCAGTGCTTCGGGTCGACCGCGAGCGCGCGATCGAAGAACGACAGGGCACGGTCGGAGTCGCCCAGGTTCCGGTACGAGACGCCCGTATCGGTCAGCACGTTCACGTCGTTCGGGCGCTTCTTGAGCGCCTTCTCGTAGGCGTCGATCGCGATCTTGAACTCCTCGGCGTCGTAGGCGGTGTTGCCGAGCCGTATCAGGAGGTCCGGATCGTCCGGCGTCGCCTCGACCTGCTCCTGGAGGTTCTGGAGCTGGGCCCTGGCGGCCTGAGCCGCCTGCGAGATCGCGGGCGCCCCGCCCCCGGAGCCGGGGATGTCCCGGGCCGCGCCGGGCCCGACCCCGGACAGCCCCGCGTGCGGGTCGAGCGACGCCGCCGGTGTTGCCGGGGCCTTCTCGAGGTAGACGTACGCGCCTGCGAAGCCCAGAAGGAGCCCCGCCGCGGCGAACAGGGCGCGGTCGCCCCAGCGGTACGAGCCGGGACCCGCGGAGCCGGCGGACCGCTTCGCGGCGCTGCGCTCCGCCGCTGCGGGCGTCGCGGACGGGAGGTGGTCCTCCTCGGAGTCGGTGGTCGTGCTCATGGTCTGTCTCCGTCCTCGTCGTTGCGGTCCGGCGCCGGAAGCGCGGCCCAGGTGCCGGCCGTCGGCCCGATCGCGGGGGCGATCGCCGTCGCCTCCCAGGTTCCGATGATCTTCTTCGGGGACGCCACGACCTTTCCGTAGAACGTCGCGTCGAGCCCTCGCTCGGAATCGATCCGCTGCAAGGTCACCTTGTCCCCGACGTAGGTCCCGCGCAGCGAGCCGCGGAAGCCGCCGCTGAGAGTGTAATCCCCGGACACGATCGTCCCGTCGAGCACCAGCCGGTAGATCCCCTTCTGGGAGCCGGGGTTGATGGAGACCTCCCAACGCCCGGAGACCGGGTCGACGCCCCGCAGGGCCGTCCGGTAGCGGGCGATCTCCTCCCGCAGGACCGCGATCTGCCGCAGGCGGTCGCCGACGCGGGTCGAGAGGGCGCGGCGCCGCTCCTGCTGCTGGCGGAGCCGCGACTCGGCCTCGGCGATCGCCTCCTCAGCCTCCTGCACGGCCGCGCGGTCCCCGCCGTCCTTGGCGAGCTGGAGCAGCCGGGAATGGGCCTCGCTCACCGCCGACTCCGCCCGCGACATCCGGAACGTCGCGCGCTCCAGCTCGTCCGCGGCGTAGCCGAGGGCCCGCTTCTCCGTCTCCAGGGCGGTCGTGAGGGCATCGAGGGCGGCCGCGTCGCTCCGCGGCCCGGCGGCGGAGGTCTCGAGGGTGCCGAGGAGGAGCAGCCCGACGATCAGGACGCGTCGCACCATGCCCGGACTATACGGCTCTGACCGCCGCGCCGTCGTGGCGCGACGGGAGCCGCCCCCGGTCAATGATCGCGGGGCGAGCTCTTCCGTCGGGTGATCGAGCGGTCGAGCGCCTTCTCGACCTCACGTTCCACGTCGAGCTCGGAGAGCCCGTTGATCTGGGCGATCTCGGAAACGATCAGGTACCGGGCCCGCTCGTACATCTTCTTCTCGCGGAAGGAGAGCGCCTTCTGCTTCTGGACCCAGCTCAGGTTCTTGAGGACGTCGGCGATCTCGGTCAGGCGGCCCGAGCGCATCTTGTCCAGGTTCTGCTTGTAGCGCCCCTTCCAGTCGGTCGAGGAGGCGAAGCTGCCGTCCTCGAGGACCCGGAAGACCGAGCCGACCTCAGTCCGACGGGTGAGGGGCCGGAGCCCCACGCGGTCGGAGTTCGTGACGGGCACCATCACACGGGAGTTGTTCCCGATCAGCCGAAGCTGGTAGCACGGGGAGGGGGAGCCATCCAGCAGGGATTCCTGAATGGTCTCCACGACGCCCACGCCGTGATTCGGATAGACGAGCTTATCGCCGATTTTGAATCCCACGGGCGTGCCTCCTCGACGGGTTCGGGGGCCGAGAAGTCTACGGGAGAAGCCGCTCCGGGTCAATTGGCATGGAATCCGGTTTCCTCGCCGCGGCTCGAACGTCAAATGGTGCCGGAGGAGGGAATCGAACCCTCACGTGGGGTGACCCACGGGGGATTTTGAGTCCCCTGCGTCTACCGTTCCGCCACTCCGGCCCAAGCCGATTGTAGGGCCCGCCGCCTACTCCCACTCCCAGCGCAAGTTCCGGTCGAGGTGCGCCAGGAGCGACCCCACCACGGCGCCCAGCGAATTCCAGAAGATGTCGTTCACGTCCGCCGCGCGCGTGGGCAGGAACAGCTGGACGAGCTCGATCCCGGTCGAGAAGAGCGCACCGGCCAGGATTGCGTCGAGGTGGCTCCGCAGGGGGTGCCGCTCGGCCGAGTCCAGGAACTTCCAGGCGAGGAACCCCCAGATCGCGAAGACCGCGAGGTTGCCGGCGATCCCCACCAGCGCGTAGACGAACCCGTTCGTGAAGACCTCGCCCCGGCTCGCCCGCTCCACCAGACGCCGGATGTCCGCGAAGGGCTCCAGGTTCGTCCGGACACCGTGCCCCCCCTGGACGAGGAGCGTGAGCACGAGCACCAGGACCGTGTGGACGGCGAGGAGCAGGCCCTGCGCCCCTTTGCCGACGCGCACGACCCTCATGGAACCGAGCCCCGAAGGACCGACTCGACGCGCGCGCCACGCGTGACGGCCAGGAGCGGAGCGTCCTGCGGAAGGCCGGTCGGCACCGCAGGAGATTACCCCGGCCTCGCTCCGGCTCCCCGTACCGGTCGACGCCGGCTCCGTTTCGAGGAGAATCGCGAGGTGACGGAGCCGAAGCACCACGCGACCGGTTCCGGCGCCGCTCAGCCGCTCCACGACGGCTTCTTCCTCTCGGAGTTCCTGGGCGAGCCGGTCCTCGACGTGGCCCGACGTCACGTCGGGAAGATCCACGATCTGGTGGTCGCGACCTCCGAGCGGACCCCGTTCCCGCGCGTCTCGGGCCTCGTTCTGCGCGACCGGTCGGGGGACTTCGTGCTGCCCTGGGAGGACGTCGCGATCTTCCAGCGCGGCGCCGTCCGGACCCGCCTGGCCCGGGAGGACCTCCTGCATCGGCCGCCGGCGGAGGACGAGGTCTTCCTGGCGCGCCACCTCCTGGACAAGCAGATCGTCGACATCAACGGCGTCAAGGTCGTGAGGGTGAACGACCTGAAGCTCGACATCCTGTCCGGGGACCTGGTGCTGACCGCGGCGGACGTCGGCGTGCGAGGCATCCTCCGACGGGTCTTCGGCTCGGTGCTGACGCCTCGCGGGGGCCGGATCTCCGACGCCTCGGTCCCGCCGCGGCTCATCCCGTGGGACTCGATGCAGCCGCTCCACCCGAAGCTGGATCGCCTCGAGACGACGTTGCCGGAGGAGAAGCTCGCGCGGCTCCACCCCGCGGACATCGCTCAGATCATCAGCCAGGTCTCCACGAAGGAGCGCTCCGCGATGTTCGCCAAGCTGGACGCGGAGACCGCCGCCGAGACCCTGCACGAGCTGGAGCCCGAGCTGCAGGTCGAGCTCCTGGAGGACCTGCCGGCCCCGCGTGCCTCGGAGATCCTCGAGCAGATGCCCGCGGACGAAGCGGCCGACGTTCTCGGCGACCTCGAGGGGGGCCACGCGCGCGATCTCGTCCAGCGGATGGAGAAGGAGGCCGCCGACGAGGTGACGGAGCTCCTCGTCCACGACGACGACACGGCGGGCGGACTGATGGGTACGGGCTACGTCACGTTCCCTCCCCGCCTCTCGGTGGGCGAGGCGATCGGGCGGCTCCGGCCGGTCGCGCGGCAGGAGGAGGAGGCGATCCTCGTCTATCTCTACGTGGTCGACGAGCGCGGAAAGCTGCTCGGCGTCCTCTCCGTGAGGGAGCTCCTCGCGGCGTCGGACGAGGAGACGCTCGAGGGAGTCATGACCACCGCCATACGGAGCGTGACCCCGGACGTGGCGGCCGACGAGGTCGGTGACCTGATGTCGCGCTACGACCTCCTGGCGCTTCCGGTGACGGACCCCGAGGGGATCCTGGTGGGGATCATCACGCTCGACGACGTGGTCGAGCGTCTCAACCCGAACGCGCGGGCCCGTCGCCGGAGGCGCCGGTGACGGCCACGCGGGCGGCCGGGCGGGGCACGTCCCTGCGCACCGGGGCGCTCCGCTTCCTGGCGATCCTGGGACCGGGGATCATCACGGCGAACGTCGACAACGACGCCGGCGGTATCGCGACCTACTCGATGGCGGGCGCGCACTTCGGCTATCGCCTCCTCTGGACCCTGATCCCGATCACGATCGCGCTGATCGTCGTCCAGGAAATGGCGGCGCGTCTGGGGGCGGTCACCGGAAAGGGGCTGGGCGAGCTGATCCGGGAGAACTACGGCCTGCGGGCCACGTTCTACCTGCTGCTCGCGCTCCTGGTGACCGACCTCGGCAACACCGTGGCGGAGTTCGCCGGGTGGGCCGCGGCCCTGGAGATCCTCGGCGTCCCGCGCTGGGTCAGCGTCCCGGCGGGAGCGTTCGTCGTCTGGGCCATGGTGGTGCGGGGCCGTTACAAGACCGTCGAGAAGATCTTCCTGATCGCCTGCACGATCTACCTCACGTACATCGTCTCGGCGATCGTGGCGAAGCCGGTCTGGAAGGACGTCCTCCACCAGACGCTCCATCCGCGCGTCGTGCCGGGCAGCGCCTGGCTCCTGATGGTGATCGGGCTCGTCGGCACGACGATCGCGCCCTGGATGCAGTTCTACCTGCAATCGTCGATCGTGGAGAAGAGGATCGGACCCGAGGAGTACCGCCTCTCCCGCTGGGACGTCATCCTGGGGTGCGTGATGACCGACGTCATCGCGTTTTTCATCATCGTCGCCTGCGGGGCGACGCTGTTCCCGGCGGGGATGAGGATCGCAGGCGCCGAGGAGGCCGCCCTCGCGCTCGAGCCGCTCGCCGGCGAGGCGGCCAAGGTCCTCTTCGCGATCGGCCTCGCGAACGCGTCCCTCTTCGCGGCGTCCATCCTGCCCCTCGCCACGGCGTACTCGATCTGCGACGGCCTCGGCTTCGAGGCGAGCGTCGACAAGTCGTGGCGGGAGGCCCCGCAGTTCCTGGGCCTCTACACGTTCCTGATCGTGATCGGGGCGGGGATCATCCTGATCCCCGGAGTGCCCCTCTTTCCCGTCCTCTTCGCCTCGCAGGTGCTGAACGGGCTGCTCCTGCCGTTCGTCCTCATCTTCATGTGCCTCCTCGTGAACAAGGCGGAGCTGATGGGAGAGCACGTCAACGGGCGGGCCTGGAACCTCGTAGCCTGGACGACCTCCGCCGTGATGATCCTGCTCACCCTGGCGCTCGTGGTGACGACGATCTTCCCGGGCACCGTCCGGGCCTGATCGGTCGACCCGTGACGGAGGTCACGGAACAGGGCGCGGAACGCCGGTTGCATCGAAGGGAAGCACGCCCCTCCCGGGCACCGGGAGGCCTACTTTTGAGGACGGCGATGCCGTCGGAGGACATATGCGCTCAGCCATCCGCCCCCGCCTGGCCCTGCTTGCCCTGACCCTCCTGGCGCCCGCCGGCGCCGCGCTGGCCCAGGACCGCTCGGGGACCGTCGAGATCACCCCGTTCGGGGGCGCCTACATCGGCGGGACTCTCTACCGGGGATCGAACACGATCTTCTCGGAGGACGTGGACGTGAAGCCGGCCGGCACGTACGGTCTTCGGCTCGGGGTGAACGTCAACCGTTGGCTCGGGATCGAGGCCAGCTTCGCCACCGCGAAGGCCGACATCCGGGACTCGGGAAACGGGCTCTTCGGCACCACCGGCAAGCTCGGTGAGCTGGACGTGAAGCAGTACGAGCTGAACGGCGTCTTCAGCTTCGGACGCCGCCAGGTGATCCCGTACTTCACGATCGGCGCCGGCGCTACGACCTTCAAGGCCACGGTCCCCCAGCTTCAGACCGACAGCGACACCCGGTTCTCGGCCAACCTGGGCGCGGGCGTCAAGGTGTTCTTCAACCCGCACGTCGCCCTCCGGTTCGACGGGAGGGCTCGCAGCGCCTATGTGGACGACTCCGAGCGCTGCCGTGAGAGCCGCTACTGCGACGGGTACCACCGGGACGACGATCGGCGCTGGTACACGAGCGGTGAGGTCACCGGAGGTCTGACCTTCGCTTTCTGAGTCTCGCCGGCGGTTCGGGGAGGCCTCGCGCCGCCATCCCCGAACCGCCCACGGCGCACCGCCGGCCTAGCCGCGGGTGAGGCGGATCGTGCGGGCTCCCGACGGTTCGATCCGCAGCGAGACCCACCAGGCTGGCCTCCCCGTGAACGGCGCGCGGGGCCATTCGATGGCCAGGATCGACTGCGGGAAGCCGTCCAGCCCGAGCTCCTCGAGCCCCTTCCCGGCTTCGAGCCGGTACAGGTCGGCGTGGACCAGGAGAGGCGGCCGCCCCGGCGGACCGTATTCGTGGACGAGGGCGAACGTCGGAGAAGCGATCTCTTCGGCCGCCGCCCCCAGGCCGGTGGCGAGCCCCCTGACGAAGACCGTCTTGCCGCTTCCCAGGTCGCCTTCCAGTAGGACGAGCTCCCCGGTGCGGAGATGGCGCGCCAGGTCCCTTCCCGCCCGTTCGGTCGCGGCGGCATCCACCGCGATCCGCTCGAGGGACAGGCCTCTCGGGCTCATCGGAAGCTCGGGCCCCGGAGCCTCTGAAACGCCTCCTCGAGGAGCTCGACGAGGTCCCCCGCGACCAGGGACTCCTCTCCGTACCGCTCCCTCGCCAGGTCCCCGGCCGTGCCGTGCAGCCAGGCCCCCGCCGACGCGGCGTCGAACGGCGCGAGCCCGCGAGCCAGGAGCGCCCCGACGATCCCGGTGAGGACGTCCCCGGCCCCCCCGGTGGCCATCCCGGGATTCCCGGCCAGCACGACCGACGTCCGCCCGTCCGAGGCGGCCACGATCGAGCGGAACCCCTTGAGCACCACGACGGCGCCGGAACGGCTCGCGAGCTCCCGCGCCGCGCCGGGCCGGTCGGAGTTGACCGTGGAGGCCGGGCAGCCGAGAAGGCGCCCCGCCTCGCCAGGGTGAGGCGTCAGGACCGTCGCCGCGAAGCGCCGGCGAAACACCTCGGGTCCCGCGGCCGCCAGGTTGAGGCCATCGGCGTCGAAGACGGCCGGGATCGGGGTGCCGAGCGCCGCCTCGAACGCCGCCCGGGCCGCCGGGCCGGTCCCGAGGCCGGGGCCCACCGCCAGCGCATCGGCCGCTGCCGGAACGGCGTCCAGGGAGAGGGTCGTCGCTTCGGGGCAGAGGAGGTGGACGATCGACCGCACCTCGTCCGGGGCGGCAACCGAGACGAGGCCCGCCCCGGCACGCAGCGCGGCCCGGGACGCGAGGGCCGGAGCGCCCGCCATCCCGGCCGAGCCGCCCACCACGACGAGTCGCCCATAGGTCCCCTTGTGACCTGCCGCGTCACGGCGGGGGAAGAGGGCGGCGACGTCGAGGCTCACGATCGCGTCGACCTCGGGTCGCGCGGGCTCGGCCGCGAGGAGCCCGATATCGGCGGCCACGATCCGTCCGGCCGCGGCTGCCGCGGGGAGGTCGGCATGGGCCACCTTCGGCGCCCCGAAGGTGACCGTCAGGTCCGCCACCACGTGCGGGCCCTTGACGGCGGACGTGCCACCGTCGAGGCCCGAGGCGATGTCCACGGCGACGACGAAGGCCCCGGAGGCCTTGATCCGGGCGATCGCGAGGCCCGCCAGAGATGCGGCGTCGACCGGCCGCGTCAGCCCGGTTCCGAACAGCGCGTCGACGACCACCGTCGCGCCGTCGAGGGGCTCGAGGTCGGCCCCCGATTCCACGGTGCGTACGTCGCCGCCGGCCCGCCGGAGACGGTCGAGCATCGTCGCGGCGTCCCCAGTCACCCGGCTCTCCTCCCCGGCCAGGAGCGTGATCACCCGGCCGACCCGCGACGACGTCCCGAGGAGGCGAGCGACGGCGAAGCCGTCGCCGCCGTTGTTCCCCGGTCCGGCCACGACCACGATTCGCTCGCCCCGCTCCGGCCGGCCGGCGATCACCGACGCGATCTCGCGTGCCACGGCCGTCGCGGCACGCTCCATCAGGACGAGTCCGGGCGTCCCCGAGGCTATGGTCCGGGCGTCCGCGTCGCGCGAGCCGGCGGGGGTGACCACCCTCATCGTCTCAGCTCCTCGAGGGCCCGCCGGGTGGACGGGCAGCCCTCCGGCCCGGCGGCGAGGCGAGCGCCGAGGGCCGCCAGGTCCGCCGCGACGTCGACGTCGGCGATCACGGGAAGGAGCGCCACCCGGCACCCCGCGGCCACGGCGGCCGCCCGGGTGTCCTCGAGCGCATGGGCGGTCGACCAGCGGGATCCCCCGAAGAGCGCGGGCGCGGGCACCCCGGGCCGGAGCCCGACCAGGGAGAAGCCCCCGTCGGGAGCCGGCGCGAAGACCACGTCCGCCTCGCGAAGAGCGCGCAGGGCGGCCCGGACGTCGGACGCGCGGAGCTCGGGTGCGTCGCTCCCGACGATCACGACGGGCCGGCCGTTCGCCGCGCCGGCACGCCGCGCCATCCGGGCCCCCAGGTCCCCGTCCCCCTGGGTGGCGAACGTCCAGCCGGCGAAGGTCTCCGAGAGGACCGGACCCGGGGCCTCTCCCACGTGGGCCAGGAGCGACACCCATTCTCCGGGCGAGGGGAGCGACCGGGCGAGGTCGGCGAGGAAGGCGGTGTAGAGCGCCACCGCCCGGGCCTCTCCGACCTCGCGGGCCAGCCTCGTCTTGACGGTCCCGGCGACCGGCTCCCGGGCGAAGAGCGCGAGCCGCGGGAGCACCTCAGTTCCTCTTCTTCTCCTCCGGCGGAAGCACCGACACGAAGACCGACTTCTGGAGGTAGCTCACGACGTTGGTCGGCTCGTCCCGCACCGCGACGGAGATCCGGTGTCCGCCCGGCTTCATCAGGAGCGTCGCGTCGAAGACGTGGTCCTTCTTCGCGAGCGAGTCGACGACCCTGGCGTCGAGCTCGATCGGCACCGGCTGGGTCGCCAGCTCCGACTTGTCACCGGAGGCGTCGATGACCATGAAGTAGACGACGAGCCGACCCCTCATCTTCGGCCCCTCGGGGAGCAGCGTGATCCGGGGATACGGGATCCGGAGGCGGATCGGGAGGTGGTAGTTCTGGGAGTCGGCGGGGGCGGCGCTGCCGACCTCGATGCCGACCCCGAGCGGGTTGTCCTCGCGCGGGAAGTAGAGCGCCGAGATCACCGCCTCGTTGATCTTCGTGTCGGGGCCCTTCTCCAGGTAGCTCCGTCGCGCCCGCACCGTGAGCCCCTTCTTCTTCACCCTCACGTCCACCTTGTGCGGCCGGTCGACGCCCGAGCGGATGCTCCGGTAGCCGAGCGAGTAGTACGACGTGAAGTCCTTCTCGACCTCCTTGAGAGCCACGGTGATGTCGTTCTTGTTCAGGATCGCCTGCCCGCCCGTCTCCTCGGCCATGGCGACCAGCATCGACTGGAGGTTCCCCCGCTCGATGAACGTGTCGAGACGGGCCTGGTTCGTGCGGTTCTCGGCGGTCACCGCGCTGTCGACCGAGAGGCCGGACGCGTCGATCGTGTAGATCGAGACTCCCGCCGCGTTGGCGGCCTGGATCACGCCGAGATAGCCCGAGGTCCGGTCGAACTCGAACTGCTGCGAGATGACGCCGCTCGTGCCCGAGTGGAAGCGGTCCGTGATGTACGTCCAGAGCTCGGCTCCCGGAGACTGCGGGAGACCCTCGGAGACGTGCAGCAGGATCTTCCGGCCCTCGAGCCCGGAGAGCTGGTTGAGCGTGGTCTTCATCGCGTCGATCGTGAACTCCAGGTCGTTCCGGAGCGATTGTGCGTAGCTCCGGACCCGCGCCACGGCCTGGTCCTCGCTTTTGGCGTCGTCGATCGCCTGGATCACCTCCCGCCGCTCCGAGACGGTCGTGAGGCCGGGCGCCGAGAGCTCCTCGACCTGCTTGAGCACGTCGGCGAGGTCCCGGCCGTCGGAGGTGAACTTCCTCCGGATCTTGAGGGACCGGTCCCAGGTGACGACCATCGCCTCGACGTCGTCCTTGACGGTCGTCCTCACGAAGTCCTGGACGTTTCGCAGGATCCGGTTCCGGTTGAACGGCGTCAGGTGGAGGTTGTCGACGAAGATCGCGATCCGGGTCTTCGGCGCCTTCACGGCGGGCGGAAGGGCCGGCGCGCTGGGGACCGACGGAGCCGGGGGCGGCGGGACCGGCTCGTCCCCGACGATCGTCACCCGGCCCGCCTCGAGGGCGAAGAAGTTCGTCAAGGCCTGGACCAGCCCGTCCTCGACCACCTCGAAGTCCTCTTTCCGGAGCCCGGTGACCCGGTTCCCCTTCGAATCGGTGACGATGACGTCCAGATTCGTGACCGATACGTCGACGTTCGTCACCAGGGGCGCGAGACCGCCTGGAGGCTTCTCCTTCACCGGCTGCTGGGCCCCCGCCGGCAGGGCCAGGATCGGGAGGAGCACGGGAACGACGAGACGGAAGACGAGCGGTCGAGTCATCGCGTGATTCTACGGGCGGACGGGAAATCCGTTCCGGCGGGACGGGCGGGAGGGTCCCGACCGAGAATCCCCTTGAACTTTCCGGCCCGCTTCGTGAGAATCGCGCGCCCTGAGCGAGCGTTTACGCAACCCCGAAGCCGCCACCGCCGGGCGCGGGAAATTTTCCCTTTGCGGCCGTTTCGGCCCTGTGAGAATCTTTCACGCGTTCGGGAACTCGAGCCCCGTGACGGGAATCACATCGTCAGAGGGGTCGGCTCCAGTCTGCGGGGGTCGAAAGGAGTGAGTCCGCGATGAAGGAACAGACGACCGGCAACGGACGCCGGGGAATGGTCCGTCCCGGGAGCGTCCTCCTGATGGCGTCTCTAGCCTTCGTCTCCGTCGCTTCCACCGGCTGTAACAAGTTCGAGGCGAAGCAGCGGATCCGGGAGGGCAACGCCTACTTCAAGGAGGGCCTCTACGAGGACGCCCTCAAGAAGTACGAGCTGGCCAAGCAGCTCGATCCCGACGAAGTGCGCATCGACAAGTTCGTCGCGATGGCGAACATGGCGATCTACAACCCCGGGTCGCAGCACGAGAAGGACCGGAAGGCCCTCGACAACGCCATCGCCGCCTTCAAGAAGTACCTCCAGTCCAAGCCCGATGACGACAAGGCGGCCAAGTACCTCGTCACGACGTACATGAACGCTCAGCGGTACGACGACGCGATCGGGTACTTCAAGGAGTGGTTCACCAAGCACCCGAGCGATCAGCAGGCCGTCCAGACCATTGCCATGCTGTACGCCAAGAAGGGTCTCTTCGACGAGTCGATGGAGTGGCAGAAGAAGCGGGCTGCCTTGCTGGACCAGGAAGTGAAGGCGCAGGCCGCCGGGTCCGAGGCCGCCAGGGAGAAGACCGCCTCCCTCGCCGAGGCGCTCTACACGATGGGCGTCACCTGCTGGGACAAGTCTTACAACACCGTCCCCGAGGCCCTCGACCCGGTGAAGCGGAAAGAGATCGTCGACTTCGGGATGTCGCAGCTCCAGAAGGCGAACACCCTGAAGACCGACTACTACGAGGCGATGTTCTACGTGAACCTCATGTTCCGGGAGCAGGCCAAGATGGAAGCGGACCCGACGAAGCAGGCCGAGCTCAAGGCCCAGGCGGACGAGTGGCAGAAGAAGGGTCTGGAGGCCCGCAAGCGGGTGGTCCAGAAGCAGCGGGAAGAAGCCGCCGCCAAGAACCCCCTCGAAGCGATGTAGCACCGGGAGACCAAGACGATGTTTGAAGCCTCCCTGATCGAGTCCCAGAAGCAGAAGACGAGCGCGAAGCGCTGGCTCTCGGTGCCGCTCGCGATCGGCGTCCACGTCGTCGTGCTCGGCTCGGCCCTGGCGATGTCCATGTGGTTCATCGAGGACATCCCGGAGCCGCCGATCCCGGTGAGCTTCTACGCCGCCTCGGCCCCTCCCCCGCCTCCCCCCCCGCCCCCTCCGCCGAAGGCCGCCTCGGCGAAGGCCCCGACGAAGGTGGAGATCCCGAAGCCGACGACGGTCACCGCCCCGGTCACCGTCCCCGACATGGTCCCGCCCCCCGTCAGCGAGCCCGAGCCGGACTCGGGAGCCGAAGGCGGCGTCGAGGGCGGCGTCGAGGGCGGCGTGGCCGGCGGAGTCATGGGCGGAGTCCTGGGCGGCGTCCAGGGCGGGGTCCTGGGCGGTACACCGGCGGCCGAGGAGCCCCTTCGCGTCGGCGGAGAGGTCAAGGAGCCCGTCGAGATCTCGCGCGTCCAGCCCGTCTACCCCGAAGCCGCCCGCAAGGCCCGGATGCAGGGCGTCGTGATCCTCGAGGCGATCATCACGAAGGACGGCAACGTCGACTCGGTCCGCGTCTTGCGTGGAATCAACCCGCTCCTCGACCAGGCTGCCATGTCGGCGGTGGGGAAGTGGAAATATAGGCCCGCGACCTTCAACGGGCGCGCCGTCCCGGTCTATCTCACCGTGACGGTCACCTTCCGGCTCCAGTAGCTTCAGTACCATTCACGGGCCCGGCCCGGCAAGACGAGAAGAAGACCTCAGACGCTCGCGTCAGAAAGACAAAGGAGGACGGTTCGCCATGGATATGAGTTTGGGAGCCATCTGGACCACGATGACCCCGCTGGTGAAGGGCATCACCATCGCGCTCGTGCTGATGTCCATCTACTCGCTCGGAGTCTCCATCGAGCGGTGGTGGAACTTCAGCAAGGCCAAGCAGCAGTCGGTGCGCTTCGCCCTCGAGATCGGGCCTCTCCTCAAGCAGGAGAAGCTGAAGGAAGCGATCGACCTGGCCAAGAAGTACAAGTTCAGCCACGTCGGCAAGGTCGTCAGCGCGGGTCTCCTCGAGTTCGCCTACGAGGCCCACGGCGGCTCCGTCTCCGGCCATGACACCGTCGCGGCGGCGCAGCGAGCCATCGAGCGCGCCACCATGATGACGACCGCGGACATGAAGAAGGGCCTGGGCGGCATGGCGACCATCGCCACCACGGCTCCCTTCATCGGCCTCCTCGCGACCGTCATCGGCATCATCAACGCGTTCCGCGGCATGGCGGCCTCCGGCGCCGGCGGCCTCGGCTCGGTCTCGGCCGGTATCTCCGAGGCGCTCGTCGGGACGGCCATCGGCCTCTTCGTCGCCATCCCGGCCGTGTGGCTCTACAACTACTTCCTGAACAAGATCGACCGCTTCCAGGTGGAGATGTCGAACTCGGCGTCCGAGCTGGTGGACTACTTCATCAAGCGGCAGGCTTCGCGGGCGGCGTAGTACCCTGGAAACCCGTCAGGCGGGTTTCCAGACCTTCCCCTCGGCCGCTTTGCGGCCTGCGGACCGGGGGATGCCAGGTGGTCGCGGAGTTCTTCCCCTCGGCCGTTTTGCGGCCTGCGGACCGGGGGATGCCAGGTGGTCGCGGA
>CAYLNK010000003.1:0-11525 GCA_964384675.1 uncultured Holophagales bacterium | reverse complement strand
TTCTTCCCCTCGGCCGTTTTGCGGCCTGCGGACCGGGGGATGCCAGGTGGTCGCGATAGTTCCGGGACGGCCCGGCGCCTGAGCCACCGCGGCTGCAGGCCAGCGGAATCTCTACCCCACGGGCTAAGGAGCGACGACGATGGGAATGGACAGCTACGGGGGACGCCAGAGCGTCAAGAGCGAGATCAACGTCACCCCGCTCGTGGACGTCTGCCTCGTTCTCCTCATCATCTTCATGGTCGTGACGCCGATGCTGCAGAAGGGGCGCCCGGTCCTGCTCCCCCAGACCGACAAGCCGGAGAAGAAGCCGGAGTCCAAGAACGAGATCCTGATCTCGATCGAGGCCGACAAGAACGTCTTCATCGAGTCGAAGTGGTTCCCGGACCGCGAGTTCCTGTCGAAGATGAAGGAGATGGGCGAGCGCTCCACCGGGAAGGACGTCCTGATCAAGGCCGACAACCGGCTCACCTACGGCGACGTCAAGAAGGTCATGCGGATGATCAAGGAAGGCGGCTTCGAGAAGGTCGCCCTGATCACCGAGAAGAAGCAAGCGAAGTAAGGGCGAGAGGCAGGAGGAAGCACCATGGGTATGGATCTCGGCGGCCACGGCGGCCCCAAGTCGGAGATCAACGTCACGCCCCTCGTCGACGTCGTTCTCGTTCTCCTGATCATCTTCATGGTCGTGCAACCCCTCCTTCAGATGGGCTACGAGGTGTCGGTGCCTCCGAACGCCCCGCCCACCTCGACCCCCCCGGACACGCGCGACCAGATCGTGATCTCGATGACCGGCAACAAGGACATCTACCTCAACAAGGAGAAGATCGAGCTGGCCCAGCTGTCGTTCCGGGTCGCGGAGCTCCTCCGGAACCGCAGCAGCAAGGTCGTCTTCTTCTCGGTCGAGGACTCGGTCAACTACGGCGAGGCGATGAAGGTGATGGACACGGTCCGGAACAACGGGGCCAAGAACATCGGCATCGTCCTCGACTGGGTGGACCCCGTCTCGGGCGCAGCCCCGGCGGCGGCGACACCGGCCTCCTGACGCCGGGCCGCAGCCCCCAGGGCTCTCGAGCCCGCCATCCCCCGCCCGACAGCGAGCGAACCTCCCGAGGCCCCCGGAAACGGGGGCCTCGCCGTTTCTGGACGGGTCCGGCCTGGGTTAGAATCCGCCGCCGTTTACGTCTTTCCGCGCCGGGACGTGCCGTGACCGGCCGCCCGCACCGCGACCCCCGGACTCCCCGCCCGGTCTCCGGGCGTATCTCGACCAAAGCTCGACGAAAGGAATGGTCCGCCCCATGACCCTCACGCCCTCCGTCCAGAGATCTGCCCGGCCCTGGTCCTCAGCCGCCGGCATCGCCGCCTGTCTCCTGCCCCTCCTCGGGAGCGCTCTGCCGGCCCGCGCCGACGAGTCCCAGCTCGTCCTTCCCGACCTCGCCTCGGTCACGTTCCTCGGCATGAGCGGCCGGGCGCTCCTGATGCTCGGGATCCTCGTCTGCCTCGCCGGGCTCGTCTTCGGCCTGGCGATGTACACGAAGCTGAAGAACCTGCCGGTGCACCGCTCCATGCTCGAGGTCTCGGAGCTGATCTACGAGACCTGCAAGACGTACCTGATCACCCAGGGCAAGTTCATCATCATGCTGGAAGTCTTCATCGGCGCCATCATGGTGGTCTACTTCGGGTGGCTCCGGCACATGGAGGCCTACAAGGTCGCGGTGATCCTGATCGCGAGCCTGGTCGGTATCGGGGGCAGCTACGGGGTCGCCTGGTTCGGCATCCGGATCAACACGTTCGCGAACTCCCGCACCGCGTTCGCCAGCCTCAAGGGGAAGCCGTTCCCGACCTACGCGATCCCGCTCGCGGCCGGGATGTCGATCGGCACGATGCTGATCTCGACCGAGCTGCTCCTGATGCTCGTCATCCTTCTCTTCGTCCCCGGGGACCTCGCGGGACCGTGCTTCATCGGCTTCGCCATCGGCGAGTCGCTCGGCGCCTCGGCGCTCCGGATCGCGGGCGGCATCTTCACCAAGATCGCCGACATCGGCTCGGACCTGATGAAGATCGTCTTCAAGATCAAGGAGGACGACGCCCGCAACCCCGGCGTGATCGCCGACTGCACGGGCGACAACGCCGGCGACTCGGTGGGCCCGACGGCGGACGGGTTCGAGACCTACGGGGTCACTGGCGTCGCGCTCATCTCCTTCATCCTCCTCGCGATCAAGGACCCGGTGGTCCAGGTGAAGCTCCTGGTCTGGCTCTTCGTCATGCGCATCATGATGGTCATCGCCAGCGTGGTGTCGTACTGGCTGAACGACGGGATCGCCAAGGCGAAGTACCGCGACGCCGACAAGATGAACTTCGAGGCGCCCCTCACGTCGCTGGTCTGGATCACCTCGGTCGTGTCCCTCGCCGTCACCTACGTGATGTCGTACCTCCTCATTCCGGACCTCGGCGACGGCACGCTGTGGTGGAAGCTCGCCACGATCATCACCTGCGGCACGCTGGCGGGCGCGATCATCCCCGAGCTCGTCAAGGTCTTCACGTCGACCGAGTCGCGCCACGTGCGCGAGGTCGTCACCGCCTCGCGCGAGGGTGGGGCCTCCCTGAACGTGCTGGCCGGGCTCACCGCCGGCAACTTCTCCGGGTACTGGATGGGGATGGCGATCGTCGCCCTGATGGGGATCGCCTACCTGGTCTCGACCGCCTTCCCGATCGGGATCATGCTGGCCCCGGCCGTGTTCGCGTTCGGGCTCGTCGCCTTCGGCTTCCTCGGGATGGGGCCGGTGACCATCGCGGTCGACTCGTACGGCCCGGTCACCGACAACGCCCAGTCGGTCTTCGAGCTCTCGGTCATCGAGAGCATCCCCGGCATCAAGGCCGAGGTGAAGAAGGACTTCGGCTTCGACCTCGACTTCGAGAAGGGGAAGCAGTTCCTGGAAGAGAACGACGGCGCCGGCAACACCTTCAAGGCGACGGCCAAGCCGGTCCTCATCGGCACGGCAGTGGTCGGCGCGACCACGATGATCTTCTCGATCATCGTCCTGCTCACCCACGGCCTGCAGCCCGAGTTCCTCCAGAAGATCTCGATCCTTCACCCGCCGTTCATGCTGGGGCTCATCATCGGCGGCGCGGTGATCTACTGGTTCACCGGCGCCTCCACGCAGGCCGTCTCGACCGGCGCCTACCGCGCCGTCGAGTTCATCAAGAGGAACATCAAGCTCGACGACTCGGTCCAGAAGGCCTCGGTCGAGGACTCGAAGAAGGTCGTCGAGATCTGCACCACGTACGCGCAGAAGGGGATGTTCAACATCTTCATGACGGTCTTCCTGACCACGCTCGCGTTCGCCTGCCTGGACCAGTACTTCTTCATTGGCTACCTGATCTCGATCGCGGTCTTCGGGCTCTACCAGGCGATCTTCATGGCGAACGCCGGCGGCGCCTGGGACAACGCCAAGAAGCTCGTCGAGACGGAGCTGAAGGAGAAGGGAACGGAGCTGCACGCCGCCTGCGTCGTCGGCGACACCGTCGGCGACCCGTTCAAGGACACGTCCTCGGTCGCGCTGAACCCGGTCATCAAGTTCACGACCCTGTTCGGCCTCCTGGCTGCCGAGCTCGCCGTCGAGATGTCGCGGCCGGTCGGCGTGAGCCTGGGGCTCTTCTTCTTCGCCTGCTCGACGTTCTTCGTCTACCGCTCCTTCTACGGGATGCGGATCGAGTCGCGGATCAAGACGGCGTAGGCCGGGCCTTGGCCGATCGGACCGGGACGGAGGGCCGCCGCGAGGCGGCCTTCCTCATTTCCGCGCGACGGCGGCCAGGGTGACGCCGAATGGCAGGCGCGCCCTGCGGCGGATGAGCCACGCCTCGAGGCCCAGGAGGCCGGCGAGGGCGTTGTCGAGGAGCCCCGGAGTGAACCGGAAGTCGGAGGCCGCATCCTCGCGCGGCTCCCTCCCCCGCCCGGAGAGCCGCTGCACGGCCCGGACCAGGAAGATCGGGGGCGCGAGGAACGAGTTCGCGTACGTCGATCGGACCGGCCGCCAGCCTCCGTCCACGAGCTTCCGCCTGAGCTCCGGCCAGCGGTAGCGGCGGACCGTGTGCACCGCCTCGTCGTGCTCGCCGCGCAGGCCCTCGAAGGCCGCGACGGTGACGAGGAGGGGCGCCCCGGGCCTGGCGACGCGCCGTAGCTCGCGGAGCGCGCCTGCGTCGTCCGAAACCGTGTAGAGGACGTCCCGGCAGCCGAGAGCGTCGAACGATCCGTCCCGGAACGGCAGCCGCGTGGCCGAGCCGAGGACGACCGTCGTGGCGCCGCGACGGCGGGTCAGGACCAGCGCGTCGAGGGAGAGGTCGATCCCGACGGCGAGCGACGGGCGGCCGCTGGCCTCCATGTCCGCGAGGTTCGCGCCGGTCCCGCAGCCCGCATCCAGGACGCGAAGGCCGGGACGGGCGCCATACAGCTCCGGCAGGAGCGCCCGGGCGATCCGGCGCATCCCGCGGTACCACCAGTACCGGTCCTCCACCAGGAACATCAGCTCGTACTCGCGCCGATTCACGCCGGACCGGAACTATAGTCTCGCTTCCCGTGTCGACCTCGCGCCGCGCCCTCGCCCTCGGCCTCGTCTGGCTGCTCTGGATCTGGGCCGTGGCGATCGTGTCGGCACGGACGTTCTCCTGGATGGACGGGCCACACGGCTGGACCGCCGAGGCGTCGGCGGCCGCAACCCCGCTCTGCCGCTGGGACTCCGGCTGGTACGTCGGCCTGGCCGATCACGGCTACGGGGCGCTTCCGACCCGGGTGGGCGAGGAGACGAACCACGCGTTCTTCCCCCTGTACCCGCTCCTGATGCGCGCGGTGTCGGCGGTGCCGGGGGTGTCGACGCCGGTGGCCGGGAATCTGATCTCCGCGGCTTGCCTTCTGGCGCTCCTCCCGCTCCTCTCGCGATGGGTGGATCGACACTTCGGGAGGGAGCGGGCGCTGCCCGCGGTCACGGCGCTCCTGACCTTCCCCACCGCCTTCTTCTTCGCGTCGGTCTACACCGAGGCGCTCGTGGTCCTTCTCTCGCTCCTGGCGGTCGACGCGATCGAGACCGGCCGCCCGGCGCGTGCGGCGGCCGCCGGCTTCCTCGCCGGGCTCTCGCGGATCTCCGGCCTGCTCCTGTCGCCTTACCTGCTCCTGCTCGCGCTCCGCAAGCCGCGTGGATCGAGGGCCGCCAGCCTCCTCGCCGCCCTCTCCCCCGCCGCCGGCTTCGCCGTCTTCTGTCTCTACTTCCACCTCCGCTTCGGCGACGCCCGGCTCTTCGTGCGTGCCCAGCACAACTGGTCGAGGCAGCCGAAGACGGTGTGGGACGGGCCTCTGCTGATCCTGCGGACGATGTGGGAGGACGTCTCGACCGGCGCGCTCCTCCACAAGAGCCCGATCCGGACGCTCGAGGGGGTCTACCTCGCCCTGTTCGCGGTGCTGGCCCTGGTGCTCCTCAGGTACCGGCGTGTGGCCGAGGCCGTCTACGTCGGCCTGACGGTGGGGATCGTCCTTTCGTCGGGCACGCTCGAGAGCGCGGGCCGCTACGTCCTGCCGGCCTTCCCCGCGTTCGCCCTGATCGCCGGGCTCCACCGCCATCCGCGCACGTGGAGGCTCGTCGTCGCCGGCTCGCTGGCGGTCCAGGCCGTCACGACGTTCGCCTTCGTCCACTGGCTCTGGGCCGGCTAGTGGCCCGTTAGCGAGGAATCGGAAGCGGATGCGACGGTGATCGGCGTCGAGAGCAAGGCGCGCCGACGCAGCGCTGAAGCTGGCTCTTCGCCGAGGCCAGAGCCGCCACGAGCAGAATCTTCTCGTGGAACGACGGGGGGGCCTGGGGGGCGAGCAACGATCAGCTCCCCAGACAGCCGCAAGACGGCTCTCGACGTCGAGGACCGAGCAGGCGCTTCTGGTTTCCCGCTAACGGGCCACTAGAGGACGGCCTTCAGCTCCCGGATGACCGTCTCCTGCTCGTCGTCCTCGAGCTCCGGGTAGAGAGGGAGCGACAGCACCTCGGCCATTGCCCTCTCCGTCACCGGCAGAGGCGCGCGGACGAAGCCGGCGAACGCCGGCTGCTGGTGCACCGCGCGCGGGTAGTGGAGGTCGGTGCCGACGCCGCGGGCGGCCAGCGCCGCGCGGAGACGGTCGCGGTCCGGATGCCGCACGACGAACAGGTGGTGCGCGTCACCGGGCACCTCGGGGGGCAGCTCGACGATGCCCTTCAGGCCGGCCCGGTAGCGGGCAGCGAGCGCCGCCCGGCGCGCGTTCCCGGCCGCCAGGCGCGTGAGCCGCCGCGACAGGAAGGCGGCCTGCAGCTCGTCGAGACGGCTGTTCAGACCCGGGCCCTCCGCGTCGTTCCGCGTGGCGTAGCCGTAGAGACGCAGGCGTCGGAGTCCGGCGTCGACCGTCGCGTCGCTCGTCGTCACCATCCCGCCGTCTCCGAGCGCGCCCAGGTTCTTCGTCGGGTAGAAGCTCCAGGCCGACGCGACACCGAAGGAGCCGACGGGACGCCCGCCGAAGGCCGCGCCGTGCGCCTGGGCGCAATCCTCGACGACGGGCAAGCCGCGCGCGCCCGCGATCCGGAGGATCGAGGCGAGGTCGGCGGGGCGGCCATAGAGGTGGACGGGCAGGACCGCGCGCGTCCGCTCCCCGAGCGCCGCCTCGAGCGCATCAGGGTCCATGGTGAGCGTGACCGGGTCGACGTCGACGAAAACGGGCCGCGCCCCGGCCCTCACGATCCCGACCGCCGTCGGTGCGCAGGTCATCGACACCGTCACGACCTCGTCCCCGGGGCCGACGCCGAGCGCCATCAGGGCGAGCGTGATCGCGTCGGTGCCGCTCGCGCAGCCCACGCCGTGCCGGCATCCGGCGGACGCCGCGAACGCCTCCTCGAAGGCGCCGACGGCGGGGCCCAGGACCAGCCGTCCGCCGTCGCGCACCGCGTCGAACGCGGCCAGCAGGTCGGTCCGCTCGGCCCGGAGCGCGCGGGAGAGGTCGAGGTACGGGACCGCCATCAGGCCGTGGCGTCCCAGTAGCGGTCCCCGTGCTCGCGGAAGAAGGCGATCGTCCGGGTCAGACCCGTCTCCAGGTCGATCCGCGGCGCCCAGCCGCTCACCTCGCGGAAGCGCCGCGAGTCGGTCGAGAAATCCCCGATGTCGATCTCGCGGCGCTCCTCGGGGAACGGCACGACCTCGATCGAGCCCGAGCCGGCCAGCCTCACGAGCGCCTCCGCGAACTCCCGGAGCGACACGGACTCCTCGCGCCCGCAGTTCCAGGCCTCGCCGCTTCCGGGCACACGCGCGGCAGCCAGGAGGAACGCGTCCACGACGTCGTCCACGTAGAGGAGGTCCCGGCGCTGGCGTCCCGTGCCGAAGAGCTGGATCGCCTCGCCTCGCAGGGCCTTCCGGACCAGCCAACCGGTGAAGCTGGCCCGCGAGTGCGCGACGAGCTGCCGGGGGCCGTAGACGTTCGTCAGCCGCAGGACCGACGTCGAGAGCCCGAGCCGCTCGGCGGCGACCCGGGCGTAGAACTCGGCCGCGATCTTCGACACCCCGTTGTAGTCGGGGGGCCGGAGCGGATGCTCCTCGCTCACCGGCAGACGCAGCGGCGTGCCGTACACCTGGCGCGTCCCGGCCAGGACGATCCGGGCATTCGGCTGGCGACTGCGGCACGCCTGGAGGAGGACCGCGGTACTCCCCGCGTTGTCGATCAGGTCCTCCAGCGGACGGGTGAGGCTGTCGACGTGGCTCACTTTCCCGGCGAGGTGGTAGACGACCTCGCAGCCCGCCACCGCGCGCTCGGCCACGGAGAGGTCCTCGAGCGCTCCCTCGAGGACCTCGACGTCCGGCAGGACGCCGTCGAGGTTGAATCGATTCCCGCCGTCGCCGGGGCGAAGCGCGTCGACGACGCGCACCCCGGCGCCGTCCGAGAGAAGCCGGCGCACGAGGTTCGAGCCGATGAAGCCGAGCCCGCCGGTGACCAGGACCTTCACGAGGCGGCGGTCCGTCCGTCCCCCCGGTACGCCACGTTGCGGGGCGTGTCGCGGGTGACGTTGAGCTCCCACCAGAGGCGGAAGATGTTGACGCCGGTGGCGAAGAGCCGCGGGAAGTTGAAGAACTGCGACCGTCCGTGGACCCGGTGGTAATGGTGGACCGGGTAGTCGACGAAGCGGTAGCCCGCGAGCTCCAGCTTCCGGACCAGCTCCAGGCAGATCACGCCGCTCGAGTGCTTCAGGGTGAGCGCGGCGAGGGCCGACCGCCGGATCAGCCGGAAGTCGCAGTCGACGTCACGGACCCGGAACCGGAACAGGATCCGCATCAGGATCAGGTACACCTTGCCGATCACGATGCGATGGAGCGGGTCGGAGCGGTCGATCTTGTAGCCGTTCACGACGTCCACGCCGTCCTGCATCACCGGGAGGAGCCTGCGCAGCTCGAAGACGTCGTACTGGCCGTCGCCGTCGGTGTAGAAGACCAGGTCCTTCGAGGCCTCGGAGAAGCCGGTCCGGAGCGCCCCGCCATACCCGCGGTTCGCCTCGTGGAAGATCGGCCGCAGGTGCGGGAACCTCGGGACGAGGGACTGCAGGACCTCGCGGCTCGAGTCGGTGGAGCCGTCGTCGATCACGAGGATCTCGAAGTCCCGCCCCGACTCGGTCCCGACCGTGTGCGCGGCCGCGACGAGGCTCCCGATGGTCGCCGCGTCGTTGTAGCAGGGAAAGAAGATCGAAAGGCTCTGGGCCGGCATGCCGGGACGATCGTCTCATACGGGGCGCGGCGGGCGGTCCAGCGGCGTGCTGGCGAAGAATCCGAAGCGCCTGCTCGGCCCTCGACGCCGATAGCGGCGTTGCGCAGACGCTCGGCGAAGAGCCCACTTCCAGCCCTCGGTCTGCGCGCCTGGCTCTCGGCGCCGATCGCCGCCGCATCCACTTCGCCTTCCTCGCCAGCACGCCACTAGACGAAGGCCGAGAAGACCTCGTTCGAGAGGAGGACCCCGCGCCGGGTGAGCCGCGTGCGCTCCCGGGTCCTCTCGAGGAGGCCCGCCTCCTCGCAGAGCGACAGGCGCTCCCGCTCCGCGGTGGGGAGCGTGGCCCGCGCGGCGTCGTATCGGGAGGTCGGCACGCCGCACGCGAGGCGCAGGCCGAGCATCACGCTCTCCCGCAGAGCCTCGTCCCCGTCGAGCCGCGCCTCCGACACGAAGGCGTTCCCCCGCTCCCGCACGCGACGCGCGTACTCGGGGATCGAGCCGGAGTTGGCCCGGCGGACACGGCCGTCGAAGGAGACGGCCGAGACGCCGAAGGCCAGCGTGGGGACACCGGTCCAGTACTTCAGGTTGTGCCGGCTCTCCTGGCCTGGGCGCGCCCAGTTCGACGTCTCGTAGCGCGGCAGGCCCGCGCCCTCGGCCATCGCGTCGACGAGCTCCCACCGCTCGGCCATCTGCTCGTCGTCAGGGAAGAGCTCCGGTCGAGCCGCCTTCAGGGCGACGAGGCGCGGCGCCTTCTCGAGCTCCAGGAGGTAGACGGAGAGGTGTCCGACGCCGGTGGCGAGGAGGCTCTCCACGCTCCGCGCGAGCGACTCCCGCGTCTGGCCCGGGATCCCGATCATCAGGTCGCCGGAGACCCGCGGGACGCGCGACGCGGCGAGCTCGAGCGCCCGGAGGGCGGAGGCCGCGTCGTGCCGTCGCTCGAGCGGCTCGAGCTCGGCGTCGACGAGCGACTGCACGCCGATCGACAGCCGGTTCACGCCCAGCCCGGTCAGCGCGTCCAGGCGGGCGGGGTCGAGGTCGTCCGGATTGGCCTCCGCCGTCACCTCGGCCCGCGGCGCGATCCCGAACGCGCCGGCGAGGGCGTCGCGGATCGACGCGAGGCCCGCCGGGTCGACGAACGACGGGGTTCCGCCGCCGAAGTACACGGTGTCGAGCGGCCCCGGCTCCTCGCCCCTCCGCCCCCGGATCTCGTCGACGACCGTCGCCAGATGGTCGGCCTCCCCCTCGCGTCCGGCGAGCGCGACGAACGAGCAGTACGTGCAGCGGTGAGCGCAGAACGGGACGTGGACGTAGGCGCCGGGCGCCTCGCTCATCCGAGGAGCCGGGAGAGGCGCTCGTCGGCGCTATCGCCGGCCCGGCGGTCGCCCAGGATCCGCTCGACGTACTTCCCGACCAGGTCGACCTCGACGTTCACGAGGTCTCCCGGCCGCCGCTCCCCGAGCGTCGTCTCGGCGAAGGTGTGCGGGATGACCGCCACGTCGAACGACCCGGCCCGCAGCGTCGCCACGGTGAGCGACACGCCGTCGAGGGCGATCGACCCCTTCTCCACGACGTAGCGGCTCCACGCCGGGTCGACCGCGAACGTGACCGTCCAGAAGTCGCCCGTCCGCGCCAGGCGCTCGACGGCCGTGGTCGCGTCGACGTGCCCCGAGACGATGTGCCCGCCGAACCGGTCCCCCACCGCGAGCGCCCGCTCCAGGTTGACGCGGGAGCCCCTGGCGAGCGAGCCGAGCGTCGAGCGACGCAGCGTCTCGGGCGAGACGTCGAATCGGAGCGGCCCCCCGCCCACGGGCTCGGGAAGGAGCGTCAGGCAGACCCCCGACACCGCAATGCTCTCGCCGACCGCGAGCCCCGCATACGCGGCGGGACGTTCGACCGAGAGAAGCGAGCCCGCCGCCCGCCCCTCGAGGGCGGCGACGCGTCCCTTGGCCGTGACGATCCCGGTGAACACCAGGCCGGAGCTTACCGGACGACGCGGCCCGAGAGCGCCACGTCGGGCCCCAGCGGCTCCGCCTCGAGCGCGGCGAGCCGGAGCGCCGAGGTGAGGTCGGCGAATCCCTCCCCTCCGACGGCGGGGCGGGCCTCTTCGCCTCCCACCACGAGCGGCGCGACGAATGCGGTCACGCGATCCACGAGTCCGGCTGCCACGAAGGACCATGCCGTGGTGCCGCCCGCCTCCACCATCGCCGACCGGACGCCCGCGTCGCCGAGGAGATCGAGCAGCGCCGCGAGGTCGACGCGGCCCGGCCCGTCCCCCGGGATCGAGACGACCCGCACGCCCCGGTCGCGGAATGGCGACACGGCCGGATCGTCGAGGGGGCGCGCCGTCGCGAGCCACACCTCTCCGGGGGCGCGGTCGGGCGCGAAGAGCCGGGCGGTGGGAGGGACGCGCAACCGTCCGTCGACGACGACGCGGCGGTGCGGGACGATCGAGGCGTTCAGGCCGAGCCGCCGGGTCAGGAGCGGGTCGTCGGCGAGCACCGTCCCGGCCCCCGTCACGATCGCGTCGTGCTCCTCGCGCAGGCGCATGGAGCGCTCGCGGGCGACCTCCCCGGTGATCCAGCGCGATTCGCCCGTCCGCGTCGCGAGACGCCCGTCGAGCGTCGCGCCCCAGCGGAGGTGGACGTACGGGCGTCCCCGCCGCGCCGCCGTCAGGAAAGGCTCGTTGAGGAGCTCGGCGCGGGCCGCCTCGGCACCGGACGTCACCTCGATCCCGGCCGCGCGCAGCCGGGCGGCGCCCGCACCCGCCGTGCGCGGGTCC
>CAYLNK010000002.1:0-67179 GCA_964384675.1 uncultured Holophagales bacterium | reverse complement strand
GGGCGTCGCGGCGGCGCGCTGTGCCGGTCGTGCCGCGCGGAGCGCCAGCTCCGCGGCGGCGAGCGTCGCGACGACCGCCAGGACGCCGAGGACGCTCCGCCTCTTCCAGCCCGAGCGCGTCGTCATCTCGGGCGGCCTCACCCGCGTTCCTCCCCGGCCGGGCGCGGGCCGCGCAGGAGAGTCCGCAGGCCGCGCCGCGTGACGAGCGAGGCGAAGTAGGCGACGGTGCGGCGCCGGCCCTGGATCCCCATCCGGAAGCCGACGAGGTCGAGGTAGGCGAGGAGATCGGACGGGGTCGGACGCGGGCCGGCGCAACGCGCCAGGTCGTAGCCGAGGAACTCGAGATACTCCAGGAGCCGCGTCGGCCACCGTTCGTGCCAGCGACGGTCGATGCTGGGCCGCACGTTCTCGGAGAAGTCGGGGGTGAGGCGCGCCTCGTAGCCGACCCGGTCCCGCCGCGTGACGCGGGCGGACGCGAGCGCCGCCAGCGTGGCGGGCGGGATCGCCGCCCCCCACTCCTCGGCGAGACAGGTCAGCCCGTCGCGCAGGGAGGAGATCACGTGGAGCCGCCGCCCCTGCCAGAGGAGGCGTTCCCAGTCGAGGTGCGGCGCGCCACGCACCACGAGGCAGGCGTCGACGATCCAGCGCACCGCGGGCCTGCGGTACCAGCGCACGCCGTGGACCACGGCGTGAAGGAGCTCGTCGGCGGGCGAGAGGCAGCGGAGCGAGTGCCCGGCCACCTCGAGCGGCTCCGACGCGTCCCAGAACGGAGCGTCCGCCCCGGGCGAGCATGCCTGCCACAGGACGTGCCGGTGGAGGTCGATCTGGCCCCTCGGGCCGCACGTGAACGGGTGGGCGTGGAAGAAGCGCTCCAGCCGGGCCGGCGGCTCGGCCAGCGCGGGCGCCCAGCCGAGCGAGAGCAGGATCCCGCGGACCTCCGGGAACCGGTCCGCAGGCACGAGGAGGTCGAGGTCGGTGAGCGGACGCGGCCCGGTACCGCCGTAGTAGCGGAGCCCGATCGCGAGACCCTTGAGCGCGAGGGTGGGGATGCCCGCCGTGCCGAGCGCGGCGAGCACGGGCTCCGCCTCGGCGAGGAGCCGCTCGGTGGCGAGCCACGACTCGTGCAGGCTGGCCGCCACGCGCGCCCCCATCCGGTCCTCCTTCCCGATGGTCAGGGACGCCAGCGGGAGCAGCTGCGCGTCGAGCGGCTCGGGCGACGCCTTCGCGAGGACGGTCCACTCCTTCCACGCGGGAAGCGCCTTTTCCCGCGGCCCGAGAGCCGCGGTCAAGAGGAGCCTCTCCGAGGCGCTGGGCCGGCACACCTCGGGGAACACGGACCTCTACGGCTCCGGCGACGTGACGAGGAGCCCCTCGCGCACCAGCGACCGCACGACCGAGAGGTTGCCGGCGGGACCGAGGAACGGCGGGATGTCCGAGATCCTGAAGCGCGGCGTCTTCCTCACGAACTCCACCAGGTCCTCCGCCAGATCGGGCAGGTCGACCGTCTTGCCCCCGAACCGGAGGCGGAGCACGTCGTCCTCCAGCCGGCTGTAGAGCGGCACGCCGAGCCGGCGCTCCACCCAGTCGTCCGCCCCGAGGCGCTCCGCGCGCTCCGCCTGGCCGAGGCGCGGTCCGAGGATGAGGCGCACGCGCCCCTCGTCGCTCTCCTCGAGGCGCGCCACGACCGCGCCGACCGTCTCCGGCTTCCCGATCTCCGGGGCGAGCTCGGCGAGGGCCGCCGCCGCGCCCTCGAGCGCCTCGCCGCCGTTGAGGAAGCCGATCGGCGGCGTCCTCCGGAACCGCACGTCCCGCCGCGCCAGGAGGTCGATCGCCTTCTTGGCCAGGTCGGCGTAGGTGAGCGCGATGACGCCGACGGTCAGGTGGAGCGACAGCTCCGAGCTCGTGTGCGCCTCGTGTACGTAGCCCCGGGGCAGGTAGAGGAGATCGCCGGTGCAGAGCTCGGTCTCGAACAGGAGCGTCTCGTGCGGCGGCGTCGGACCGTCCGTCCGCTTCCAGCTCTGCTCGACGAGCGGCAGCTCCACCGGCGGACGGTCGTAGACGCGCCACGTCTTCCGCCCCGCGACCTGCAGGACGAAGACGTCGTGCGTGTCGAAGTGAGCGTTGAAGCCCTGCCCCTCGGGTGGCGTGAAGTAGATGTTCGTCTGCACGCGCTGCGAGAAGATCGCTTCCAGCTTGGCGCACAGCTCGGCGAGCGGCGGCCACGAGAGGTGGAGCTGGTTCACCGCGATCGTCCCGCCGGACAGGTAGTGGGAGGCGATCTTGTCCGGGTTGGCGACCGCCTCGCCGTCGCGGAAGGAGTGGTGGAAAGTCTCGGCCTTCAGCTCGTCCCCGTCGCGCAGGAGCCGGATCCTGGACTTCGCGAGCCAGCCCGCGCCGAGGAGGTGGTCCACGTCGTCGAAGGAGAGGAGCCCGTCGAAGTAGCGGCGGTCCTCGCGGCGGACGAGGAGCGGCCGGCGCTCCCAGTGCTCGGCGCGAAAGACCGACTCCTCCACCGGGGAGAGGAGCCAGGCGAGATCGAACGTGCGTCGTGTCATCGGGGTCGCTCCACGAAACGGATCGCGCCGTACCGCGGCACGGGGAACCGCGTGCTCGGCGCCTGCTGCATCAGGAACTCGGCGACCGGCGCGGCCTCGCCGCGCTTGCTCGCCCAGCAATGAGCCCCGGCGACGGCGCGGCTCAGGATCGAGGTCACCAGGTCCGGACGGCGGCGAAGGCCGATCGCGTGCCGGACGAGCGACCGGTACGCTTCGGACCGCTGCATCGGCTTCGGCGCGAACGGCGCGCCCGGGACGTAGCGCGTCACCAGCACCAGTCCCAGCGGCAGGGGCTCCTGCCCGGCCCGGCCGCCCAGCTCCTCGACGGGGACGTGAGCCCGGGGGCGGCCCGGCTCGAGCCGGAGGCCGAGGGGACGGCGGAACGGGTGCACCCGGCCGTGCTCGTCGAAGACCGCCAGCTCGTCCGAGTAGTACGTCGCGCCGGCGGCGACCAGGGCCGCCACGAGCGCGCTCTTCCCCGCGAACGAGCGCCCCGGCAGGACCACCGCCTCGCCGCGGACCCCCACGACGCCCGCGTGCACGACGGCGTGGGTCCTCGCGAACTCGTGGAGGAAGAGCTGGATCTCGGGCACCAGCCGGTCGACACCGGCGGCCGGGTCTTCGGCGAGCGCGACCGTCTCCTGGCCGAGGAGAACCCGCGCGCCGCCGTCCACCACGAGGGAGAGAGTGCCGTCGAGCTCGACCCCGGAGAACGCCACGTCGTGCGGGACGAACGTCAGGTCCTCGGGAAGCCGCGATTCGACCTTCTCCAGGGTCCCCGGCTCGGTCGAGCGCACGCCGAGCCGCACGCCGAAGGCCTCGACCACTCCCGCTTCGAGAAAGGGCGGCGTCACGGACGTCGACACGGCGCGGATCTCAAGGGTTCGTCGAGCTCGTCGAGGACCGCGAACGGGAGGCGCCGGCGCCATCGGGCGGCTCCGTGGCGAGGTCGATCACCAGGACCCCTTCGCGCACCAGCGAGCGGAGCAGCGTCAGCGCGGTCCCGGCGTCGAGCCGCGGCTCGGCGTCGACCGCGCGGAAGGCGCGATCCGAAAGGGTCAGGTCGAGCACGGGCTGCGCGAAGGACGGCAGCTCCACGGAGCGCCCCGCGAAGTGAAGCGTGATTCCCGGGTCCGAGGCCTCGATCTCGAGGGGCAGGCCGTCTCGCCGCCGGACAGGCGTCACCGGCGTCGCGCGCTCGGCGGCCTCGGCCTGCAGCAAGCGGCCCCCGATGAGGAAGCGCGGAGCGGAGCGACGCTTCTGGCGGAGCCGGCGGACGACCGAGGTCAGCGCCTCGGGGTCGAGGGCCGCGTCGAGGAGCGACGCCAGCTCGCGTCGCATCACGTCGACGCCGGCCGCCGGCCCGAGGAACCCGGGCGGAAGCGCCCGACGCAGGCCGCCGCCCGAGCGCGACGCGTCCTCGAGCAGCATCCTCGCGAGATCCGCGTACCGCAGGACGTCGACCACGACCGTGAGGTGCAGGGACGTCTCGCTGGTCGTCCGCGCCTCGTGCACCCAGCCGCGAGGGAGGTACAGGACGTCCCCGCGATGCAGCTCCGTCTCGAACAGCAGCGTCGCGGCGCGCCCCGGATCCGCGCCGCGCTGGGCTCGGTCGGTCGGAAGAGGGAGCGGAACGGGCGGGTCCTCGTAGACCCGCCAGGTCTTTCGACCCTCCACCTGAAGGACGAAGACGTCGACGACGTCGTAGTGGGACGGCGCGCCCTGGGCGTGGGGCGGCGTCAGATAGAGGTTCGACTCGACCGTGTGCGAGAGGTCGCCCTCGAGACGGGCGCACAGGTCGGCGACGCCGGCGAAGACCCGGTGGACCTGGTTCAAGGAAACCGTGCCGCCGTTCCGGAAGTGGTCCGCCACCTTTCCCGGGTCCGCGAGCCGTTCGACACCGGAGGTGTTCCGGAATTCGACCTCGTAGTCACCGGGAGGCGTCTCGACCCCCTGGCGAACGAGCCGCAGCGTCGGATACGCGACGCGGCCCGAGCCGATCAGCTCGTCGACGTCGGCGATGGTGAGGAGCCCGTCGAGATGACCCGGCGCCTCCCGGTGGACGAGCAGCGGTCTCGTCTCCCAGTACTCGGAGAAGAAGGTCGTCTTCTCGACCGGTTGGATCAGCCAGTCGATGCTCCCTCGCTTCGGTACGGCTCGCTCCACCCCTCGCGTCCCCTCCCCCGTGCCGGATGATGCCCGAAAGACGAGCGGACGCCCCGCGGCCGCATCGAACGAAAGGAGCCGCCCGAAGGCGGCCCCAGCTCGTCGGCGCGGTTCGCGGAGCCCTAGGGGTCGATCGGATCCGGGTCGATGACGATCGGGTCGTCGAACGTGGAGTCGTCCGTGATGATCAAGCCCCCGTCGTTCCCCTGCGCACCGTCCGCCTGGTCGCCGCTGACGGCCTGGGCCTTCTTGGGAGCCAGCATCGACAGGACGACGGGCAGGGCCACCGCGGCGGCGAGCTTCGCGAAGCTCTCGCGCCGGTTCATTTCGCCCGGGACCGCGACCTTCTCGACGAGGAGGTCGCCCCGGTTGAGCTGAGCGATCGCCGACCAGACGAGCGACTCGCGCTCGGAAGCCTCGCCGCCCTCGGGCAGAAGGGCTGCCAGCTCCGCCACGCCTCGCGTGCCGTCGCACGCCCTGAAAATCAGGGCCGCCGTCTCGTTGAGCGTGTGGCTCTTGTCGGCGGCCTTGTCGTAGATGACGAGGTCCTGCCCGACGGTCCGGAGCACCAGCCCCTCCACCCTAGCCTTCGGTAGCATCAAACTCTCCTCCTCCTATCCCAGTTGAGACCGAGAGTAGTCTTATATCCGGGGGTCGAAAACCATGTCAACCGGAAACCAGGCGGGAAGTCTCGCGGCGACTCGCTCCGTCGTCGCGGCGGCCGTGCGGGCCCGCCGGAAATGACGGATCGCCTTCGACTTTCCGAAAATGCGTTCACACCTCTCCCTCCGCTCTCCGACCGCGTCTCGCGGGTCGGGGTCGGGACCAGCCAGCTGGACGACCGGATCGCGGCTCACCGGGAAGCTCTTCGGGCAGCCCTCGAGGCCGGCCTCAATCTGATCGACACCGCCGCCACGTACGGCGGCGGGCGCGCCGAGACGCTCGTCGGGGAGGTGCTCGCCGAGACCGGCGCGCGTGACGTCGTGCTCGTGACGAAGGCGGGGTACGTGAAGGGTCGGGAGCCAGCCGGCGCGAGATGGGCGGGGGACGTCCACGAGGGACGCGGAGGACTCCGATATTGCGTCGCGCCCGGGTTCCTGGGGGACCGGCTCTCGTCCTCTCTCTCCCGGCTCCGCAAGGAGCGCGTCGATCTCTACCTCCTCCACAACCCCGAGGGCCTCCTCGAGGGCATCCCCTCGCACGGCGCAGACGCGGCGCTCGACGCCTTCTATGCCCGGCTGGGGCTCGCCTTCGAGCATCTGGAGCACGAGGCCGACGCCGGGCGAATCACGGCCTACGGCATCTCCTCGAACGGCCTCGTCCTGGCGCGCGGAGAGGCGCGCGCGGTGGACCTCGCCCGCGTCCTGTCCGTCGCGGGGCCGCGGTTCCGCGCGATCCAGCTCCCGATGAACCCGGCGGAGCTCGGCGCCCGGGACTCGATCCACACCCGCGACGGACGTAGCGTCCTCGACGTGGCCCGCGCCGCCGGGCTCCACGTCCTCGTCAACCGCCCGCTCCAGTCGGGGGCGGGCCGCTTCGTCGATGCCCGGCCACCGTTCGTACCCGTCCATCCCGTCCCCGAAGACGGCTGGGAGAGGCTGGAGTCCGCGGAGACCGAGTTCGCACGCGTGTGGGCGCCGCTCCTCCGGCTGGGCGCGTCGACCGACGACCTCCTGGCCTCGCGAGCGGTCCTCCGGGGAATCGAGCGCGACGCGCGCGACCTGATCCACGTGGGCCGCGTCTTCGCCCGTGAGATCGCGCCGCGCCTCGAGGAGACGCTTCCCCAGCTCGCGGAGGCCTTCGCCGGAGACGAGGCGTTCCACGAGTTCGCCGAGCGCTACACCGCGGCGGTGCATGCCGCGGCGACGCAGGCGATCGTCCCGGCCCTGGCCGGGGAAGGCCTCCGGCGGGCGGCTCTCGATCGGCTCGTCGCGGACGCCTTCGGTCCCGTCCCGGGCAGGACGCTGTCGCAGCGCGTCCTTCGCGGCCTCGCCGGGACGGACGGAGTCGCCGTCGTCCTCCTCGGCATGAGGAGCCTCGGGCACGTCGAAGACGCCGTCGGGGCCTGGGGGGAGGCGGAGACCCGGTGAGACCCCTCACAGCGCGTCCGCCGTGAGACACCTACACTTAGAGGTGAGGTTCGCCATGCGTACTCTCCCGGCAGCGCTTCGCGCTTCGATCCCCGTCTTCCTCGCGCTCCTGGCCGCTCCGCTCGCTGCCCAGCCGATCCAGACGATCGCCGGCGGCGGCTCGAACGACGGCCAGCCCGCGACCACGGTCGGGCTCTACGCGGCCACCGGCCTGGCCGTCGACGCCGCCGGGAACGTCTACATCGCCGAGGACGCGTCGAACCGGGTCTCCCGGATCGACGCCGCGACGGGCCTCGTCAGGAACGTCGCCGGGAACGGCGGCGGCGGCAGCGGCGGGGACGGCGGCCCGGCGACGAGCGCGACCATCCGCACGCCCCTCGGTCTCGCCATCGACAAGGCGGGCAACGTCTACGTCTCCAGCAACGGCGAAGGCCGGGTGCGGCGAATCGACGCGGCCACCGGACAGATCCGCACCGTGGCGGGCGGGGGCTCCCCGCAGGACGGGGTCGGAGACGGCGGTCCCGCGACATCAGCCGGGCTCGGCTCCCCGAACGGGCTCGCCCTGGACAAGGACGGCAACCTCTACGTCACGGACACCGCGTACAACCAGCACCGGGTCCGGAAGGTGACGCTGTCGACGGGTCTGATCGAGACCGTCGCGGGGAACGGCACACAGGGGTTCTCCGGGGATGGCGGGCCGGCGACGCAGGCCGCGCTGGACAGCCCGTACGGTCTCGCGCTGGACCCGGCCGGCAACCTCTACATCGCAGACGCCGGAAACAACCGGATCCGGCGCGTGGACGCCGCGACGCGTACCATCACCACGATCGCCGGGACCGGCAGCTTCGAGCCCCCGATCGGCGACGGCGGGCCCGCCACGCAAGCCACCTTCCGCGTCCCCTCCTTCCTCGCGTTCGACGCCTCGGGCCGGTACCTCCACGTCGCGGACCGCTACCACGGCCGGATCCGCCGGATCGACACGGTGACCGGGACCATCACCACGGTCTTCGGGGACGGCTCGTACGGCGGCGGGGACGGCAAGCCCGCGGTCGAGGCCGGACTGCGCGCGCCGTACGGCCTCGCCTTCGACGCCGCCGGGAACCTCTACGTCTCGGACGGCGACGTGCGCAAGGTGGACGCCGCCACCACCCTCGTCTCGACCGTCGCGGGCGCGGGAAAGTACCTGGGCGACGGAGGGCCCGCCACCCGGGCGATCCTGCGCGAGCCGCGCGGGATCGCGCTCGGCACGGACGGCACGTTCTACGTCGCGGACTACATCGACCAGCGCGTGCGGAAGGTCTCCCAGGGCGTCGTCTCCACCGCCGCCGGCAACGGCGGCTACTACTTCGACACGGCGGCCAGCCTCCCCGCGACGGAGGCCGCGATCGGCTTCCCGCGGGGCGTGGCGCTCGACGCCGCGAAGAACCTCTACATCGTCGACGGCTTCAACGGCATGGTCTTCAAGGTCGACGCGGCGAGCGGGAAGATCGCCCGGATCGCGGGGGGCGGGACCCCGGAGGACAAGCTGGGCGACGGAGGCCCCGCCACGTCCGCGCAGCTGAACTACCCGGTCGCCGCCTCCGTCGCGGCGAACGGCGTCGTCTACATCGCCGATCGGGACAACCAGCGGATCCGCCGGGTCGCCCTCGACGGAACCATCTCCACGGTCGCGGGCAGCGGGCCGGTCGGGAACGAGAACGGGGCGTTCTCGGGCGACGGCGGCCCCGCCACCTCGGCCCGGCTCAACGTCCCGAGCGGCGTCCTCGCGATGCCCGACGGCACCGTGATCATCACCGACTCCGGCAACGGCCGGCTCCGGATGGTCGCCGCGAACGGCACCATCGCGACGATCGCCGGCGGCGGCGACCCCACCGACGGCTTCGGCGACGGTGGGACCGCGACGCTGGCGCGGCTGAACGGTCCGATCGGGAACGCCGCGCTCGACGCCGCCGGGAACCTCCTGATCGCCGACGCCCACCGCGTCCGCCGCATCTCGGCCTCGACCGGAGTGATCGGCACCGTCGCCGGGAGCGGCAACCCGTACTACCAGGAGGGCTTCTCCGGGGACGGCGGCACCGCGACGGCCGCGAAGCTGAACGGCCCGGGCAGCGTCGCCGTCGGCTCCGACGGCTCGATCTTCATCGCCGACTCGTTCAACCACCGGATCCGGCGCGTCGCGATCGGCGGCTGCGCGCTGCCCACCATCACGCAGCAGCCCGCGAGCCCCATCGTCCTGACCGGGACGGCGGCGGTCCTCGAGGTGGCGGCGATCGCGGGGACGGGGACGCTCCGCTACCAGTGGTACGAGGGGGCGAGCGGCGACACCGGACGGCCGGTCGCGGGCGCCGCGTCGTACAGCCTCACGACCCCGCCGCTGTCCGTGACCACCGGCTACTGGGTGCGCGTCTCCGATGGCTGCGGCGCCACCGACAGCTTCACGGCCACGGTCACGGTCACGGACAGGCTCGCGGACCTGCGCCTGAGCTCGACCGCCTCGCCCGATCCGGTGATCCCGGGCCAGCGGATCACGTACGTCCTGACGGCTCGCAACAACGGTCCGACGACCGCGACGGGAGCCGTCGTCGCCGACACCCTCCCGGCCGGCCTGACGCTCGTCTCGGCGACCTCCGGGCAGGGCTCGTGCACCGGCACGGCGCCGATCCTCTGCGCGCTCGGCACCCTGGTGCCGGGACAGGACGTGACGCTCTCGATCGCCGCCACGGTCACCGCCGGTGCCGCGCCCCAGATCACCAACCGCGCCCGCATCAGCGCGCTCGAGCCGGACCCGAGCCTGGACGACAACTCCGCGGCGTCGACGACGCGCGTCGCACCGCCCGGCTCCGCCGACCTCGGTGTGTTCCAGAGCGCGTCGCCCAGTCCGGCCCGTGCCACGCGTCTCCTCACCTACACGCTCTTCATCCAGAACAACGGCCCGGCGCCGGCGACGAACGTCACCCTCACCGAGACCCTGCCCGCCGGGGTTTCGCCGATCTCGGTGACGCCGAGCCTCGGCACCTGCACCGGAACGGCCCCGATCACCTGCGGCCTCGGGACGATCCCGGCCGGCACGTCGAGGACCGTGACGCTGTTCGTCTCCGCGCCGCCCGAGCCGACGACGCTCGTCAACCGCGTCTCGGTGAAGGCGACCGAGCCCGACCCGAACCCCACCAACGACCAGAGCGTCCTCGACACGGTCGTACTGCCCAACGTGGCCGCCTGCCCGCCCTCGCCCCCGGACGTCGTCTCCGCGCCCGAGGGCCTCGTGCGCGCCGGCGACTCGTTCACGGTCTCCTGGACCGACGTCTACGGACCGACCGACGCCGACGGGACGTACCGGACCCAGCTGGCGTCCTCGGCGGACTTCGGCGCCGGGTCGATCCTCACCGAGATCCGGACGCGGAACCTCGCGCTCTCCTACCCGACCGCGGCCACCACCAACGGGACGCTCTTCTTCCGGGTCTCGGCGATCGCCGGCTGCGGACAGGAGAGCGGCTTCTCGCGCGTCGTGCCGATCAACGTCGCCCCGAATCCGCCGTCCCTCGTCGTCTCCCAGGAGGCCGAGCCCGCGTGGACCGTGAGGGTGGGCGAGCTTCCGCCCGCCGCGACCGTGAGGTTCCGGAACGTCGGCGGCAGCTCCGCCTCGGTGACGTTCCGCACCCCCGACTCGATCTTCACGTTCTCCCCCTCGAGCGCCAACCTGGCCGCCGGGCAGGAGGTCACCGTCACGCTGAACACGCTTCCCGCCGCTGTCGGCAGCGCCGGCACGAAGCGCGGCAGCCTGGTCGCCGACTACCCGCAAGGCTCGGCATCGGCCGAGGTGTTCCTCACCGTCACCGGAACGCGCTCGACCGGCATCCGCCCGCGCCTCGACCAGGACGAGCTCCTCATCGTCGACGCCCGGACGGCGGGCCGCGTCCCGCTCGCCGCGCCGATCCAGACCGTGCGTGTGACGAACCCGGGCTCCTCGCCGATCTTCCTCGTCCCGTCCATAGGCCCGGGCGGCGCGTGGCTCCGCCTCGACCCCGCCGACTTCGCGGCCGAGCTGGCGCCCGGGGCGTCGCGCGACATCAGGCTCTCGGCCGACCCGTCCCGGATCACGCCGGCCGACTACCCTCTCCCGATCTGGACGGTCCTCTCGCTCACGCCGGCCGGCGGCGACGGCGGCGACCTCGCGCAGGTGAAGGTCTTCTACTCCCTGGAGAACGACGTCGTCGTCGGCAACGGCCGCGGCTTCCTCGCCCCCGGTGAGGCGTCCTTCATCGTGCCGACGAGCGTCCACAAGGAAGGCGCCGGCGGCACCGTGTTCACGTCCGACGGCTGGCTCCGCAACCTCTCGCCCGACCCGGTGTCGTTCGACGTCTACGCGTCTCCGTCGGGGCAGGACGGGCAGGTCTCCGCCACGAAGGTGACCCAGGCGATTCCCGGTTTCGCCACGGTACGGCTCTACGACTTCATCCAGGGTCTCTTCGGCACCACCGACCTCGCCGCCCACGTCGAGATCCGCTCGAAGAGCTTCGCGCAGCTCTCGCTGCGCACCACGGCGTCGGGCCTGCCGGGGACCGGCGACGTCTCGTCGCGCTACGGCACGGAGATCCCGGTCTACGGCTCCGGCAGCGGCACCGGCGCCGGCCTCTCGCCCCTCCTCCTGACCGGCATCAAGGTGTCCGACCGGTTCCGCCTCAACATCATCCTGGCCGAGACGCTCGGCACCGCGGCGCGCGTCCGGCTGCGCCTCGTCGGGAGCGACGGGGCGGACCTGGGCTCGGCCGAGGTCGACGTTCCCGCGTCGGGCAACACCCAGTTCCCGCTCCTGGAACGGCTGGGGGTTTCCGGCGCGGTGGAGGCCGCCTCCCTCCTCGTGGAGCCGATCTCGGGGGGCGGGCGCGTCACCGCGATCGGAACGCTGATCGACAACTTCTCGGCCAGCTTCCAGGCGCTCTCGGGACGCTTCAGACCCGCCGAGACGACCGCGACCCGGGTCCCGGCGGCTCCGCTCGCCACGCCCCCTTCGCCGCGGGTCATCCCGTCGATCGTCCACAGCCGCGGCGGCTCGGGCACGTTCTTCACGACCGAGCTCTCGGTCACGAACGGCTCGGCATCGCCGGCCGCGCTGACCTTCATCTACGACTACGTGGGCGACGTCTCCGGCACCGCTCGCGTCTCGCTGACGCTTCCCCCGCGCGGCTCCCTGCCGGCCGCCAAGGGCCAGGACGTCGTGAAGAACCTGTTCGGCCTGCCGGACGACGTGAACACCGCGGGCCCGCTCCGGATCGAGGGCGAGGGCATCGGGCGCGTCGTCGCCCGCGCCTCGGTCACGACCCCGGTCGAGGTCGGCAACCCCTCCCGCGGCACGAAGGGGGCCGAGTTCCAGAGCTACACCGCGTTCTCGCCCGAGGCCGTAGGCAAGGCCCGCACCCCGGTGACGACGTACCCGGGCCTCCAGAAGTACGCCGGGATCCGGACGAACCTGATCCTCGCCGAGGTGAGCGGCCAGAAGGCCCGCGTGCGGCTCCGCGTCGTGAACGGGACCACCGGAGGCGTCCTCGCCGAGATCGAGCGGCTCCTCGACCCGTGGCAGCGGGTGCAGATCAACGACATCTGGAACGGCGAGGGCGGATTCGGGATCGGATCGGCCTCGATCGACCGCGTGGCGATGTCGCTGGAGCCCATCGGCGACGAGCCCGGCTTCGTGGTCGGGGCGCTCACGGTGATCGACAACAGCACGGCCAGCCCCCGCGTCCTGGTGCTCGCCCCGCCGGGGCCGCCGCAGCAGGCGAGCCTCGGATTCTGAGGCGTTCCCCCCGGGGGATCCGGCCGGGTCCCCCGGGGAGTAGAGTTCGGGGGAGATGCACCCGAAGACCAAGTTCAACCTCGGCTACCTCCCGATCGCGCTCCTCGGGATCCTCCTGATCCACGACGTCTGGGTGCGCTACGCCACCATCGAGCCGATCCCGTACAGCGAGTTCCAGAAGCTCGTGAAGGACGGGAAGGTGAAGTCGGTCGTCGTCACCCTGGACCAGGTGGAAGGGACGCTCAAGGAGCCCCACGACGGCAAGACGACCGTGATCGCGACGCGCGTCGACGTCGACCTGGCCAAGGAGCTCGGCACGTCAGGCGTCACGTTCTCGGGCCGCGTCGAGAGCAAGTTCTTCGCGACGCTCCTTTCCTGGATCCTCCCCGTCCTGATCTTCTTCGGCGTCTGGGTCTATCTCTCGAGGAAGATGGGCGGGGCCGGCGGTCCCGGCGGGAGCCTCCTCTCGATCGGCAAGAGCAAGGCGAAGGTGTACGTCGAGACCGAGGTGAAGGTGCGCTTCACCGACGTCGCCGGCGTCGACGAGGCGCGGCACGAGCTGGAGGAGATCGTCTCCTTCCTGAAGGACCCGAAGTCGTACGGGCGCCTCGGCGCGCGGATGCCGAAGGGAGTCCTCCTCGTCGGGCCCCCGGGCACCGGCAAGACGCTCCTGGCGCGGGCCGTCGCCGGCGAGGCCGGCGTGGCGTTCTTCTCGATCAGCGGCTCGGAGTTCGTGGAGATGTTCGTCGGCGTCGGGGCGGCCCGGGTGCGCGACCTCTTCGAGCAGGCACGCCTGAAGGCGCCGTGCATCATCTTCATCGACGAGCTCGACGCGATGGGGCGGGCACGGAGCTCCGGGTCCAGCCTCGGCGGGCACGACGAGAAGGAGCAGACGTTGAACCAGCTCCTCGTCGAGCTGGACGGCTTCGACCCGACCAGCGGCATCGTCCTCCTCGGCGCGACGAACCGGCCCGAGATCCTCGACCCCGCCCTGCTGCGGGCGGGGCGCTTCGACCGGCAGGTGCTCGTGGACCGCCCGGACAAGATCGGGCGCGTCGAGATCCTGAAGGTCCACGTGAAGAACGTGACGCTGGCGCCCGACGTCGCGCTCGACCAGGTGGCGGCGCTGACGCCCGGGTTCACCGGCGCCGACCTCGCGAACCTCGTCAACGAGGCGGCCCTCGTCGCCACGCGGCGGAACGCCACGTCGATCTCCACGAACGACTTCACGGTCGCCATCGAGCGGATCGTCGCGGGGCTCGAGAAGAAGAACCGGATCCTGAACCCGAAGGAGCGGCAGGTGGTCGCGCACCACGAGATGGGCCATGCCCTGGTGGCGGCGGCGACGCACGGAAGCGATCCGGTCCAGAAGATCTCGATCATCCCGCGCGGCATCGGGGCGCTCGGCTACACGCTCCAGCGCCCCATCGAGGACCGGTTCCTGATGACGCGCGAGGAGCTGGAGGGGAAGATGGCGGTCCTCCTCGGCGGCCGCGCCGCGGAGCACCTGATCTACGGGCACTTCTCGACCGGCGCCTCCGACGACCTCTCGAAGACCACCCAGATCGCCCGCGCGATGGCGACGCGGTACGCGATGGTCCCCGACCTCGGACCGGTGAGCTACGAGTCGGAGCCGGGCACGTTCCTCGGGCCGGGCGGTCCGGCCTTCGAGCGGCGCCTCTACAGCGAGGAGACGGCCCGGGAGATCGACGTGGCCGTGCGGGAGATCGTGGAGCGGGCCTTCCAGCAGGCCCGGACGATCCTGGACCTGAACCGGGCGCTCCTGGAGAGCGGAGCCGCGACCCTCCTCGAGAAGGAGACGCTGGCCGATCCGGAGCTGGCGGAGCTCCTCGGACGGGCGCAGCGCGTGGAGAGGAGATGAGCCAGGCCGTGACCCGTGTCGAGACCTTTCGCGCCTGCCGCAACCTGGTGACGCCGCACGTCGAGGACGCTTATCCCGGTCACATCACGTACCGTCCGCCTGGCTGGACGATGCTCTACCTCTGCCCCGCGGAAGGAGCGACGTTCGTGGCGCGGGGCGGCGAGTCGACGAGCGGGTACGCGCTGCCGTCCGGCGTCACCGCGGACGGGTTCACGCTCGAGCCGGGCGATCGGGCCACCGTCGTCACCTGGCTCGGGCCGCAGGACGGGTTCCTCGCCACCTGGCGCGTGGAGCGCGCCCGGACGTAGGCCGGATCAGGTCGCGAGCCCCCGCCTCTTGGCGGTCAGGACGGCCTGCACCAGCTCGTCCGGGACCTCCTCCGGCACCGGTGCGTCGAGGTCTTCGAAGCCGAGCCGCTCCAGCCGCTTCGTCGTCCGGTACGACTCCATGTACGCCGCGCACGACGTGCACTGGGCGAGGTGCAGCTCGAACTCCAGGCGCTCGGCGTCGTTCACCTCGCCGTCGAGGTAGCGCCAGAGGAACTCGATGAGCTCGCGGCAGGTCATGAGGCGGGACATGAAGGGCTCCTGAAGAGGTCCTGGTCGAGCAGCGTGCGCAGCGCCTGCCGGGCCCGGTGAAGGCGGATCTTGACGGCGTTCTCGGTGACGCCGAGGAGCGAGGCGACCTCCGCGGTGTCGAGCTCCTCCATGTCACGCAGGAGGAGGACGGTGCGGTACGTGTCGGGCAGGCGATCGATCGCACCCCGGACCCGAGCGCACAGCTCCTTCCGTTCGAGAGCCGCCGCCGCATCGTCGCTCCAGGAGACGAACGGCCCTCCCGCGGAATGCCCCTCCTCGAGGAAGCCCGGCAGCAGCTCCTCGATCGAGTCCTCGGGATGGCGTCGCGTGCGGCGGAGCCGCATCAGGCACGAGTTGATCACGATCCGGTGGAGCCACGTGGAGAGCGTCGAGCCTCCCTGGAACCGGCCGATCGCCTGGTGGGCCCGCAGCAGCGATTCCTGGAGGACGTCACGGGCGTCCTCCTCGTTGCGCAGATAGCGGCGCGCCGTGGCCAGGAGCGGACCGCCGTAGCGGCGTACCACCTGGACGAACGCTTCCTCGTCGCCAGCCCTGAGCCCCAGGACCAGCAGCTCCTCGGTGGCCGGCACGGTCATCGCGCTCATGCTCTCTCACGTCCGGTGCGCCGCACCACGAAAGAGTCTCCGCGGCTCACACCACCACCCGCAGGCAGACGTCGGACCGGCAGCTCTCCCGGCTGATCGACGCGGGGTCGATCCGGCTCGCCGCGGCGGTATCGGCCAGGAGAGTCGGCTCGAAGCCGCACGTCCAGCCCTCCATCTCGGCGAAGAGCCGCGCCGTCGGCTCCGAGTCCTCCTCGCCGGAGGCGAGCACCCAGACCTCGTCGGCGCGCGTCACGAGGTCGTCGGGGGCAGGTATCCGGCCGGTGGCGTCGAGCGCCAGGAGCGCCAGCTGGAACGTGTCGTCCCCGGCCGATGGCGCGGTCACGCCGAGCCCCGGACGGATTCCGGTCGCAACGATCCGCTCCTCGACCTGGCGGAGGGCCTCCTCGCCGTGGCAGGCGATCTCCAGCCCGCCCCAGGGCAGCGCGTCGCGGAACCCCTGACCCTCGGCCGCCAAGAGATCGAGGAGCGGGCCCAGCGCCCGTCCGCCTGCGACCAGGAGCCGCACGGGCTGGCTCGAGCGAGCCAGCTGGGCGACGCGACGGCCCACGCGGAAGGCCCCCTTCAGGGAAACCGCGGCAGGGTCGGGCAGGAGGACGAGGCGTGCCATGCGCGCTTTCGATGCCCTGCCGCCCTCCAGGTTTCAGGAACCCAAAGAAAAACGAAAAGGCGGGTCTCGACCCGCCTTTTCGACCCGGAACGGGGTCAGGTCAGTTGGACGTGGCGACGTAGTGAGCCCGGCGGTTCTTCTGCCAGGCGGTCTCGTCGTGTCCGTCCGCGAACGGCTTGTCCTTGCCGTAGCTGATCGTCGTCATCCGCCGACCGTCGATGCCGAGCCGCTCCAGGTACTCCTTGGCCGCGTTCGCCCGCTTCTCGCCCAGGGCCAGGTTGTACTGGCGCGTCCCGCGCTCGTCGCAGTGGCCCTCGACGGTGAGCTTCACCATGGAGTTCTTGCCGAGGAACGCCCCGTTCGCCTCCTGGTTGGCGCGCTGGTCCTCCCGGACGTCGTACTTGTCGAAATCGAAGAACAGGTCCTTGAGGTAGCCCCCATCGTTGATCTTCGTCACCGTCAGGGTCTCGTCGGTGGGCTTCGGCGTCGGGGTGGGCGTCGGGGTCGGCGGAGGCGCGACGGGCGCCGGCGCCTCGACCCTGAACTTGACGGCGGTCGACTGGAGCGGCCGCCCCTTGGAGTCGAGCGCGACGGCGCGCGCGGTGTGCTCACCCGGCTTCACGTTCGCGAAGCGGGCCTTCAGGACCTCCGCGACCGGGACGCTGACCGGAGTACCGTCGTCCAGGGTCACCTGGTAGGCGGACGGAGGGAGGTTGCAGAAGTCGGAACGCAGGGGGTCGAGGATCACGTCGACATCACCGGCCGGAAGTACCTGGCCCGCCTTGGGCGATGTGATCGCGAAGCCGCCGCACCCCGGCTTCGTGCAGGCGCAACCGAGCTGAAAGAGGAACAGGACCGCACCGAACGCGAGAAGCGAGCGGGAACGGAAGCCGCCTTTTCGAACGCTCATCTGAACTTGATACCTCCTCAGTATTGGGGGATGCCGGAGGCACCCCGACACCGATCCTGCCACATGGAACCGCCCGGTACCAGCCGATGCCTTGACGCGCCGGGAAGCGACTGCTCGAATGCCGAGCGGAGGCCCCGAGAATGCGCAACCGAGCCACCCTGGCCGCCCTGGCCACCCTCGCCCTGCTCGCGTCCCCGGCCCGCTCCGATCAGCGGATGCGCCCCGAGATGAACGCCCGGAGGTACGCGGTGGCGGCGGGACGCCACTTCGCGACCGAGGCGGCGATGAGGACGTTCCGGGACGGCGGGAACGCCTTCGACGCGGGCGTCGCCGCGGTCTTCGCGGCGAGCGTCACCGAGATCCAGCTGTTCGGGTTCGGGGGAGAGGCGCCGGTCGTCCTGTACGACGCCAAGCGGAAGGAGGTCGTCGTCGTGAACGGGCAGGGCGTCGCCCCGGCCGCGGCGCGGCCCGAGGTCTGGGCCGGGAAGCCGTACGTCGACTTCCACGGCCCGAAAGCGGCGACCGTGCCCGCCGTGCTGGACGCGATGGCGCTCGTCCTGTCGAGCTACGGCACCCGCCGCCTCTCGGAGGTGCTCGCCCCGGCGATCGAGCTCGCGGACGGCTTCCCGATGTACTCGATCCTCCACGACACGCTCGAACGGGAGCGCAAGAACAGCGAGCGATACCCGAGCACGATGGCCGTCTACTACCCCGACGGGCGCGTCCCGGCGATCGGCGAGGTGTTCCGGCAGCCCGACCTGGCCCGCACCCTTCGCGCGATCGCCGCGGCGGACGACGCCGAGTTCCGCCGCTCGATGGACCGGAAGAAGGCGATCGAGGCGGGGCGCAACGCGTTTTACACGGGAAGTGTCGCGAAGCGCCTGGTGAAGGCATGCCGCGACGCGGGCGGCCTCCTCTCCGAGGACGACCTCGCCACGTACCGGGGGCGGCTCGAGAAGCCGGTCTCGGCGCGGTACCGCGGCTACGACGTCTACAAGCCAGGCTTCTTCACGCAGGGGCCGGTGCTGCTCCAGACCCTGAACCTGCTGTCCGGGTTCGATCTGAAGGCGATGGGGTTCCAGTCGGCCGATCACCTGCACCACTTCACCGAGGCGATGAAGCTGGCCTTCGACGATCGCGACGCCTTCTACGGCGACCCGGACTTCGCGAAGGTACCCGCCGAGGCGCTTCTCTCCCTGGCGTACGCGGACGAGCGACGCAAGCTGATCGACCCGAAGCGCGCGTCCAGGGAGCACCGGCCCGGCGTGCCGGGGGGTGCCCCGGCTCCCGTGACCGCGGAGCCGCGCCCTTCCGGCGCGACCGGCGTCGCCGGCGACACCACGGCGGTGAACGCCGTCGACGCCTCGGGGAACCTCTTCTCCGCGGTGACGTCGGGCGCCTGGGTCCTGGACGGAGCGTTCATCGCCGGAGACACCGGGGTCCCGCTGTCGCAGCGGATGCAGCAGTTCTCCCTCGACCCGAAGAGCCCGAACGTCGTGGCGCCCCGCAAGAGGCCCCGCATCACCCTGACGCCGACCGTGATCCTGAAGGACGGCGCGCCGTACCTCGCGATCGCGACGCCGGGCGGCGACAGCCAGGACCAGCAGCTGCTGAACGTCCTCCTCGCCCACCTCGACTTCGGCATGCCGATCCAGGCCGCGATCGAGGCGCCACGGATCAACTCCGAGCACATGCGGAACTCGTTCCGCGAGCACCTCGACCAGCCGGGCGTCCTGACCGTGGAGGACCGCTTCTCCTGGGACGTGCTCGAAGACCTGAAGCGCCGCGGCCACGACCTGCGGGTCGTCGGCCCCTGGCGGATGGGGACCGCGGTGACGGCGGTCGGCGTGGACCCGAAGAACGGCACCCTTTTCGGCGGCGCCGACGTGCGCGGCGAGCGGTCGATCGCGGGGTGGTGACGAAGGGATCCCGAGACGAGGGGATCCCGCCTCAGCGCGGCCGGGGGGCAGGCAGGTCACTACCGAGCACCTGGGGCTCCCCCTCTCGGAACTCGTCGCGCTCCCGCGCGGCGAGCGCGGCCAGCGGGTGGCCATTCTCCGCGTAGCACGCCGCGCGGATGTCGAGGAGGTCGGCCCTCATCCGCACGTGCGGCTCCTGGAGCGCGAGCGCCTTCATGACCCGCGGTCCGCACCCCTTCTCGAGGCGCCGGGCGACGTTCAGGACGAGGAGCCGGCGCACCTCCCCGAGCCGGTGGAGGACGAACGGCTCGTCGACGGCCTCGGCCAGCGCCTCCACCGCGGCCGCGCTCGCGGCGCCCGTCACCAGCTCGTTGGCGAGCCCGACGGCGCGGAACAGGAGGCCCGTGTCGGCCCAGGGCCAGCTTCGGCAGAGCCGGAAGCCGGCCGCGAGGGCGCGCGTGGCGTCGTCCGGACGGCCCTTCGCGTCCAGGTAGGTCGCGGCCACGAGGTGCCCCTCGACGGCGTCGTACTCGCGGAGCGGCCCGAGAAGGGGGAGGCAGGCGTCGTCTCCGGTGCGGGCGAAGCTCTCGGCGGCGATCAGGGTCTCCGCGTGCGAGGCCGGCGTCAGACCGAGCTCCCGAAAGCGCCGGCCCGCCTCCGCGTAACGGCCGTCGCGATGAGCGGAGACCACGCTCGCGATCCGGGGGTCCTCGAGCACGTCCGTCCCGGCGATCAACGGCGAGGTCGTCCGATGGCGCCGGACCAGCTCCGGGTCGAACGCCCCCCGGAACGAACGGTCCCGCATGCCGAGCCGCGCGGCGGCGGCCCGGATCTCCGCGACCACGTCGCCCCGTCCGCGGCCCACGCTCCGGGCCAGCCCGAACTCCACCGCGTTCCGATCGTCCGTGTTGACCGGGCTCGCCGTGTACGTCGCGACGTGTCGCGTGAACGTGTCGTCCGCGACCAGGTGCGCGAGGAGCCCCTCCACCGAGTCGACGCGCCACGCGATGCGCAGCGCCGCGCGATACGGCTCCCCGGCGATCCGCCTCCGGAGCTCGTCCGCGTCGACCGGTCGCGCGGCCCGGGACGCGACGAGGACCATGTCCTTGTCGATCGTCTGCCACACCTGGACGTGGCCGAACGCGCCCTGGAGCGTCCGCATGATCGTCTCGACCGTGCGTGCGTCGATCTCGTACGCCTGGACCCACTGGACGAAGACGCCGCCTTCCGTCAGCCGCCGGGCCACGGCCCCGTAGAACTCTTCGGTGAAGAGGCTGGCGATCCCCGCGCGGAACGGGTTGGACGGCTCCGAGAAGACGAGGTCGTAGCGGTCCCGCGTGACGAGGAGCAGCTCGCGCGCGTCTCCGTAGACGATCCGGACGTTGGGCTGCCCGAGGACGTCCTGATTGGCCGCCGCGCACCGCGCCGCGACCTCCCGGATCTCGGGCTCGATCTCGACCACGTCGACGCGTTCCATGCCCGGCACCTTCCCCAGCCAGCCCGCGGTGCTCCCGGTCCCCAGACCGACCACGAGGCTGCGCTTCGGCCCGGGGTGGAGAAGGGCCCCGAGGAGGCCGCCCATCACCTGCGTCGGGGCGTCGCCGACCGCGTTGCCGTCGGACTTGCCGTTCACGATGAACGCGTAGCCGTCGAGACCGTCCAGGGCGATGCTGCTCTCCACGCCCTCGGTCTCCCAGACGGGGCCGCTACTCACGTGCGCCATCCAGTCGCGCACCTCGTTGGTGGTCTTGTGGGTCAGGTCGATCCGGCCCGCCCCGATCGGCGAATGGCGCCAGACGGCCGTCGGGCCACGCGCCGAGAGGAGGAGGAGCGCCGCGCTCGCCGCGAAGACCGGTCCGCTCCAGCCGGGACGGCGCGCACGGAACGCCAGGAGCGCCGACGCGGCGCACAGGACGACCATCAGCCACGCCGCCAGCTTCCAGCAGCCGGGAGCCGTGAGCAGCGGCATCAGGCCGAATCCGCCAGCCAGAGAGCCCGCGATGGCACCGAGCGTGTTGAACGCGTAGACCCGCCCCACGTCGTGGCCGGCGTTGTCCCGCCCCGCGCCCGCGAGCGAGATCAGGAGGGGAAACTGGACCCCCGACACGATCGCCGCGGGGAGCACGACGGCGCCGCACACGAGCGACCAGCCGATCAGGTTGCCCGTGAAACCGAGCGTCTCCAGGGGGCGCAGCAGCGCCGCCAGCACGGCCAGGCGGTCCCCGAGGGCGAACGGGACCACGATGGCGAGGGCCTCGAGCCCGCAGGTCGCGGCGAACAGAGGCAGGGACGCCGGCTGGTCGCCGGCGGAGAGCGCGTAGAGAAGCCCGCCGAGTCCGATGCCGAGGAGCGCCGTCGCCAGGATGAGGCCGAACGTGAACGTCGAGCCACCGAGGATCGGCGCGAGCATCCGGTACCAGACCAGCTCGAGGAGGAGGAACGAGAAGCCGGCCACCGCCGCCGCCGCCCAGGTGAAGACCCCCGCGGCCCCGCCGCTCGGCGTCTCGGGCCAGCCGGAGGGGGTGGGCGCCTCGGCCCCATCGACGGCCGTCTCGCCGGCGACCCGCGAGCGGGCGCGGGCGGTGATGGCGACCAGCAGGTTCAGCAGCACACCGATCAGGAGCGTCCGCCGGTTGCCGAGGATCTCGAGCGCGAAGAAGTTCGCCCCGACGACGCCGGCGACCGCCCCGAGGGTGTTGACGCCGTACAGCGTCGCGACCGCCCGCCGCCTCACGTCGCCAGGCCGCAGGACGGCGCGGACCGCCGCCGGGAGCGTCCCGCCCATCAGGAACGTCGGCACGCCGAGCATCGACGCGGCGAGGAGGAGGCGCAGGAGCGTCGCACCGGTCATCCCCAGCGCGGGCGAGCCGCCGCTCGCGTAGTAGGCCAGCTCGACCAGCCTCACCAGCGGGAGCGTGAGGAGCGCGGCGGCCGCGATCCCGCCCTCCAGCCTCGCGTAGAGGAGCAGCGGATTCCGGTGCCGGTCCGCCCGCCGCCCCAGCAGCAGCCCCCCGAGCCCCAGCCCGCCCATGAAGATCCCGAGGACGGCCGCGGTGGCCGGCGTCGAGGACCCGAAGACGTTCCGGAGCTCGCGCAGCCAGACGATCTGATAGACGAGGGAGCAGAGCCCGGAGCCGAAGAGCAGCAGGGCCACCGGGGCGACGCGCGGACGGGATTCGGTCAGCAATCGGATCCTGGGCGGCTCCGCGTCAGCCCTCGTCGGCCGTCTCGTCCTCGCCGAAGAGGAAGCCGGCCGGCGGCATCTCCGACGACGTGTTCCCCCCCGACATCACGAAGAACGCGACCGACCTCTTGATCGCCTGCTCGAGCCGGAGCGAGAGCGCCATGGCGATCCCCGAGAGGAGCGGAGCCGACCCGCGCGGCGGGTGGTCCAGCAGCGCGCGAAAGACGTCGCGCGAGAGGACGAAGACCGAGACCGGTCCCTCGTGGGCGATCAGGTCCGCGGAGCGCGCCGACCGGTCGAGGAGCGCCATCTCGCCCACGAACTCCCCCGCCTCGCAGAAGCCGAGGGCCTCCTCGCCCTGCCCGGCGATGTCCTTCGACACGCGCACCCGTCCCGTCTCGATGAGGAACGCCTCGTCGGCCTCTTCCCCCTCGCTCGCCAGCCGCTCCCCCGGTGCGTAGCGGCGCTCGCGGAGGCCGAGGTTCGGGAGCGTCCGCGGGTCGAGGCCGAGCGTCTCGAAGAGGCTCCCCGCCTTCTGCGAGTCGGCCGGATCGGAGGCCGCCGGCTTCGGCCCCGCGCCGGGGAGGTGCCCGGCGCCTTCCCTGCCCGGCGTCGAGAAGAAGCGGCCCAGCCCAGCGTTCGTGCGGCGGATGGCGCGCCCCAGCGAGGCGAGCGCCAGCCGGCGGCAGGACGCGCCGACCGGGTCCTCGTGGAGGAGGTGGGGGCGCAGCTCGCTCGCCGGGATCTTCACGAACGCGGACCGGGGTCCCACCGTCACGCCGTGGAGCCGCCCCGATCCGATCATCAGGAGCTCGCCGACCCCGACCAGGCATGGCGCGGTCAGCTGGCACAACGTGTACGGCCCGAGCGGCGTCTCCATCGTGAAGGCAGCGGTGCCCGCGACGAGAAGGACGGCGCCGCCCGTCCGTTCGCCCTTCTCCCAGAGCACGACCGGCTCGTGCCCGGTCAGCTCGGGAGTCCAGCCAGCCGACAGCACGGCGGTGTCGTACGCGGAGACGTCCGGCGCGGGCTCTATCTCGCTGGCCATGATCTTGGATCGTATCGCGCCCGCCGCGGCACTCAGGGAATGCCGCTCACCTCAGGTCGGGTGCGGACTTCTCGCTCCTGTACAGGAAGACGCCGGCGTTGCCGGGCGTGAGAGCCCCGGGATTCCGCGCGCGGCCAGAGACGACGAAGTCGGCCTCCTCCGGGGTCGGCTGGATATGGCAGCCCGAGAGATAGAACTCGGCGGCGTGGTACGCCCCGCCGATGGCATACAGGTCTCCTTCCACGTGGACCCGACGGCCGGCTCCGACCACGTCGCGGATCCTCTGGAAATCGGCCAGGACCTCGTTCGGCCCGGAGGAGGCGTCCTTGATTCGGTCGACGCCGAGGGCGGAGCAGGTGAAGAGGAGGAACGCGGCCGCCGCCACGCCGACGCTCGGGCCACGGCCGGCCCGCTCGGCGGCAAGGGCGAGCCCCGAGAAGAAGACCAGGGGAACGCCGATCCAGAAGAGACTCTGAAAGTCGTGGAAGGCCACGAAGTGGCGCATCGGGATCGCCCAGCAGAGGCCCGACAGGACGAGGCTCGCGACGAGGGCCCCCCGGCGGATCAGAGCCCCGCCCACCAGGGCCAGGAGAAGTGCCGCTCCTCCGAGCAGGGGGATCGTGGCCGACGGAAGTCCCTGCCGGGCGAGGACGTGCGGGACCGACATCCGCCCGATCCGCACGAGCTGGTCCTTCACGAAGGGCCCGAAGGCGAGCTGGTGGGCGTACGGGACGTACACCTCGGCGGGCGCGAGACCGAGGCGCCCCACCATGTGGCGGAACGTCGGCAGGTCGTCGAGCCGTCCGCCGATCGCCAGTCGCTCGTTGAGGAGGTTCCCGGCGAGGATCGCGACCCCACCGAGGAGCGCGGCGAGGCCCAGCCCGAAGAAGCGGCTCCGCACGGCGGCCCGCAGCGACCGCGAGTCGATCCACACCCGCACGCAGCCGAGGAACGTGAACGGGAGGAGCAGGGCGTAGACCTGCCACCCCAGGAAGAGCGAGCCGAGGGCCTTGGCGAGGAGCTGCGGGAAACGACCCTCCTCGACGAAGAGCACCATGCCGTGAAACGTGAGAAGGAGACCGAACAGGGCCGGCACGTCGTTGAAGATCAGGTCACCGTAGTAGAGGGCGTAGTACGAGGAGAACGCCAGGAGCGTCGCCGTCGCGGCGACCCACCGGCTCCGGGTGAGCCGCAGGATCGAGAGGTAGGCCAGCCACGCCGCGCCCGCGAAGAACGCGATCATCAGGCGGCGCGCCACGGAGATCTGGACGCCCAGCTCTCCCACCGGGAGAGTCACGAGCTTGATCAGGGCGAACGCGCCCGGCGGAAAGCTGTTGTAGGCATCGTACGAGACGGCCCCGTCCTTCCCGAGCGACATCCGGTTGAACATCAGGAAGCCGTGCCGCGGCGAGAGGTTCGCCGCGAGCGTCATCCCGTGCGACGAGAGGAAGCCCTGGTTCCCGGGGCCGAAGCTCGACCCGTGACCCCGAAGAACGAAGAGGGAGGCGAGCGCCGCCAGCAGCAGGACGGCGGGCGCGAGCGCCTGGGCGTGGAACCGCTCGAACCGATTCCGGGGTGGCGCCGGCACCTAGCCTGGGCCCCGCCGGCGCCCGGCCCCCTCGGCCGCGAACGCCTCCTCGACCTTGTCCATCACCGCATCGTGACGGTAGTCCGCGATCAGGCGGAGACCGGCCTCCCGCAGACGCCGGCGCGTGGCCGGGTCGGCGAAGCGGGAGAAGAGCGGCGGGATCGCCTCGGGGCTTCCCCAACGGAAGCGCAGGGCGGCGTCCTCGGGGATCGGCCTGAACGAGCGGATGTCGGTGAGGGCGACCGCCACGCCGCTCGCCATGGCTTCGAGCGGCGGCAGCGGGAAGCCCTCCTCGTCCCACGACGGATGGATGTAGACGTCGAGGCCCCGGTAGAACTCCGCCATCTCGGCGGTCGAAAGGCGTTCGTAGTAGCGGTCGGTGACACCGAGCGCAGCCTCTCCCTCGTCCAGGGACGCGGGCGACGCGTGGTGCACCTCGATCTCGTGCCCGGCCTCCCTCGTGAGGCGCAGCCCCCGGAGCAGCTCGTCGATCCCCTTGGGGCGGATCCCGTACGGCCCGACCACACCCACCCGGAGCGGCCTGGCGTCCTCACGGAAGGGTCCGGGCGTGAAGATCGTGGTGTCGATCGACTGCCCGATCAGGTAGCACCGCGAGCCGTACCGTTCGCGCAGCACGGGCTCGAGGTGCGCCGAGATGAGGAGCTTCGGGATCGGCACGGCGTACGCCTCGTCGATCTTGGGCAGGATCGGCGCGTACTCGCGATGGACCCCCTCGAACCCCTGGCAGAAGTGGAAGATCGTGGGCGCCCCCGTCGCCACCGCCGCGCGGATCGTCGTCCACGACGTGCCGATCACGATGTCGGCCTTCGGCATCGAGGCGGGGTCGTCGAGGTCGACGGTGAGATAGCGCGCCACCAGGGGATGCCACTGCTGCGCGGGCCCGGGGCTCACCACGGTGACGTCGTAGCCTCGGGCGACGAGGAGGTTCGCGTGCTCGAAGACAACCCGGTGCCCGCCGTAGATCGTCGTGGCGGGGAGGATGTAGAGGACGCTCGGCCCCGCCGGGCCGGACGGAGCCGGCTCCGCCGGGGCGACGTCGCGGCTGGCTCCCGCGCCCAGGAGCCCACGGAATCGGTCGACGACTCGGCGAAGGATGGCCGGCCCGCTCAGGTCCAGTTGCGGCAGTCGCGGCAGATCGGCAGCTCGGCGGTGCGGCCCTCGCGGTGGATCGTCCGGAGGGCCCTCAGCTTCTCTCCGCGCCAGATCGACTGGAGCGTGTCGCCCGCCGCGAGGTCGCCGACGACGAGCTCGTCCTCGCTGTCGTGGCAGCACGCCGACACCTTGCCGTCGGCGTGGACGGAGAGGTTCGACCAGAGCATGCGGCACGGCGCGCGGTGCGCGACGTCGGGGGCGGCGGCGCCGGCCGCCGCCCTGTCCTCGACGCGCCCCGACCAGTTGTTGTACTCGTTGATCCGGATCTCGTCGCCACCCTGAAGGCGCGGCGTCCACCGCTCGAAGAAGGCGTCGATCTCGTTCGCCGTGTCCTGCATCCGGATGATGCGCACCACCAGCTTCGGGGAGGACCTGGCGCCACGCCGCGCCAGGAAGAGCTCGACGTTCCGCTCGACGACGTCGAGGTCTCCGCCGACGCGCACCGACGCGTACGTCGCGGCGGTCGTGCCGTCGATCGAGACGACGAGCGCGTCGACGTCCAGCTCCAGGACTCGCGACACGTTCTTCTCGTTGAGGAGCATGCCGTTCGTCAGCATGATGATCGGGCCGATCCCGCGCTCCCGCGCGGCCGCGATGAGGCCCGCCCACTTCGGGTGGAGCATCGACTCGCCGAAGCCCTGAGGCAGGAGGACGTAGCCCTTCTCGGTGGCGAGCTGGTCCACCGTCTCGAGGAAGAGCTTCTCCTTCATCAGCTCCGGCGGCCGCTTCGTCGTCGGGACCGGGCACATGACACAGGCCAGGTTGCAGAGCGCGGCCAGCTCGATCGCCACCTCGGTGGGGAACGCCACGCCGTCCCAGTCGGCCGGGTCGGACGACGCCATGAGCCTCAGCCGCTCGTCGAACGTCTCGCCCGCCGCCCCACGGAAGAGCGAGCGGACCGACACGTGCGCCGGGGGAGGGTTGGCCGGAGAGCGATGTTCGTCGTTCATGGGAGAGCCGGATCCGGCGGCCGCGAGGGTGCGAGCCCGGCCTGTCCTCGTTCCACGATAGCAACCCGGCCCGGGGCTCGCAACCCGAGGCGAATGGCGCGCCGGGACCTCAGGTCAGGCGCTCCCAGCGCCCCGGCGCCAGGAAGAGGCCGCTCTGCCACGCCTCGGACTCCACGTGAAAGGCGCGGTCGCTCCGGGCGTCGTAGAGCGCCAGGGATTTCTCGTCGGCCAGGTACGCGTAGACGATGAATTCCCCTTTCGCGAGCGGGAGCGAGTCGAGCCCGATCCGCACGCGGTACCGCTCCGCGCCCAAGAGCGGGCCGAAGCCGTCCAGGCGCGTGTCGAAGGAAAGGCAAACGACGTTGTCACGCGTCGACACCGCGAGGTGGATCTGGACCGGGCGGTCCGCGCGGTCGACGGCGAGGTCGAGCACGACCCCCCACGGCTCGCCCGGAGCGAAGGCGGTGCGCGGCTCCCCGCCGGCGCCGACGACGTCGACCGAGACGATCCGGCCGTGCGAATCGGGCTGGACGGCGTGCGCCGGAGCCGCCGACTGGTCGCGCTGCTCCTTGCCGGCGAGGAACCGTTCGTACTCGAGGACGACCTTCTGCGCGTCCCCCGAGGCGGCGACCTCGCCATGTCGCAGCCAGATGGCCTCGTCACAGATCGTGGAGACGTAGTACATCGCGTGGCTGCAGAAGAGGATCGTCCGGCCCGAGGCCTTCAGATCGTGGATCCGGTCCACGCACTTCTTTTGGAAGCGGCCGTCTCCGACGGCGAGCGCCTCGTCGAGGAGCACGACGTCGGGCAGGACGGCGGTGGCCGCCGCGAACGCGAGACGCATCGCCATCCCGGACGAGTACGTCTTCACCGGCCGGTCGAAGAACTCCCCCAGCTCGGCGAAGCGCTCGATCTCCGGAAGCGCGGCCTCCGTCTCGGCGCGCGAGAGACCGAGGAGCGCGGCCTGCAGGACGACGTTCTTCCGTCCCGTCACCTCGGGGTGGAAGGCGGAGCCGAGCTCCAGGATCGACGCCACGCGGCCCGATACGCTCACCGTGCCGGCCGTCGGCGGAGTCGTGCCGGAGAGGACCTTCAGGAGGGTGCTCTTGCCCGAGCCGTTCTCTCCCACCAGCCCCATGACACGCCCCCTCGGGACGCGACCCGACACGCCGCGCAGCGCGTGGACCTCGGTGCCCCGCCCGCCCCCGAAGAGGGCCGAGACGAGCCTCTCGCGCGGGCTCGCGTAGACGCGATACACCTTGGAGAGATCCGTGAACGCGATCACGTCGTCCACGGGGACCGCCGGCTCGAACGCCACGGCTCGAGGGTACCCGAAGGTGGATCCCGCCCCTACGGGAGCGGAGCCGCGGGCAGGAACACCGCGTCGTTCGACACGTTGTCCAGGGACGTGGCGTAGGCGGCGACCGGCTCCGGGCCGGCGACCACCTCGAGGACGACCGTGATGCTCGAGAGGTCCCAGGCCGCCCCGCCGAAGAGCGTCCGGTCCCCGAGCTGGACGAACGGCTGGCCCGCCGAGAGGGTGACGCCGGTCGTGCCCTTCACGTCGCCGCTTCCGTCCAGGACCTTCACCTCCACCTGGGCCGTCCCCTGGGCTCCCGGCGTCCCCAGGAAGAGCGCGACGTTGGAGCGGAAGCCCGTCGTCCCGTCGGTCGAGGAGCGGAGTCCGGTGAGGTAGAGACGCCGCTTCGGCCCGGCGGCGGACGCGGTGTCCGCCGGTCCGAACGCCTTCACCTGGAGTCCGGTGCTGCCCGAGCCCTGCTGGTTGTACGTGCGTCCCATCACGAGGATCGGATCCGGCCCCCCGTCGTCCTGCGCCACGTCGACGAAGGAGTCCGTGTACGACGTCTCGTCGCCGTCGGGCACGGGAAGCCGGGCCTTCACGAAGTCGACGATGTCGAGGACCTGCCCGGCCGCGAGCGGAGCCTGCCAGGTGAGGCTGCGGAGCGACGGGTCGCGGCTCGTGCGATACGAGTAAGTGAACGTGGCGACTCGCGCCGCCGCCGCGGCGTTGTACAGGACCACGTCGCTCCGGAAGAGCGAGCCGTTCGCGCCCGCCGCCCGGATGATCCCCGGCAGGCGATAAGACGCGCTCACGCCGGCCGCCGGGACGCTCAGGACCGGGTCCTTGGACGCCACGTCGGTGACGGACGCGTACGCGGTGACGCCGGTCCCACGGCGGACGGTGAGAGACGCGCGGAACGAGTCGGTCGGGCTCGCGACGCCCGCGGCGTCCCGGAGCACGTTGTTCCGCTGCTGGATCCCGTACGGCCCGACCTGGTACAGCACCGGCTGCCCGAGCACCGCGCCCGTCGGATCGAAGAACCTCACCTCGACCTCGGCGTCGTCCGTCCCGAGGTTCACGACCGCGAGGTTCGTGTAGTGCGCTTCGGTCTGGCGGAGGCCGATCAGCTGCGACGCCCACGCCGCGCCCTGGGGACGGATCCCCTCCGTGGTACGGACCGCCGGGATCGAGAGCCCGAACGTCCCGGACCCCGAGGTCCCGGTGTTGTACGTCCTTCCCACCAGGACCGGCTCGACGTCCGAGGGCAACGAGACGCCCTCCACGAGAAGGGCGCCGGAGCGGTTCGCGGGCGCGAGGCCCCACTCGGGCAGGGCGCCGGCGCCGAGGACATCGACGAGGGTTCGCGTGGCGCGCGGGGCGAGCGTGACCACCGACCAGGCGAGCCCGGACGCCGGGACGCTCCTTTCGGCGTCGAGGTGCGCGACACGCACCGTCATCGGCGCCGCGCCGCTCGGGTTGCCGATCGTGACGTCGGAACGCCAGTACGCCCCGCCCTGCCCTTCGGTCGACGCCATGCCGACCAGCATCCAGCGTGGCGGCTCGGGGGGAGGCGGAACGTGGAACGTCACCGGACTCGCCGTGACGGCCGTCAGGGCGCCCTTCGTCTCGCGGAGGGTCACCGTGTAGTCCCCTCCCGTCGTCGGGAAGGTGTGGTCGACGCTTCGCGCCGCGCCGTGCGGGCTGCCGTCCCCGAAGTCCCAGTCGTAGCCGTCCGCCTTCTCGGCGGCGGTGAACCGGACGGCGCGCCCCCGATCGACCTTCGTGGCCACGACGGGGCCGCCGTCGGAATAGGTGTAGGAGTAGGCGCCCGTCGGAGGCGCGTCCGCGGGCGCGACGGCGATCGAGAAGAGGATCGTGACGCCGCCCGCGGAGATCGAGCCGTTGTAGACGAGGTCCAGGGCGCCGTTGTTCCCGTAGACGTGGGTCACCGGGTTGAGAGCCGAGAGCTGGCCGTCCCCGAACCTCCACACGACCGACGGGGCCAGGGTCTCGCCGTCGCGCGCCGTGAAGGTGAGGCTCTGCCCGCTCGCCGAAAGGAGCAGGCCACCGGATTCGACGAGAGGCGCGCCGGTCTCGGTGTCGGTCACCGCGGCCGCGAGCGCGGACGGGACCACGACGTCGACGGTCACCGGCACGACGGCCGCCTTCGTGAGCCCGTTGGCGTCCCTGACCGAGCACGTCACGGAGTAGGTGCCCGCGTTCGCGTAGGCGTGGACGGGCGCCGGCAGCGCCGACGTGGTGCCGTCGCCGAACGTCCAGACGTACGTGTAGGGAGGCGTTCCGCCCGTCACCGTGGCGCCCAGCTGCACCGGCTCCCCCACCCGCCCTGGATTGGGAGCGGCCGTGGCCGTGACGGCGAGGGCATTCGAGACGGCCCCCGTGAAGGTGTACGTCTCGGGATACCCGGTCATGGTGACCGCGACGTCCCCGGCGGGCGCCGTGAACGTGAAATGAACGCCCTGGCCGGTCCCGCCGGTCGGAGACGGGGCTCCGGCGCCGCCGAACGACCAGGCCAGCCCCGCCGGCGGCGTCGGGTCCTTCACGCCGCCCTTGTAGGCGTACGCGACCAGCTCCTGCCCGGTCTCCACCGAGAAGCGCCCCCCGCCGCAGGAGCCCGCCATGCTGCAGAGCGGATACTCGACGCCGCCGTTCACGAACGCGAGCGAGATCGACGGCGTGGCAGCCGGGGCCTTGCAGCTCAGGCGGATCGCCTGCGCGGAGTTGGTCGCGCCGACGTAGAGGTAGATGCTCGAGCCGACCATGAGCGGCTCGGTGGTGGCGACGTAGGCCCAGCTCGAGGAGGCCTGGTACGACGCCGTCGGCGTGAGGTCGGCCGGAGCTCCACGTGTCTCCCAGTCGTTCGCCGAGAGGCCATACAGCTTGAGCTGGCCCGTCGACGAGCCGCCCCAGACGAAGATCCAGACGTCGCCCGCGTCGCCGTCCGACACGAGCGCGGGCCTGGAGCCCGTCGTGATCGAGCCGTCTCCCGAGAACGGCGCGGGAGGCACCCAGCGATTCCCGAGCTGCGTGAACGTGCCCCCGTCGGCCGAGAGCGTCCCCATCACGAAGCCCGCGGTCTGGTTCCCGTTCACGACTCCCTCCGCCACGATCAGGACCGTGCCGTTGGGACGCGTGACCGCGCTGACCCGCTCCAGGCTCGTGCCGGCCGGGAACCCGAGGGAGGCCGCGGAGTGCGCGTTGTACGGGAAGTACGACGTCGGGTTACGAGCGTCGACCACGGTCACGCCGCCGCCGGTCGCGAAGACGATCAGGTGGTTCGCCACGGACGCGCTCCGTGGCACCACGCTCCCGATCCCGTGGAATTCCGAAGCGATCGAGCCCGGCTTCGTGGCCGGGACGCCGCTCCAGAACGACGTCACGTCGGCCGCGTACAGGTAACCGTCCTTCAGGGCGTAGCCCCACCACTTGCTCCCGACCTGGTCGAGCACCACGTCGCGGGCCCCGGTCGGCTTGAAGTCACCTCCGTACGAGAACGAGCTGCTCGCGCCCTTCATCAGGAGGACGCCGTTCGCCGCGGTGTGCCCGGTGGAGACGAGCGCGCGCGAGCCGTCGGGCGCCACGGCGAGCGGTCCCAGGATCGAGAACGTGTCGCCGAGGCGCGGCACGGTCTGCTCGATGTCGAGCTGGCCCATGTGGCTCGGCGCTCCAGGGGTCCCGAGGCTGAAGACGTAGTAGCCGTAGTTGTCGACCGAGAGGAGCCGGCGGGCCCCGCTCCCGTCCTCGTAGACGCCGAGGCTGTTGACGTAGCCCTCGGTCCGGAAGCGCGAGTAGGGGCCGGGCGCCGAGAGGAACTCGTACGGCGGGCCCACCGTGCACTGCGCGCTCGCGGAGCGGTCCCACGGCCCCAGGGAGAGCGCGATGACCGCGGCGATCAGGAGGCGTCGGGACGAGGCGCGGGACATCGGGGCTCCAGACGGGAACGGCCCGGGCTCACGCCCGGGCCGGAAGGATGGTGTCGGCGGGTGGTGCTACGGGAGGGCGACCGCGCCGGTGAAGACCGCGTCGTTGGACCGGTTGTCGAGCGTGGTCGCGTATCCCGCGACGGGCACCGTCCCGGAGATGACGTCGACGACGACCGTGATGTTCGACAGGTCCCACCGCGCGCCTCCGAACAGCTCGCGGTCGCCGATCTGGAGGAACGGCTTGGCCGCGCTCAGGCTCACGTTGAGCGTCCCCTGCGAGTCGCCGTTGCCGTCGTAGAGTCGGATCTTCAGCTGCGCCGAGCCCGACTGACCGGGTGTGCCGAGGAAGACGGCGACGTTGGAGCGGAACCCGACCGACTGGTCGGCGGACGACTTGAGCCCCGTCAGGATCAGGCGCTTCTTCACGCCCGACGCCGAGGCGGTGTCGTCGGGCCCGAAGGCCTTCACCTGCAGCCCGGTGCTGCCGTTGTCCTGCTTGTTGTAGGTGCGGCCCATGACCAGGATCGGGTCCTGCCCCGAGTCGTTTTGCTGGACGTCGACGAACGAGTCGTAGTACGAGGTGTCGTCGGACTCCGCCAGGTTCAGCTGCGTCTTGACGAAGTCGTTGATGTCCACCACCTGGTTGGCGGCGAGGGGGATTTCCCAGAACTTGTTGGTGACCGAGGTGTCCTTCGACGAGCGGTAGGTGAACGCGAGCGTCGCCGTGCGCGCCGCGGAGGACGTGTTGTAGAGCACGACGTCGCTCCGGAACAGCGAGTTGTTTGCCCCCGCCGCGCGGACGATGCCCGGCAGACGGTAGGACGGGTTCGTCTTCGGCTGGGGGGCGATGAAGATCGGGTCCTTGGACCTCACGTCGGTCACCGACGCGAACGCCGTGACCCCGGTCCCCTTCTTGATCGTCAGCACGGCCCGGAACGAGTCGAGCGGGTCCGGATACCCCGCGACGTCGCGCAGGATGTTGTTCTTCTGCTGGATGCCGTACGGCCCGACCTGGTAGGTGACCGGCTGGCCGACCAGGGCGCCGGCGGCGTTGTAGAACCGGACCTCTACCTCGGCGTCGTCGGCGCGCAGGTTCACCACAGCGAGGTTCGTGTAGAAATCGTCGGTCTGCCGGAGGCCGATCAGCTGGCTGGCCGCCGCCACGCTCGAGGGCTTGACGCCTTCGGTGACGCGCACCGCCGGGATCGAGAGGCCGTAGGTCCCCGATTCCACGGTACCCGTGTTGTAGGTCTTCCCGACCACCACCGGGTCGGTGTTGGTCGGGAGCGTGTCGCCCTGGATGAGCAGGGCCCCCGAGCGGTTCGCCGTGAAGAGGCCCCAGTCCGGGAGCGCCCCGTTCCCGAGGATGTCGACGACCGTCTTGGTCCCGAGCGGAGGCAGGATCACGACCGCCCACTTGAGGTCCTCGGGCTTCACCGTCTTGCTGGCGTCCAGGAAGGCGAGGCGCAGCGCCATCCCCTGCTCGGCGCTCGGGTTGTAGATCGTGACGTCGGACCTCCAGTACGCGCCGCCCTGCCCCTCCGTCGACGCCATGCCGACGAGCATCCAGCGCGGCGGCTCGGGGGGGGCCGGGATCGTGAAGGTCACCGGGCTCGCCGTGGTGTACGTCGTGCCCGCCTTCACTTCCTTGAGCGCGACCCGGTACGCGCCGCCGGTCGCGGGGAACGTGTGGTCGACGCTCTTGGTGGTCCCGTGGAGGCTGCTGTCCCCGAAGTCCCAGTCGTAGCTGTCGGCGTCCTCGGAGGCCGTGAAGCGGACCGCCTTGGACGCGTCGACCTTGGCGATGTCGACGGCGCTGGTGTCGACGTAGCGATACGTGTAGGCGCCCGTCGGGTTCTGGTTGACGGCCTTCGTGACCAGCACGGCGAAATTGATCGTGGAGCCACCGTTCGAGATCGACCCGTTGAACGTCTTGTCCGACGCCGTCGTGTTCGTGTAGACGTAGGTGGCCGGGTTCGCCGCCGACTGCTGGCCGTCACCGAACACCCAGATCACGTTCGAGGCCAGGGACTCACCGAGCCGTGCGGTGAAGGTGATGCTCTGTCCGCTGGCGGCCTGGAACTTCCCCTGGTACGCGAAGAGCCCCGTCCCGGTCTGCGTGTCGGTGAGCGCCACCGCGAGCGTGGGCGCGGCCACGGGATTGACCGTCAGGAAGACCGTCCGGGATGCCTGCGCACCGGTCTGATCGGTCGCGGTGCAGACCACGGAGTACGAGCCGGTCGCCGAGTAGGAGTGGGAGGGGTTCTGCTGGTTCGACGTGGCCCCGTCGGTGAAGTTCCACGAGTACGTGTAGGGCGAGGTCCCCCCCGAGGCGGCCGCCGTGAACGACACCGCCTGGTTCACCGTGCCCGGGTTGGGGTTGGCCGACGCGGTCACCGAGAGGCCGGTGGGCGGCGGCGGCGTGGTGCCGGACACCTTGCCGAGGAAGGTGTACGTCTGGGGATACCCCTGCATGGTGATCGTCGCGGTCGTGGCCGCCGTCGAATACGAGAACCGGACGCCCTGCCCGTTGCCGCTCGACGGGCTCGGGCTTCCCGCGGAGCCGAAGGACCAGCTGAGACCCGGGGGCGGATTCGGATCGACGACGCCGTTCACGTAGGCGTACACGACGATGGTCTGGCCCGGTGAGACGCTGAACTTGCCGCCGCTGCAATAGAGAGCGCAGAGCGGGTACTCCTGCGAGCCGTTGAGCCCGGCGAGGTAGATCGAGGGAACGGTGACGACGTCCGTCGCGCTGATCTTGAACGCCGTCGGGTCGCTCTCCAGGCCCGGCTTCCACGACTCCGAGAGGGGCGACGTGCAGCTGCCGGTTCCGTAGGTGTACTTCACGCGCAGGTAGTAGTCGCCGTTCTCCGGGAAGAGGAACGAGATGGGGGCGTTCCCGCTACCGTCCACGGTGAGAGGGAGGTAGGTGGCCGAGCTGGCGCTGGCGCAGGCGGAGTCGGTCGTCTTGCAGATGCTGTAGGCGTACGGGCTGCCGCTGGCCGGGCAGTCGTTGATCGAGCCCGACGCGGTCTTCGTCACCTTGAGCGGGATGCTCGTCGCGCTGCCCGTACGGGTCACGGACGCGGAGGCGCCCGTCACACCGAGGACGACGTCCTGGACGTCGACGTCGCGAAGGCTGGCGGAGCTGGCCGGCACGCCCGCCGTGACGAAGCCGTTCGAGTACGCCGCCTGGATCCAGGCCTTGTACTTTCCCTTGCCGTTGTTGAACGGGTGCGTGCAGGTCCGCTTGTCCCGGCAGCCGACGTCCTCGACCACGGCGGTACTGCCCGGCGTCTCCCCGAAGTACCAGCGGAACCCGGCGCCGTCGCTGCGGGGACTCCCCTCCGACGCATCGCTGAGCTGGCCGCCGTTCAGCACGGCGACGGGGGTGAACCTCGCCTTGGGGATCTTCCAGTTGATCGTGAAGGTGCGCAGCGAAGAGGAGCCGAACCCGTTCCTCGCCTCCATCGCGAATCGGAGCGGCTGCACCGCTCCCTCGGCCGTCGAGGCGAAGTCTCCCAGCACGGAGGCCCAGCAACCCGCCCCGCTGGCCAGCGCCCCGCCGGTGCGCGGGTCACACGGACCTATCACGAGCTCGTTCGAGAACGGCTGGCTGCTCGCGGCCGACTGCGTGCGGTCCGGCGTCTGCAGGATGGGATAGGTCGATCCCGACCCCTCGTTCGAGTGGTAGTTGAAGTCGAAGGCCCAGTCCGCGAGCTGGGACGAGGAAGGAGCGGGCGCCACGGCAGCGTGCACGCGGAGCGAGTCACCGACGAAAACCGTGTCGCCGTCGGAGACGTTCGTGACGGAGATCGTGGCGGTCGGTGGCGAGTTCTGGGACGTACACGATACCGTGAGGGCCTGCCCGGAGTTCGTCGCGCCCACGTAGAGGTAGATCGTCGAGCCGACCTTGAGCGGCTCGGTCGTCGCGATGGTGGCCCACGAGTCGGAGGACTGGTACGACGCGTTCGGGGTCAGGTCGGAGGGGCTGCCGCTCCCCTCCCATTCCTTCAGAGAGAGGCCGAAGAGCTTGAAGCGGCTGGCGGCGGAACCGCCCCACACGAAGGCCCAGACCTCCCCGTTGCTGGAATCGGACACCAGAGCAGGGCGGGAGGCCGAGGTGATCGAACCCGTCCCCGAATACGGCGACGGCGGCATCCAGAGGTTCCCCTTCCGGCTGAAGCTGCTGCCGTCGGAGGAGAGGGTCCCCATCACGAAGCCAGCGGTCTGGTTCCCGTTGATCACGCCCTCCGCGACGATGTAGACCGTGCCGTTCGGGTGGACGGTCGAGCTGACGCGCTCGACGCTGGTGCCGGCCCCGAAGCCGAGCGTCGTCGCGCTCACGGAGTAGATCGGGAACGAGCCGGATCCTGGGTTGCGAGCGTCGGCCACGCGAATTCCCGAGGATCCGACGGCGAAGACGATCAGGTGGTTCGCCACCGACGCGCTGCGGGGAACGACGGGCCCGATGTCGTAGAAGCTCGAGGGGACCGAGTTAGGCTTGGTCGACGGGTTGCCGGTCCAGAAGCTGCTCACGTCGGCGACGTAGAGATACTGGTCCTTGAGGGCGTATCCCCACCACTTGCTCCCGTTCTGGTCGAGGACCACGGCGCGCGCTTCCTTCGGCTTGAAATCGCCTCCGTAGACGAATGCGCTGCTGTTCCCCTTCATGAGGAGGACGCCGTTCTCGGCGGTGTGGCCCGTGGTGACGAGAGCCCTCGACCCGTCCGGCGCGGTCGCCAGCGAGCCCAGGATCGAGAACGTGTCCCCGACTCGAGGCACCGTCTGCTCGATGTCGAGCTGGCTCATGTAGCTCGGAGAGCTGGGGTCCGCCAGATTGAAGATGTAGTAGCCGTAGTTGTCGATGGAGAGCATCCGCTGGATGCCGCTCTGGTCCTTGTAGAGACCCAGACTGTTGACGTATCCCGCCGTCCGGAAACGAGGGTAGGGCGACGGGTTCGACAGGAACTGCTGGGGGGCGCTCACGGTGCACTGGGCCTCGGCATCCCTCACGGGGGCCCCGAGGAGCGCGGTGGCGGCGACCGACAGCAGAACGCATCGGCGAAGCGGAGCTGAGACCATTTTCACCCCTGCACGAAGAGGAAGGACAAACCCGTACCCCTGGCATGCTAAGTCATTTACGTAAGTCCGGCAACCTGGACCGGTGACGGGTAGTGCCCTGCGTCACGGGGATCTTTCCCGAAAAAAAGAAAGGAGCGGGGGTTTCCCCCCGCTCCGATCCGGAAAAACCGGGTTTCTCTCGAGACCTAGTTGACGATGTTGCCGGCGCCGAAGAGCGACGGAACGCAGATGAACTGGTTCGAGAGGACCGTGGCCGAGTGGCCGACGGACACGAACTGGCCGGGGGCCGAGTGCTGGATGCCAACCCAGGCCTGGTGGGTGGCCGGGAAGCCGCCCATGGTCAGGTCGATCCAGCCGCCCTTGAAGCCCGGGTCGTTGAGGCCGATGTCAGCGTTGCCCGCGAGGGAGATGCGCTGCGTCTCGAGGTAGATGTACGGGGTCGGGAGAGTCTGGCAGGGCGACGGGCAGCCCTGCTGGCTGGCGGCGTACTGACCCTCGTCGTTGTTGTAGATGCCGATCGAGAGCTGGTGCGGGGTATCCCAGGAGCCCCAGCCGCGGCAGTTGTTGATGTCGGACGAGAGGCAGTCGCCCCACCACTCGCAGAGGGTGGTGGACTTGTCCGGAGCGATGCTGATGGCGGTCCAGAGGTCGGAGCGCCACACCAGGGCCCACGAGGTCAGGCCGTTGGTCTGGTCGGACAGGTAGCGGAAGCCGTAGCGCGAGGTGAGCGGCTCGCGGCCGTCGCCGATGCCACGGTAGGCAACCGGGACGGAGGCCGGGGTGGCCGCGTTGTCGTTCTGGGAGGCCGGGTAGTTGTAGTAGCGGTTGTAGAAGGTCTTGCAGCTGGTCTCACCGGCGACGCCGGCGATGTTGAACCAGTTGCAGGTCGAGGTCGCGAGGCGAGCGTCGAACTCCAGGGCGACCATCGGATCGCCGCTGATGTTGCCGCCGGCGGCCGCCGGGTCGACATAGAAGATGTCGCCCATGAGCACGTTCGGCGTCCAGCCGTTCGGGGACCAGCCGGTCGTCGCGATCGCGTCGTTGATGAAGTAGAGCGCGTCGTTGTCGGACGGGTTGTGCAGGGTGCAGTAGTTCACGACGTCAATCGTGATGTACCCCGAGAAGTCGCCCGCGACCTTGCCGTCGACGTCAGAGCCGCACCGCTGGTTGTCCTCGTCGAGGATGTTGGCGGACTTGGCGCTGAGGAACGACGTGACGTCGCCCGACTCGTCGAGCGAGTCGCGCATGTCGCTGAGGAAGGAGCCGGAGAGCGGCGGATAGATCGAGATGGCCAGGAGCTTGTCCGTCGAGTCCGGGTTCGTGAAGCGGACGTACCGGGTGGGGCCGTAGCCGGGGGTCGTCGTGCACGCGTCGGTCTTGCCGGTCGCCTGCAGGTTCTTGTTCAGGTTCAGGTCCCCGTTGAGGATCTGACGCATGTCGAAGAACGCGACGTCGTTACCCGTGAGGGGAACGTTGAAGTCGACGACCAGCGCCGAGTACTTGTTGTACACGACGAAGTGGGCGATGACGCCGTTGTTGGACACGTTCGTGATCGCCATCACGGTGTTCGTGCCCTGCGGCGCGATCTGACCCGTGCCGTCGGCGGTGCCGCGGCTGACCTTGAAGTGGGGCACGAGCAGCGTCGCGGCAGGCACGTTGTCCTGCGAGCACGTCGCCGCGTAGCCAGCTCCAGAGGCCGCCAGAAGGCCGAGAGCTGCCAGAGCGGAAAGCTTTTTCATCTTTACTCCTACCGATTCAGTTATTGAGACCGGGTTCAATTCGCGAAACTCCAAACTCCATCCTCCCGCGATACTGGATCACCTCCGTCATCATCGTTCGAGTCGCAGCTCCGAGAGTTCCTGTCATGTTCGACGTCCAGTTCGATCGAGTGGCGTGCGGCAGCGCGGCGCCACGGGAATGCAAATCCAGGCGGAGACTCGTGATGGTCCACATCCGACTTAAAGGGGAATGTAAGGAACCGTGGATATGAATGTCAAGTATTTTTCGGCCGGAATATGCTTTCTCCCCATAAGCCCTAGCGTAGGTTCCGGAACACCCGGAAGCCCCCGGCCCGCGATTCGTCGCCCGTGAGGTAGTGGGTCATCAGGACGATGTCGAGCCGCTTGTCTCCGTCCACGTCGGCGAGCCGGATGGCCGACGAGTGATTCGTGTAGGTCGGCTCGAGGTCCGAGGCGAGCTCCTCGAAGCCGCCCTTGGCCGTCTGGAAGAAGACCCGCACCCGCAGCAGGCCGTCGTCGGCGTACACCACGTCGTCGAGGCCGTCCCCGTTCAGGTCCCCCACCGCCAGGCCCTGCGAGGCGCTCGGGTCCTTGATGACCTTCATGATGCGCGTCCGCTTCCAGACGCCCCCGTCGCGGTAGTAGATCGAGAGACCGTCCCCGGTCACGTTCTTCGAGGCCCCCGGAGGGGTGTTCTTCGTGACCGCCACGAACGCCGCGGGGTGCCCCATGTAACGTCCGACCGCGCTGCCGACGTGGTTGGCGTAGAGCTCGACGACGTTGCGGCCCACGTAGAGCCACTTCGAGGTTCGGGCATCGAACTCGTACAGCATCCCCGTCCCGTTGATGTAGCGGCAGGACGAGACGTAGAACGGGTTGCCGCCGTCCGGGGCCGGCGCCATCAGGCCGATGTTGTAGCCGAAGCAGCACTCTTCGAGGCCTGCGTGGACCTCCTCGTACTTCCCGCCCCGCGAGAGGAAGCCGCGTGCGTCGAAGCCCGGCAGGTAGCCGTCGACCCGGGGGAGCCGCGCCGAGGCATTCCCGTTCCGCTCCGCGAGCGCGATGTCGGCGGCCTCCGGCATGTCGGAGACGGCGAAGACGTCGAGCCGGCCATCGCCGTCCAGGTCCCCGACGACGGGGGCCCGGGTGGTCATCAGCTTCGGCAGGCCCCTCGTCTCCACCCGGAAGAGCCCCTTTCCCTTGTTGTAGGCGATCGTCGGGCCGCCCCCGTGCTTCCCGAAGATGATGTCGTTCCGGCCGTCGCCGTCCATGTCCCCGACCGCGACGCCCCCGTATTCGAAGCCGATCTGCTGGGGATCGTCGAACTTGAGGGGAACGCGGGACCACTGGTTCCCTTTGAGCTTGTAAGCCTGGATGTCGTCACCCGAGAGGCGGGCGGGCGGGGTCACGATCTCGGGCCGCCCGTCACCGTCCACGTCCTTGACGTCGAAGTTGTCCCGCCAGATTCCGGCGTTGGGAAGGCCGTGGGAGGCGTCCTCGAGGTGGATCTGGATGGCGGACGTCGGAGGGACGATCTCGACGGCTTCCTCCTCGGGCACCTCCACGATCGGCTTGAGCCCCTCGAGGGATTCCGCAGCCGGCGTGGGTGAGGCTGGCGGAGCCACGGGCTTCTCGGCCTTGACCTCCACGTAGTAGGCGTCGGCATCCTCCCGGACGAGCGGGATCCCCTTGCTGGCGGCCAGCCCAGCGAAGTAGAGGCGGCCCCGCACCACGTAGAGGGCCGGGTTCTTCGGGATCCGCTCCATCTTCTTGCCGGTGGCCGGATCCACGAAGACGACGGGGGCGGGGGTGACCTGGTCGTCTCCCGTCGAGGACTTGCCCGTGACCGCGGCCTCCGTGGCCCGGAACTTCTTCTGCAGCTCGAGGCGTGCCACGTCCTCGGCCAGGGCGGGCGACTCCGGCAGCGGAGTCGGTGTCGCGGTCGGCGAGGATTGCGGGGCGGCGGCCGGCGCGGCCGCCTTCGGGCCGGGAGCCTGCGACGTGGAGCAGCCGGCGACGGCGACGACGGCAGGCAGGGCCAGGGCGAGGAAACGCTTCAAGAGGACTCCTTGGGCGCACGGTTCGCGGGGCGGCAGCCCCACGCCAGAGATAGGAAGGAAGGCACGTCAGTCAGCGCTACAGAAGGTCCGAAAAATGCTGGCTGCATCGCCTGAAAAGGCGGATGCTGAAAAAGCATATCACAGCGCTCAGGAGTGCCCACAGGACCAGCCGGCTAACGGGTGGGGAGGGTGTCCCGAGGAGGCCGGCCCGGAAGAGGCCGGTGAGGTCCGCGAACGGATTCAAGGCCGTGAATCGGGAGACCGAGGCAGGCACCCTCTCGGCCGGATAGAGGATCGGAGTCAGATAGAAGAGGATCTGGAGGGCAGGCGCGAGGAGCTGGGGGAGATCCCGCACGAAGACGTTGACCGCGGCGAGAGCGATGATCGGGCCCGACAGCGCGGCCGCCTGGAGCGCCAGCGCTCCGGCGAGCCGGAGCGGATCGAGGCGCAGGGCCCCGTCGACCGCCGCGAACGCGGCCACCAGGACGAGGCCCGCGAGCTGCACGAGAAGCGCCGTCGCCAGGGCCGAGAGGGGAAGGAGCACGGCCGGGAACGACAGCTTCCGGACGAGGTGCGCCTGGTCGGTCACCGCGGTCGCACCCCGCAGGGCGGCCTCCTGGAGCCCGAGCCACGGCACGAGACCGGCGAGGACGAAGAGGGCGTACGTCCCGCGGAAGCCCTCCGGGGGCGAGACCTGGAGGACCCGGGAGAAGACGAACGCGTAGAGCAGGCAGAGGATGACGGGGTTCAGGATCGTCCAGAGCAGGCCGCCGGCGCTCCCGGCGAATCGCGTCTCCAGGTCTCGTCTGACGAGCTGCTGGACCACGAAGAGCGGTCTATGGTTCCCAGTCATATGGAGCTTGACAGCAGCCTTTCGCGGCGTATCTTAGAACCTGGACCATGAGCGCAGCTCCACCCGTTCGCCAGATCCAGATGGTCGGCCAGAAGATCCGGCAGATCCGGAAGAGCCGTCATCTGACCCAGGCCGACCTCGCGGCACGCATCGGCGTGACGCAGTCGGACCTGTCGCGGATGGAGAACGGGGAGTACAAGGTCGGCCTGGACACCCTTTTCCGGATCCTCCAGGTCTTCGAGCTCTCGATGAGCCGGTTCTTCGAGGAGGCCCCGGCCGAGCCAGAGCCCGTGGCCGTTCCGGATGGACTGCCCGCCGATCAGGCCGGTCTCCTTTCGGACTGGTCGGCGTTGTCCGAGAGCTCGCGCCGTGAGGTGCGGGAGTTCGTGGCCTTCAAGAGGATGCAAAACGAAGCCCGACGGCGCGACGCGACTGGCTCGGTCGACGACGTCGACTCCAGCGAGGACGAGGCGTAGCGAAGCATGGCCGAAGAGATCAGGACCCCGGACGGCCGGCGCGCCGAGGCCGAGAGGCTGCGGCTCGAAGGCGTCCCCCTCAACGATCGTGGCCAGTACACCGAGGCGCTCGCCGTCTTCGATGCCGCGCTCGCGGCGGCTCGCGAGACCGGGGACGATGCCTTCGTGGACTGGATCTACGTCTGCCGCTCGACCGCCGCCGTCGAGACCGGCTCCGCCGACGCCGAGTTCCTCGAGCTCAAGCGGATACTCCTGCGCAGTACCGATCCGGGCACCAGCTTCCGGGCGGCCTACAACATCGCGCGCGTCTGCGAGCTCAGAAAGGACCTCAAGAAGGCCCTCTTCTACAACCGCATCGCGGTGCAGCACGCGAGCGCGCTGCCCGGCGAGCCGCTGCTGGCGATCGGCGCCGCGAACCAGAGCGGGATGCTCCTCGTGGCGGACAGCCGCTTCGGCGAGGCCGCGGAAACCTACCGGACGGCTTGGACCTCGTCCCGGGAGAACGGCGGTGTCTCCCCGACGGTACAGGCGATCATCCAGGACAACCTGGGCTACTGCCTGATGGCGCTGGACCTCGTCCCGGACGGGCTCGCGCTGGTTCACGACTCGTTCGAGCAGCTCGAGCGGACCCAGTCGCCCGGTCTGACGGTCTTCCCGCTCCTCGACCTCTGCTTCGGATACCTCAAGCTCGACCGCTACGCGGAGGCACGCTACTTCGGTGAAGCCGGGCTCGAGCGGGTCGAGCTGGTCGGCGAGAAGGACCTGGAGAAGAACTTCCTCTACCTCCTCGGCGAAACGTGCCACCTGAGCGGAGACTCAGGCGCCGCCGAGGGGTACTTCGATCGACTCGCCGCCCACTACCCGGAATTCCGCAACCTCCGGGCCTACCTCGACGTCTTCGACTTTCGAAACGTCATCAACCTGAGGGGCTGAGTCATGCGCCGCGTCCGGTTCGGTCTCCTCGCCGTCCTTCCGGTCCTCCTCGCGTTGCCCGCTCAGGCGGACTCCCGCCGCGCCGACCTGATGACCCCGGACGGAACTCTCCTGGAGGTCGTCTCCGCGAAGTCGTCCCTCGGCAGCATGCTTGTGCTGCGGTCTACCCGGCCGGACGGCTGGGCCTCGGCGGACATCGTCGAGGGCTCGCTCGACTCCGACCTCGAGGGTGTGGCGTCGCTCGACTACGACAGCGTGACGAAGACCGTGTTCGTCGTCTTCACGAAGATGCGGGGCTACCACTCCGACATCAACATCGCGGTCCGACGCGACGGCCGCTGGATCAGCCAGAACATCCTCCCGAACGCGGGACTCTACAGCTCGAAGAACCCGCGCCTCCTGGTCACGCGGCAGAAGTACACCGACGTGGACAAGGACGGCGCGCGCGTCCCGAAGACCCGCTCGGTCGTGTCGGTGGTCTGGTGGGAGGAGAGCTCCTACGCCCAGGCCCGCTATGCCTGCCTCTTCGTCGAAGACGGCGTGCTCGACTCCGACGGCGTGCGCGCGTTCGACCTGAACGCCCTGCACGGCGTGACCGGCCCGACGCCGGCGTCCGGACTCCCCTTCTCCTCGTATCAGTACCCCGACGTCGTCCCCGATCCGGGCGCCAACGGCGGCGTCCTCGTCAGCTTCGTGAACCTGGCGGCGCAGAAGCACTGCGTCATCCGGATCAACTTCCCGGACGACATCTCGAAGCTGCTGTCCGAGGGCTCGAAGACCCCCGACCGCGACTCCTACGTTCGCGCTCACATTCCGATCAGCCGTGGAGTCCGCGAAGGGGCGATTCCGGTCCGCGTCGACGTGCGTGGAGAGAGCGTCCGGACGCTGATCTCGCCTGAGGGGATGCCGACCTTCTATTGGGAGGAGCCGAGCAGCCTGAGGTTCGTTCGCGGGGACGCCACGCCCGATCTCCCCGCGACCACCATCTCCATCCGCGACGACTTCAACATCGATCGCGCGCTCGGCCTCCTGCGCCAGATGGCGGAACGGCACTGAAGTGAGGCGGGGAGGCCCCCGCTGGGCCTCCCCGAACCCCTCCCACACGAATCGCTTCCCTTGGTGAGGCGGGGAGGCCCCCGCTGGGCCTCCCCGAACCCCTCCCACACGAATCGCTTTCCTTGGTGAGGCGGGGAGGCCCTCGCTGGGCCTCCCCGAACCCTACAGCCCCTTCGGTAGCGTCGCTCGCGGATCCTCCGTGTACAGCGTCGCGAACCTTTCGGCGGCCACCCGTCCTTCGTCCGTCACACGACTCGGCATCACGATGGCGATCCGGTAGTAGTGATCGCCCGTGATGCTGGTATGCCCATTCAGGATCCCCCGCCCTCGCAATCGGAAACGCTGGCCACCGGCCGTCCCGGACGGGATGCGCGCCCTCACCGGGCCGTGGATCGTCGGCACCTCGATCTCCGCCCCGACGTACGCTTCCGCCACCGTGATCGGGACCTCGGCCTGGATGTCGTCACCATCCCGCTGGAAATAGGGATGTGCCTCCACGGTCAGGGTGATGTAGAGGTCGCCCCCCTCGGAGCGGCCCTTTCCCGGCACCCGTATCTTCGAGCCGCTCTGCACGCCAGCCGGGATTCGAACCGACAGCTTCTCGTTCTCCACCACGAAGCGCCCGCCATGGCAGGCAGGACAGGAGCTGCGCCCGGAGCGCCCCGAGCCCCCGCAACGGGAGCAGCGTCGCGGGATCCTCGCCTTGAACGTCACCGGACCGCCGAGGACCGCGTCCTTGAACGGGATCGTGAGGGGAACCGCGACGTCGTCATCCTCCTCCTCGGGGGCCCCGAAGCCAGCGCGGGAGGCTCCCGAGAAGATCTCGGAGAAGAGGTCCCCGAAATCGGCGCTCCACCGGACCCCTCCACCGCCCCCGAACGGGCTCCCGCTCGCCGCCGGGGGCGGCGGAGGGGTCTCGTCCGCGGAGCCCGTGCGGTCGTAGCGGGCACGTCGCGCCGGGTCCTTCAGGACCTCGTACGCCGACGCGATCTCCTGGAACTTCTTCTGCGCCGAGACGTCACCGGGGTTGACGTCCGGATGGTGCTTGCGCGCCAGCCGCCGATACGCCTTCTTGATCTCCGCGTCCGACGCGTTCCGCTCGACCCCGAGCAGCTCGTACGGGTCCTTCGTTGCCATGCGTCAAAGATACTCACTTCGGACCGCCACGAGCGATGCAGCGGTGCGAAAATCGGCGAGGGGCACACGTGAAGGTCATCCAGCACCGGGACGTTCTGTCCATCATCCTCGCCGGAGGGATGGGAGAGCGGCTGTTCCCCCTGACCCGGGACCGCGCCAAGCCCGCCGTCCCGTTCGGCGGCCGCTACCGGATCATCGACTTCGCCTTGAATAACTTCGTCAACTCGGGTCTCACCAAGATCAAGGTCCTGACGCAGTTCAAGTCGAACTCCCTCATCGAGCACATCATCCGGACCTGGCGGCTCACCGCGGACATCGGCCAGTTCGTCGACCCGGTTCCGGCCCAGATGCGGCGCGGGCCCCACTGGTTCCGGGGAACGGCGGACGCCGTGTACCAGAACCTCGACCTCATCTTCGACGAGCGGCCGTCCCACGTCTGCGTCTTCGGCGGCGACCACATCTACATGATGGACGTCAGCCCCATGCTGGTCTTCCACGAGGACGGCGGCCACGACCTGACGATCGCGGCGATCCCCGTCCCGCTCGAGGAGGCCTCGCGATTCGGCGTCCTGGAGATCGGCGACGACGGCCGGGTTCTCGGCTTCGAAGAGAAGCCGGCCGAGCCGAAGGAGATGCCCGGGAGCCCCGGTTTCGCCCTGGCCTCGATGGGGAACTACGTCTTCGAGCCGGATGTGCTGATCGACGCGCTGGAGCACGACGCCCTGCAGGACACCTCTCATGACTTCGGGAAGACGATCATCCCGTCGCTCATGGCCGGCGGCGCACGGATCTTCGCCTACGACTACTCGTCCAACCGGGTGCCCGGCGACGAGGACCTGCCGCCGTATTGGCGGGACGTCGGCACCGTCGACTCGTACTGGGATGCCTCCATGGACCTGATCTCGGTGACTCCCCCGCTCAATCTCTACAACCCGAAGTGGGTGATCAAGAGCCGCTCGCCCCAGCTGCCGCCCGCGAAGTTCGTCTTCGCCGACGCCGCCTCGAACCGAATCGGGATCGCCACCGACTCCATGGTCTCGAACGGCTGCATCATCTCCGGCGGCACGATCCACCGGTCGATCCTCTTCCCGCGAGTCCGGGTCAACTCCTTCTCGCACATCGAGGAGTGCGTCCTGATGGACGGTGTGGAAGTGGGCCGCCACGCGCGGCTGAGACGGGTCATCGCCGACAAGGGGCTCCGGATCCCCCCGAGGGTCGAGATCGGGTTCGATCCCGAGGAGGACCGGCGGCGATTCCACGTCTCGGAAGGGGGCGTGGTCGTCCTGCCCAAGGGCGCCGAGATACCGGAGCCGGCTCGCCGGGTCGCTCTATCCTCTTGATCCAGACCCCTGCATCCAAATAATATTCGGCCCGCAGACAAGCGGGCCGAATATTTTATGGATGAGATCGATCGAAAGATCCTGGATATCTTGCAGCGGGACGGCAAGGTGTCCCAGGCGCGAATCGCCGAGAGCGTGGGACTCACCACGCCATCGGTGAACGAGCGGATCAAGAAGCTCGAGACCCGGGGCTTCATCCGGAGGTTCACGGCCCTGCTCGATCCGCGACTCGTCGGCATGCCTCTCGTGGCACACATCGACGTCGGTCTCGAGCACCCTCGCTTCGAGCGCCCCTTCCTGGACGAGATCGAGAACCTCCTCGATGTCCAGGAGTGCTACGCGCTCTCGGGCGACTACGGATACAGGCTCAAGATCCGGGCGCGCGACGTCGAGCACGTGGAGTCCGTCCTGCGCGAACGGATCCAGACCATCCGGGGCGTGGTGCGGACGAAGGTCGAGCTCTCGCTGTCCGTCAAGAAGGACTCGACGCTCCTTCCCCTGACCTGAAAAAAGCCCCACCCGTTTCGCGACATTTTTCCCTTCCGGAGTGCCGAATTGCACCTTATTGGACTGATTCTGAGACGGCTCCAGAGGGGGCTCCCGCCAGCGGTGGATCCAAGCCAATGCGAAAGAACGACTTCCGGGAATCGTGGCGAGCAGGTAAACCATAGGCATCCGACTTGCGTATAGATGGTCAGGAGATCGAACCCCAAGCGTTCGCAAGACCGATGAAGACGATCTTCGAAAACACTCCCCACGTAACCCGCAGATCACCCGGTTTGCGGGCCCGCCACCTCAGTCCTACCTCTCACTAGCCCACAAGTTAGAACATCCCACCGTCGCAACCCCTGCCCGGCCGAAAAGGCCGGGCAGGTCCCACCATTTCCGGACGGTCCGTCGATACCACGTGGCCCGCGCCGGGCCCGTCCGCGGCCCCGACACGGAACCCTCACCCGGTCAGAAGTGGTACGCGATCCCGCCGGTCAGGAAGACCGGAGTGTGCCGGTAGTCGGTGCGGATCGAATGGATCGTCACCTCGAGCCTGGCGTCCCACCGCTTGCCGATGTCGAAAACACTGACGAGCCCTCCGAAGAACCCGAACGAGGTCTGGGAGACGTCGGCCGCGACCTGACCGCCCTCGATTGGACGGGGAACGACCCGGTAGACGCCGCCACCCGCCACGAATCCGGCGCGGATCCAGGCCTCGCGAAAGAGGTACGTGACCGACAACGTGCCGGCGGTCGCCTTCAGGTTGGGCGCGCCGGCCACCGAGCCCTCGAGCCCGAACTGCGAGGTCCGGGCCTCGAAGACGACCCCATCCTCGAGAACGACGTCTCCGAAAAGGTGGGCTCCGACCGTGTCGAAGCTCGTGACGAAATCGGTCGTGCTGAACTCCGAGCCGGTGTCGTTCACGAACGAGCCGCCCCCGCCGACGGCGAACGACTGCGCCTTCGCGGGGTTCGCCACGAGCGTGGCCGAGCAGAGGACCAGGGCGAGGACGCGGAGGGGACGGGAGATGCTCATCGGACGGCAGGATAGGGGCGGGGCGAACGAAGCGTCAACGCTCACGACGGAGATACGGATCCTGCGGGCCGTTCGTCTAGAATGATCGGCGTGCAGGCTGCCGCGATCGGCGTGGCTCGGGAGCGCGCGAATCCGGCCGTGCGGCGCCTGCTCGACCTCTTCGCCCCGTCGCTCTGCGCCGGCTGCCGGGCCCCGAGGAGCGGGCTCGGCGGAGGTGGCGTCTGCGCCACCTGCTGGGGCGGCCTGCCGACCGAGGAACCCCGCTGCCCACGCTGCGCCCTCCCCGGCGAGGGACTCTGTCGCGACTGCCTGACCGACCCGCCGCCCTTCACCGCCGCGAGCTGTCTCGGAGACTACGGAGGCGCGCTCGCCCGGATCGTCGCCGCGCTCAAGTTCCGGGGGCTGGACATCGCCGCGAGGCCGGCGGCGATCCGGCTCGTGGCTGCCGCACGCCGCGTCCGGCTCCTCGAGGGCCTCGACGGCGTGACTCCGGCGCCGTCGACGCGGCGGCGAAACCGCGATCGAGGCTACGACCAGGCCCGGCTGCTCGCCGCGGAGATCGCGCGTCGGAGCGCGCTTCCTCTGGTCGAGGCCCTCGAACGCCGCGGGGACGCCACCCCGCAGTCCGCGCTCCCCGCCACGGCCCGGCGCGGTAACGTGGCCGGCGCCTTCGCCGCCATCCCGGCCAAAGCCCGGGGAAAGCGCCTCGTCCTCGTCGATGACGTCATGACAACGGGCGCCACCGTGCGCGCCGCCTCCTCCGCCCTCCTCGACGCCGGGGCGCTGGAGGTCAGGTTGCTCGTCCTCGCCCGCACACCGTAGGCGCCCGGCCCGGAGCACGAATGTCGCTGTTCAACAAGCTCGTCGTCACCGCCCTCCCCGCCGTCCCGAAGCCGATCGTCCGCCGCTTCGCCTCCCGCTACGTGGCGGGCGAAACGCTCGACGACGGGCTCGCCGCGATCCGCGCGCTCGCGAATGAGGGCGCGATGGCCACGCTCGACGTGCTCGGAGAGAGCGTGACACGTCGGGAGCAGACGGTCGCCACGCGGGACGAGTACCTGCGCGCGATCGGGGCGCTCGCCGCCTCGGGCTTGCCGGCCAACGTCTCGATCAAGCCAACCGCCGTCGGCCTCTCGATCGATCCGGGTCTGGCTCGCGAGAACTGCCTCGCCATCTGCCGCAAGGCGGCCGAAAGCAATCTCTTCATCCGCCTCGACATGGAGGACACCCCGTACACGGAGTCCACCCTCGCGTTGGTCCTCGACCTGAAGAAGGAGTACGCGAACATCGGAGTGGTGATCCAGGCGTACCTCCGGCGCAGCCTCCGGGACCTCGACCGGCTGATCGACGCGAAGATGAACGTCCGGATCTGCAAGGGGATCTACATCGAGCCACGCGCGCACGCCTTCAAGGACCGGGATGTGGTGATCCGGAACTTCGGGGCGCTCGTCGACAAGCACCTTTCGGCCGGCTGCTACGCCGGCATCGCGACCCACGACGAGGCCTGCGTCCAGCTGGCGCTGGCCACCATCGATCGTCTGAAGCTCTCCCCCGACCGGTACGAGTTCCAGATGCTCCTCGGCGTCGACCCGCTCTTGCGCAAGATCCTCATCGAAGCCGGACACCGGCTCCGGGTCTACGTGCCGTACGGACGGGACTGGTACGCGTACTCGACGAGGCGCCTGAAAGAGAACCCGGCGATCGCCGGGCACGCGCTCCGGGCCCTCCTGGGTCTCGGCCCCGCCACGTGATGCTCCTGGCCGATTGACGCGCGGGCGGTTCCGGGCGGATGATCTCCCGAAGGCCGGTTGCGCCGGTCGAGCGGGGGGCCCCATGAGCCGCTATCGACGAATCCCTTCGAGGCTCCGGTTCGCGGTGGTGCTGCTCGCCGTCTCGGTTCCCGCCATTGCCCTCGCCGTTCCCGGTGGACTCTCGGTCCCGACCGGCGCGCCGCTCGCCGGAATCGTGCGTGTGGGCCGCGTTCCCATCGGGGGCGCGACACTCCTGATCCGGAGCGTCGAGAACGGAGTCGCCGCGACCGTGCGCGTCCTGCGGTCCGCGTCCGACGGCAGCTTCGTGCTGCCGGGGGCGCCGGCGGGGCTCTACACGATCCTGTCCTTCGCGCCCGGCTTCCGCCCCGTCGTCACGCGAATCCTCCACCGGGCCGGCCGGGAAACCGTCTCCTTCGTCTCGGTGGAGCTCGAGAAGGCCAGCGGCGTCCTTCCCGTCACACCGCTCGGGGAGGCGGATCCCTGGATCGCGAGGGCGCTCGCTCCCGGTGACGTGCTGCGCGACGAAGGCGTCGTGGCGGCGCTCGAGGACGCGGCTCGCCCGCCCGGCCCTCCGTCGTCGTCCCTCGCCCGCGCGTCCCTGTCGCTCCCCTTGCGGGCGTCCGTCTCGTCTCTCACCGGGTTCGGCGCCGAGGGCTCGGCGAACCTCTCCCGGACGTCTCTCGACGTGTCGGGGAGCCTAGGCGGACGCTTCCGCTGGGGCCTCGAGGGCGAGTACAGCCGTGTCTCGAGCGGCGGTACGCGACTCGGCGACGCCTCGCGGCTCGCGCTCGACGTGGCGCCCACGGACAACCAGGCGATCCGGATCTCGTCGCGCCGTCAGATCCTCGATGGGGCGTCCGACACCCGCTTCTCCGCGCACGGGGTCGACTGGAGCGGCTCTCTGGGGGACGGCTCCCGCGCGTCCGTCTCGGCGCGGGTTCTCTCCCAGGCGAACCTCGCCTCCAGCGTGCCGGTCGACGGGCTGTTCACGCGGGCGGCGAACGCGGTCGAGCTCGCCGCGAGCTATCGCACCGACCTGGACGCCGGCCGTTTCGTCCGCGTCAGCGTCGGATACCGCACCACGACGGGCCTCGAGACCCGGTCCCCCTCAGGCTCGTGGGATCAGGAAACCCGGATGGGCGGCTCCGTCGGAATGGAGGTCCTGCCCCACCTCGTGCTCGAGGGTGGACTCGTCGGCGAGACCTCGACTCACCTCCGCGGCCTGACCCCCGAGCTGACGCTGACGCTCAAGACCGAGGAAGGCTGGCGCGCGTTCGGTTTCCTCTCCCGCCGGTTCGAGCGGCGCCTCCTCGACGGCATCCCGCTCGGGTACGCGGGGACCGAGGACGGTGATCTCTCCCGCCTCGCCCGCTCGACGTACCGTGGCGGGATCCGGTACGACAGCCAGGACGGCGAAAGCTTCTCGGTCGAGGTGTCGCGGCGTGAGCTCGGCGGCACGTACCGGATGCTCCTGGACCGGGACTTCGTGGACCGCCTCGACTCCCTCTACTTCTTCGACTCCGATGTCGCGACCGAGCTGTCGAGCACCACGACGTTCCGTCTCGGAGCGGGGCTCGACGGACGGATCGCCGCCCGCGGCGGCCGGGTTGCCGGCTCCCGCCACGGCGTGATCGACGAGAACGAGGCGACGTACGGGGTGGCGGACTTTTCGGTGATGGTGGCGGTGACCCGCACCTCGATCGGCGCAGGTTACCGGGTCGTGACGCAGACCCTGCACCAGGGTCGGGACGGGCTGCGCAACGACGTCGAGGCGGTCGACTTCAGCCTCGCCCAAGCGGTCCCGATCGCGGCACTCAGGAGCTTCGGCTCGGAGCTTCGGGCGCTGCTCTCGGTCGAGCTCGGCCGCCGTCAGGAAGGCAAGGACGAGGCGCGAAGCAATCGCCGGTTCGCCGGCGGGCTCGCCTTCTCCTTCTGATCCGGGGACTCGGCCCTCCAAGATTCCTCGGAGTTAATCCGACATTTTGGATCACATCCGGACCTTTCTGGGATAACTTCCCATTTTGTAGGGATTTGACCTGATTCAAGGATCCGGATACCTGGCACTTTCCTTGCGTCTCGTCCACGCGATGGAGCGCGGACGTTCGGGACGCCTGTTGCGCGGGCTCCTCATCGGCCTCTACCTGGCCGCCCTGGTGCCGATGATCGTCGGCTTCGGGCGGAAGCTCGGATCGTTCCGCAGAGCCGAGCTCTACGTGTCGACGACGGAGTCCGGCTACAGGGTCGAGAGCGTCGGGCCGTCGGCGCATGCGTCCGGTCTCGTCGATGGCGACGTGATCGTCCTGATCGACGGGCGGCCGGCTCGCCTCGTCGAGGACCCTTCGCTCCGCCTGGCCGAGTCGGGCGCCGACCTGACCGTCCTCCGGCAGGATCGGGCCGTCCGAGTCGAGTCGGCGCCCGCGCGGAGCCCGTGGAGCGTGCGCTACTTCTTCCTGGTCCTCGTCGGCGCGGTCTTCGCGTTCTCCGGGCTCAGGGTGCTGGTCGCGTCCGGCTCGCCCGGACCGGAGGCTCTCCTCTTCTCCGCGTTCAGCCTGGGCCTCGCCCTCGCGCTCGTCCTCTCGCCGGCCCCGCCGTTCGACGCCTGGTACCGGACCGGCGTCGCGCTCGAGGACCTGGCCCGCGCCCTCTTCCCGGCCCTGCTCCTGCAGCTCGTCTTCACCTTCCCGCGTCGCGCCCGCAGGGCCCCGACCCCGCTCTTCTGGACACCGGCGCTCGCCCTCATGATCCTCTGGGCCAGCACGTACCTGGCACCGTCCGGCGTCGCCCGGCCGCGCATCGACCGGCTCGACCACCTCCAGGCCGTCTGGATGAGCGTGGCGGCGATCGCGTGCGCGGCGCGGCTCGTCGTCCTGTCGCGCCGGCGGATGGACCTCCTCACCGAGAAGCAGGTCCGCTTCCTCCTCCTCGGGACCGCCGCGGGCCTCCTGCCCCTCTGCCTCCTCGATTTCCTGCCCCGGCTCCTCGGCGGTCCCATTCCCCTCCTCTCGTCCCTCTCCCTGCTGCCGCTCGCGCTCGTGCCGGTGGCCTTCCTCGCGGCCCTGACGCGCTACCGGCTGTGGGACGTGGAGGCCCTCGGCCGGGAGACGACCGCTCTCCTCGGAGCCCTCTTCTTCGGCGCCGGTGTCCTGGCGATCACGGAACGCGTCCTTGCGCGGGCCGTGCCCGCCGACCTCCCGTACGCCAAGGGGACCTTCCAGGCCTCCGTCGGTCTCTTCCTGGCGCTGAGCTTCGTCCCGATCCGGCGCGGCCTCTCCTCGGCCCTGACCCGCGTGCAGTACCGGGACGTCTGGAGCGACCGCGAGGCCCTCCTGTCGCTGGTGCGCGAGCTTCCGACGCCTCGTCCGCTCTCCGAGGTCGACGAGCTCCTCTCCACCCGCGTCTCCCGCGGCCTGGGCGTGCAGCCAGCCGCGCTCCTCCTCGTGCTTGCGGACGGCCATCTGGCCGCCGATCGCGTCGACGGCGGACCGCCTCTGGACCTCGAGCTCCTGCCGGAGGAGGTGCTCGTCGGGACGACACGCCTGCGCCGTGCCCTCGGGGAGACGGGCGGCCCGGTCGACCGCCTCCGGAGGGCCGGCTTCCGCACGGTTTCGCCGCTCGCCGTCTCCGGCCGCCTGCTCGCGCTCTTCGCCGTCGGAGACAAGATCGGGCCGACCCCGCTCTCGTCGGACGACCGCGAGCTGCTCGAGACCGTCCTGGCTCCGGCCGCGCTCGCGCTCGACCACGCCCGACTCTACGAGGAGCTCCGGGTCAAGGCCGCCGAGTTCCAGACCCTGAAGGAGTTCCACGAGGACGTGGTGGCGGGCTCCGCCGCGGCCATCGCCGCCACCGACGACGCAGGCCGGTTCACGTCGCTGAACGACGCCTTCGCCCAGCTGGTCGGGCGGCCGAAGGAGTCGATCCTCGGGCAGGTCGACCAGGACGTCCTTCCCCTCACGCTCCTCGCCTCGTCGGGCTCCCCGCGGCACGAGGTCGACTTCGGGCAGGGCCCGCGCGTCCTCGACATCGCGATCTCCCGCTTCCCCGGTGCGGGCGCGGGCTCCGCCGCGAAGGTGATCGTCCTGCAGGACGCGACCGAGACCGCTCGCCTGGAGCGCGCGCTCGCGGACCGGGAACGGCTCGCCGCGCTCGGGACGCTCTCGGCCGGGGTCGCGCACGAGGTCAACACACCGCTCACCGGCGTCGCGAGCTATGCGCGCCTCCTCCTGGACGACACCGAGGCCTCCGACCCGAAGCGCCCCTTCCTGGAGAAGATCGAGGAGCAGGCCTTCCGCGCCTCGCGCCTGGTCGGCAGTCTCCTCGACCTCGCCCGCGGCCGTCCTCGCGAGCTGGCGCCGCTCGAGCCGCAGCACGTCGCCCGAGAGGCCGCCCGCTCCCTCGAGACCGATCTGAAAGGACGTAACGTCCAGCTGATCCTCGACCTCCCGGCCGACACCCCGCGGATCGCCGGGCACGAGGACGCGCTCGTTCAGGTGCTGGTGAACCTGCTGAAGAACGGGCTCGAGGCGGTGACCGGCCGGCCCGAGCCGCGCGTCTCCCTACGCCTCGGCCACACCGGGGCGAAGGTGACGTTTCAGGTGGAGGACAACGGCAGAGGGATGACTCCGGACGAGGCCCGGCACGCCTTCGAGCCGTTCTTCTCCACCAAGAAGGCCGCTGGCGGGACCGGGCTGGGCCTCGCGATCGCCAAGGACATCATCCACGCTCACGGCGGGTCGCTCGACGTGGACGCCGGACCCGGCCGCGGGTCGCGGTTCACGGTCTCCCTGCCGGTGATGTCATGACCAGCGAGAGGACCACGGCATGACCATCCTCATCCTCGACGACGAACCGGTCATCCGCGACGTCCTGCGCACGGTCCTGGCCAAGGCGGGCTTCAAGACCCGCGAGGCCGCGAGCGCCGGTGAGGGCCTGGAGCGCCTCGCCCGCGAGCCGTTCGACCTCCTGCTGCTCGACCTGATGCTCCCGGACCGCCCGGGGCTCGAGCTGCTCGGCGAGGTGCGCGCCCGATGGCCCGAGATGCCCGTCGTCGTGGTGACGGCGTACTCGTCCGTCGAGAGCGCGATCGCGGCGATGCGTGAGGGCGCCTTCCATTACCTGCCGAAGCCGTTCCGGAACGAGGAGGTCGTCCACGTCGTCAAGCAGGCGCTCGAGAAGCGGCGCCTCGTCGTCGAGAACCGCGCGCTGAAGGCCCGGCTCGGGGAGGGCAAGGACCTGCGCGAGCTGGTGGGCCGGGCGCCCGTGATGGAGAAGGTGTACGAGACCGTGCGGCAAGCCGCCTCGGCCCGCTCGACCATCCTCGTCATCGGCGAGAGCGGGACCGGCAAGGAGCTCGTCGCCAAGGCGCTCCACCGGCTCTCCCCGCGCGCGGCGGGCCCGTTCGTGACCGTCCACTCGGGCGCGCTGCCGCCGGACCTCCTGGAGTCGAACCTCTTCGGACACGTGCGCGGCTCCTTCACGGGCGCTGTCTCCGACAAGAAGGGGCTCTTCAAGGTGGCCGACGGCGGCACGATCTTCTTCGACGAGATCGGGACCGTGCCGATGGAGACGCAGGCCAAGCTCCTGCGCGTGCTCCAGGAACGCGAGTTCCTGCCGGTCGGCGCGGTGGAGTCGATCCGCTCGGACGTGCGCGTCATCGCGGCGACCAACGCCGACCTGCCTCGCCTCGTCTCCGAGGGGCGCTTCCGCGAGGACCTCTACTACCGGCTCTGTGTCATCACGATCGCCCTTCCGCCCCTGCGCGACCGGAAGGAGGACATCCCCCTGCTCGTCGAGGCGCTGGTCGCGCGAGCGGCCGCCGAGAACGGCCGGCCGATCCCGTCGGTCACGCCGGGCGCGATGAAGGCCCTCCTCGACCACGACTGGCCCGGCAACGTGCGCGAGCTGGAGAACGTCCTGGAGCGCGCCCTCGTGCTCGGGCACGGGGTGATCGACGTCGAGCAGCTGCCGGACGCGGTGCGCCGCTCGGTGCCACGGCCCGCGACCCTCCCGTCGGACGGGCTCGACTTCAAGGACGCCGTCGCGGCGTACGAGCGCTCCCTCCTGGCCGCCGCCATGAACCGCGCCGGAGGCGTTCAGAAGCGCGCGGCCGAGCTCCTGGGCCTGAAGCCGACGACCCTCAACGAGATGCTCAAGCGGCACGGCATGCTGCGCGAGGGACGGAGCGGCGAGTTCGTGGCCTTCACGGGCCGGGCCGAGCGAACCGCCTGATCCCGCGGCGCGGGCCGGCCGACGCGGCCGGCGGCCCATGCTAGTATCCGCGGTTTGCGCCGGGGCTTACCAAAGCGGCCGCGGCCGGGAGACTCCCTCATGAAAGAAAAGATCCACCCGCAGTACCAGGAAGTCAGCGTGCACTGTGCGTGCGGCACCACCTGGAAGACCCGCAGCACGAAGAACGAGCTGAGGCTCGAGATCTGCTCCAGCTGCCACCCGTTCTTCACCGGCAAGGCGAAGCTCGTCGACACCGAGGGCCGCGTCGAGCGCTTCCAGAAGCGCTGGGCCAACCGGACCCCGGCGAGCGCCCCGAAGAAGAAGACCGCGGCGGCCGCCCCGGAAGCCACACCCGCCTGAACGGCCTAGCACCCGCCCGCCACGCGGGCGGGTGCCACCGGCGGCCTCCCGCCGCCGCCCCCCGGCACCATGCACGAGAAGCTCCGAGACATCGAGTCCAGGTACCTGGAGCTCGAGGCGCGCTCCCAGACGCCCGAGGTGGTCTCCGACCACGTCGAGTACACGAAGACCGTCCGCGCGATGAAGGAGATCGCCGGGGTCGTCGAGAAGTGGCGGGAGATGTGCCGGGTCGAGAAGGACCTCGCCGGCGCCAAGGAGCTGGTCGAGACGCTCCCCTCCGGCGACGAGCTCCGGACGATGGCCCAGGAGGAGCTGGACGGCCTGCGGGCCCGCCGCACCGCCGTCGAGGAGGAGCTCCGGCTGCTCCTCCTGCCCCGCGACCCGAACGACGACAAGAACGTCGTCCTCGAGATCCGAGCCGGCACCGGGGGTGACGAGGCCGCGCTCTTCGCCGAGGAGCTGTTCCGGATGTACGTCCGCTACGCGGAGACGCGCGGCTGGCGGGTCGACGTGATCGACCGGAGCGATTCGGGCGGCGCCGGCGGCATCAAGGAGGTCCAGGCGATCGTGGAGGGCGACGGCGCCTTCTCGCGCCTGAAGTTCGAGGGCGGCGTCCATCGCGTGCAGCGCGTCCCCGCCACCGAGACCCAGGGCCGCATCCACACCTCCGCGGCCACCGTCGCCGTGCTGCCGGAGGCCGAGGACGTCGACATCCAGGTGAGCGACAAGGACATCCGGGTCGATCTCTTCTGCGCCTCGGGACCCGGCGGGCAGGGCGTCAACACCACGTACTCCGCGGTGCGTCTGACGCACCTGCCGACCAACACCGTCGTGCAGTGCCAGGACGAGCGCTCCCAGATCAAGAACAAGGCGAAGGCGATGCGCGTCCTGAAGTCGCGCCTCCTCGAGGTGGAGCGCGAGAAGAAGGAGGCGGCCTACGCGGCGGACCGCAAGAAGATGGTCGGCTCCGGGGACCGCTCCGAGAAGATCCGCACCTACAACTTCCCGCAGTCGCGCGTGACGGACCACCGGATCGGGCTGACGTCGCACCGCCTCCCCGACATCCTGGACGGGCGAATCGACGAGCTGATCGACCCGCTCATCGCCCACTTCCAGGCCGAGCGGCTCAAGAGCGAGCTGGCCAAGGCCTGAGGCGGACGAGCGGAGGCAGCGCGCCCCCGCTCCGGCAGCCAGCCGCTACTTCTTCTTCGCGGCGGCCTTCTCTTCCTTCACCTCGGCCGAGACCGCGTACATCTTGTACGCGATCGTCACCTTGGCGCCCACCTTCAGGTCGCCCGTGACCTTCGTGGCCGCGTCGCGGGTGATGTGGAAGCGCTCCTTCCCCTTCATCACGGTGACCGAGCCGTCGTCGACGGCGGAGACGGTCCCGGTGACCTGGAAGCTGTCGGTCTTCAGATCGTGAGCGGACGCCGTCAGGGCGGACGCCAGGACCAGGGCGGCGGCGAGGCTGCTGAGACGTTTCATGTCTTCTCCTTCCGGTCGATACGCACGGGATTCTAGTGGCGCGCCAGCGAGGAAGGCGAGGTGTATGCGACGGCGATCGGCGCCGAGAGCCAGGCGCGCAGACCGAGGGCTGAAGGGGCTCCTCCATCTTCGCCGAGCGTCTGCGCACCAATGCCGCTATCGGCGTCGAGGGCCGGGCAGGCGCTTCGGATTCTTCGCTGACACGCCACTAGTGGCGCTCGAGGAGATAGGCGGGACCGTCCGGCCGCTCGACGACGCCGATCGCCACGTAGCCCCGCTCGAAGAGGCGGGTGACGGTCCTCCCGAAGCTCCGCCGGGCGGCGATCGCCACCTCGGGGTGGGTCCGGTAGAGGCCCGGCGCGCCGGCGGGAAACGGGACGAGCACCGACGGAGCGGACGGAAGCCTCCGCCCGGGCAGCGCGACCGGCAGCTCGCTCGTGTCCCGGCCCGGGAGCGGCTCCTCCCCGCGCGCGGCCCGCTCGACGATCGGGTCGTCGAGCCGCCACGACACCTCGAAGCGGTCCGTCGGGATGGCCCCGTAGATCCCCCCCATGTGACCGTAGAAATCGGGCAGCAGCGCCGAGACCGTGGCGCGCAGACGGCCCAGGTTCAGCTTGGCGTTCTTGATCAGGAACGGGTCGTAGGTCCAGGTGACGAGACGGATCCCGCGCGCCAGGCTCCAGTCGCGCTGGAACAGCTTCAGCTTCGCCGAGAGGCGCTTACCCTGGGCTTCGGGCCGGATGGCGAGGAGGTGCGAGTGAAGGCACGGCTCCCCGCGGTTGACCCGAGGCACCCCATGGACGAAGCCGATCATCCGCTTGCCGAGGAACGCGCCGGCGGTCAGGCCTCCGGCGTGCGTCGCGGCGATCAGGTCGGCCGCCGGGGAGACCTCGCGGTCGGCGAACTGCCACGCCTCCTTGGAGACGTCCATCGTCTCACGGAACTCGGCGGGACTCGCCAGCTCGCGGAGCGCCAGGCGCGCCGTCACGACGGCACCTCCTCGAGGAGCGCCGCGAGGAGGGCCGCGCGGCGGGGCAGGTCGGCCACCTCCAGCCTCTCGTGCCGGGCGTGCGCGCCGGCACCGGCCGGGCCGAGACCGTCCAGGGTCGACACGCCGGCGGCCGACGTCAGGTTGCCGTCGGAGCCGCCTCCCACGCGGGTCCCCGGCAGCGCGAACCCGAGCCGCTCGGCGATCGCGGCGGCCCGACGGTGGATCGCGAGCGAGGTGTCGCTCGGCTCCATCGGCGGGCGGTTGACGCCCCCCTCGACCTCGACCGTCACGCGCGGATCGGCGCAGCGGTACGACGTGAGCGCCGAGGTCACGCGATCCCCTTCCGCGCCGTCCCACACCCGGTAGTCCACGGTCACCTCCGCCCGCTCGGGCACCACGTTGCTCTTCGTCCCCGCCGACGCGACGGTCGGCACGACGCTGGTCCCGACGGCGAGGTCGGCGAGCGCCTCGGCGTAGAGGACGTACCGGGCCATCTCCGCGAGGGCCGAGGCCCCCTTCTCGGGGTCGAGCCCGGCGTGCGAGGCGACACCGTGGAAGCGGGCCACGACGAGGCCCGTCCCCTTGCGGGCCACCTTCGCCGCCCCGCCGTCGCCCGACGGCTCGAGCACCAGCACCCTCTGACGCCGCCTGGCCTCGGCCACCAGCAGGTCGCGCGACGCGTGGCTCCCGATCTCCTCGTCCGGCGTGAGGAGCAGCGTCACCGGCGCGGCCGGCGTGACCGCACCCTCGGCAATCGCGTCGAGGACCGACAGCGCCACGGCGATGCCGCCCTTCATGTCGAAGACGCCGGGGCCGCGCGCGTTGCCGTCCTCGACCCGGAACGGAATCTCGCCGAGCGTTCCGGCCGGCCACACGGTGTCGAGGTGCCCCAGCAGGAGCGTGCCACCCTCCCCCGTTCCGAGCCGGAGCCGGAAGGCGTCGCCGCGCCCCTCGCACGGCACGGCCTCGGGGACCAGGCCCGAACGCGTGAGCCGGCCGGCGATCCACGCCGCCAGGGCAGAGACCTTCTCCGCCTCCTCCGACGGGCTCTCGCGCGTCACGAGCGATTCGAGGTCCGCGAGGAGCGCGTCCGCGCGTGCCGTGAAATACGCGGCGAGCGCTTCGATCCGCTCCGGAGCCGCGCTCACGGACGGATCTCCGCCACGCTGGTCACGAATCTCTGGAGGCGATCGTGCCGCACCTCGACGCCGATCCCGGGCCCGGTGGGCACCGGCATGAGACCGTCGGTGGCCTCCGGCGCCGGCTCGACGAGGTCCTCCTCGAAGTAGCGCGAGGAGGAGGCCGTGTCGCCAGGCTTGCTGAAGGCCGGCAGGCTGGCCAGCGCGATGTTGTGCGCGCGGCCGACGCCCGCCTCGAGCATGCCGCCGCACCACAGCGGGACGCCGGCCGCGGCGGCGATCTCGTGGATCCGGAGGGCCTCGCCGTAGCCGCCCACCCGCCCGAGCTTCACGTTGATCACGCGGCACGCCCCGAGGGCGATCGCGGCGCGGGCGTCCTCGGCCGATCGGATCGACTCGTCCAGGCAGATCGGGGTCTGCATCGACTTCTGGAGCTCGGCGTGCCGGAGGAGGTCCTCGTGGTGGAGGGGCTGCTCGATGTAGTCCAGCCGGAACGGGTCGAGCGCGCGGATGAGGTCGGCCTGCTCGGGCCGATACGCCGCGTTCGCGTCCACCGTGAGCGGGATGTCGGGGAACGCCTCCCGTGTCGCCGAGACCCGGTCGACGTCCGCGCCCGGCTCGATCTTCAGCTTGATCCGCCGGTAGCCCTGGCCCACGTGGCGCCTCACGTTCTCCACGGTCTCGGCGACGCTGGACGAGAGGCCGAGCGAGACGCCGACCTCGTTCGCGATCCGCGATCCACCGATCGAGCGGGCGAGCGAGACCCCGGCCGCGCGCGCTGCCAGATCGCGAAGCGCGGCCTCCACGGCCCCCTTGGCCATCCGATGCCCGCGGACGCGGGCGGCCAGAGCGTCGAACGCCTCGGGACCCGCGAGCTCGCGCCCCAGGACGAGCGGCAGGAGATGACGGGACAGGACGTGCTCGGCGGTGGCCGTCGTCTCGGGCGAGTAGAACGGGTCTTCCTCGGCCACGCACTCGCCCCACCCCGCATGCTCGCCCGAGCGGAGCTCGAGCAGCAGGAAGCGCTTCGTCGTGGTCTCGCCGAAGGACGTCCGGAAGCGGAACTTGAGCGGCATCGCGACGTGGAACAGGCGGGCGAAGTCGACGTGCATGACGCCCGAACTCTACGCGAGAGGGGCCCGGGGCGGATCCCCGTTTGACGCCCCCCCGCCCCGCCGCTAGGATTCCCCGCCGGACGGAACGGCCCACGCCGCCGCCCTTTCCCGCCGTTTTCAAGGAGGCCCGATCGTGCTGAGCCCGAAGAACGCCGCCACCGCCCGAATCCTGACCGCCGTCGCCGTGGCGGGCCTGGGCCTCGCCCTCTCCGTGTCGTGCGGGGGCGGGAGCGAGGACGAGGACGAGGATCGCCCGAAGGCCGCCGGAGCGAAGAAGGCGGGGGCGGAGGGCGGAGCCGCCCCGGCCGCGGCGGCGGCCCCGGCCGCAGGAGCCACCGGTACGGCCTCGATCACCGGCAAGATCACGTTCGACGGCGAGGTCCCGATCGCCGAGAAGATCAAGATGACGGCCGACGCTTTCTGCACCAAGGCGCACGCGTCGGAGGTGGCCAAGGAAGACCTCGTCGTGGGCCCCGACAAGGGCCTCCAGCACGTCTTCGTCTACGTCAAGGACGGGATCAAGGGGACCTACCCGGTCCCGACGACGCCCGTGCAGATCGACCAGCAGGGGTGCATGTACCACCCGCACGTCTTCGGGATCGTCGCGGGCCAGCCGCTCGAGATCCTCAACAGCGACGCGACGCTCCACAACATCCACGCCCTGCCCGAGAAGAACGAGGCGTTCAACCTGGGAATGCCCGTGCAGGGGATGAAGTACACCAAGAAGTTCGACAAGCCCGAGGTGATGGTCAAGATCAAGTGCGACGTGCACGGCTGGATGCTGTCGTACGCCGGCGTCCTCCCTCACCCGTTCTTCGGGGTGACCGCGGCCGACGGCACGTTCACCATCAAGGACCTCCCGCCGGGCACCTACACGGTCGAGGCGTGGCACGAGAAGCTCGGCACCCAGACGCAGCAGGTGACCGTGGGAGACAAGGAAGCCAAGGCCACCACCTGGACGTTCAAGCCGGCTGCCTGAGGCGAGCGGCGAGGAGACCGACCCCGACGTGATCGTCAAGCACACCACCCGCGTCGTGGCGACGGGCGTCTTTCTGCTCCTGGTGGCCGGCGCGCTCGTGACCTCGACGGAGTCGGGCCTCGCGGTGCCGGACTGGCCGCTCTCGTACGGCCGTCTGATGCCGCCGATGGTGGGCGGGATCTTCTACGAGCACGGGCACCGGCTCGTGGCGGCGGCGGTCTCGTTCCTCGTCGGGATCCAGGTCGCGATCGTGTGGCGCTTCTCGCGGCGCCGCGATCTGCGGATCCTCTCGGTCCTGGCGTTCGTCGCGATCCTGCTCCAGGCGGTTCTGGGCGGCGTCACCGTCCTCTTCCTGCTCCCGCCCGCCGTGTCGTCGGCCCACGCCGGGCTCGCCGAGATCGTCTTCGCCCTGTGCGTCTCGCTGGCCCTCCGGGCGAGCCCCGGCTTCGAGGACGGGTCGCTCGTCTCTGCGGCGCCCGAAAGGCCCCTCCGGCTCGCGTACCGGGCGGCGCTCTGGGCGGCGGCCGCCGTCTACCTCCAGATCCTCCTCGGCGCCGTGATGCGCCACACCGCGGCCGGGCTCGCGGTCCCGGACCTCCCGCTCGCGTTCGGCCGGCTCTGGCCCACGGCCACGCAGATGGTGCAGCGCGGCGTGGCGATCCACATGTCGCACCGGGCGGGAGCCCTCCTCGTGACGGTCCTCGTCCTCTCGGCGGCGTTCGCGCTCCGGCGCCTCGCCCCCGCGTCGCGGCTTCTCGGCTTCCTCGGAAGCGCGTGGATCGCCCTCCTGGTCACCCAGGTCGTCCTCGGCGGCCTCTCGGTCTACACGAGGAAGGCGGTACCGGTGACCACGGCGCACCTCGCGATGGGCGCGCTCACCTGGGTCGTCGGCGTCGCCGCGGCCCAGACGCTGGCGCGGGCGCTGCGCCCGGTGCCGTCACGGGCCTCGGTGGCCTCGTCCCCGGCCGCGCCCGCCGCAGCGGGGGTCCCCGCGTGAGCACGCTGCGCGACCTGATCTCGCTGACCAAGCCCCGGATCACGTTCTTCGTGGTGCTCACCGCCGCCGTCGGGTTCGTCGCGGGTCTCGAGGGCTCGCTCTCCTCGATCGACCTCGGGCTCCTCCTCCACACGCTCGCCGGCACCGCGCTCGTCGCGAGCGGCACCAGCGCGTTCAACCAGCTCTGGGAGGTGGAGGTGGACCGGCGGATGGCGCGCACACGCAACCGTCCGCTCCCCGACGGACGCCTCCCCGTCGGCCTCGCCTTCTCGTTCGCCCTCCTGGTTTCGGTGGCGGGGACGGTTCAGCTCTACCTCTTCGCGAACGCGCTGACGGCTCTCCTCGCCGCCCTCACCCTGACGAGCTACGTCTTCGCCTACACGCCGCTGAAGACCCGCTCGCCGCTGTCGACGATCGTCGGGGCGATCCCGGGCGCCCTCCCGCCCCTGGGCGGCTACACGGCCGTCACCGGCGCCATCGGGACGCCCGGCCTGGTGCTGTTCGCCATCCTCTTCGTCTGGCAGCTGCCTCACTTCCTCGCGATCGGCTGGCGCCACCGCGAGGACTACGGGCGCGCCGGGATCCGCATCCTGGCGACGGTCGACCCGTCGGGGCGCCGCTCCGGCCGCGAAGCGCTCCTCTGGTGCGTCGCGCTGCTGCCGATCAGCCTTCTGCCGTCGTTCACCGGGATGGCCGGCACGCTGTACGGCGTGATCGCGTTCCTCCTCTCCGGCCTCTTCCTGCTCCTCGGCTGGCGCTTCGCGCGCCGCACCACGGACGCGACGGCCCTGACGCTGTTCCTGTTCTCGATCGCCTGGCTCCCCGCGATCCTGCTCCTCCTGGTCGTCGACCGGATCGCCTGACCGCGTGCCCGCCGTCGACGTCCGCGAGCTGACCCGCCGCTACGGGGATCGTGTCGCCCTCGATCGCGTCTCGCTCGCCGTCGAGCCCGGCGAGGTGTTCAGCCTGCTCGGCCCGAACGGCGGCGGCAAGACCACGTTGTTCCGGATCCTGGCGACGCTCCTGCCGCCCTCCTCGGGGAGCTTCCTCGTGCAGGGGCTCTCGCCGGAGCGGGACCTGCAGGCCCTCCGGCGCGCGCTCGGCGTCGTTTTCCAGGCGCCCAGCCTCGACAAGAAGCTGACCGTCTGGGAGAACGTGCGGATCCAGGGGGAGCTGTACGGGCTCTCGGGCGAGGCCCTCCGGACCCGGGGCGAGGAGCTCCTCGCGCGCTTCTCGATCCTGGACCGCAAGACGGACCTCGTCGAGACGCTCTCCGGCGGTCTCGCGCGCCGCGTCGAGCTCGCCAAGTCGCTCCTCCACCGCCCCACGGTGCTCCTCCTCGACGAGCCCTCGACCGGGCTCGACCCGGGGGCCCGCCGCGACCTGCGCGAGCTGCTCCGCGAGCTCGCCCACAAGGACAGGACCTGCGTGCTCATCACGACACACCTCTTCGACGAGGCCGAGGCTTCCGACCGGATCGGCATCCTCGACCGGGGTCACCTCCTGGCCCTCGGGACTCCGCGCGAGCTGAAGCAGACGCTCGGCGGCGACGTCCTCGTGGTCGAGACGCCCGAGCCCGAGGACGCGCCCCGCCTGGCCGGGGAGATCGTCGCCCGCTTCGGAGCCCAGGCCGGGACGCCCACGACCGTCGGGCCGACGGTGCGCCTCCAGCCGCGGGTCGCCCACGAGTTCATCCCTCCGCTGGTGGAGGCGTTCCCCGGCCGGTTCCGCTCCGTGACGCTCGGCGCCCCGTCGCTCGAGGACGTCTTCGTCGCCAAGACGGGCCGGCGCTTCCGGGAGGCCGACGAGTGAGCCCGGCCCTGGCCCTGGCGCGGCGCGAGCTCGTTCGCTTCTTCCGCCAGCCGAGCCGGATCGTCGGCGCCGTCGTCCCGCCCCTCTTCGCATGGGTCCTCCTCGGCTCCGGATTCGGCTCGTCGTTCCGGTCGTCGGGAAGCTCCTTCTCGGCCTACTTCTTCCCCGGCACCGTCATCCTCGTCGTCCTCTTCGCCTCGATCTTCGCGACGATCTCGGTCATCGAGGACCGCCGCGAGGGGTTCCTCCAGTCGGTCCTCGTCTCCCCGGTCGCGCCGTTCCAGATCGCGCTCGGGAAGATCCTGGGCGGCACCGTGCTCGGCCTCCTCCAGGGCGCGAGCCTCCTCCTCCTCGTCCCGCTCCTCGGGCTGCCGTGGAGGAGCCTGGCGTTCGCGGAGGCGCTCCTCGTCCTGGTCCTCGTCTCTTTCGCGCTGACGGGCCTCGGCTTCGCGATCGCGTGGTCGCTCGAGTCGACGCAGGGCTTCCACGCGGTGATGAACCTCTTCCTGATGCCGATGTGGCTCCTCTCCGGGTCCTTCTTTCCCCTCGCGACCGCGCCCGCGTGGCTCCGGGGCGTGATGGCGGTGAACCCGCTGACGTACGGCGTGGCCGCGCTGCGGGAGGGGCTGTCTCCGGGCGTCACCGGGCTCCCCGATTTCGGGCTCTCCGTCGGCGTCACCGCTGCCTTCGGGATCGCCACGTTCGCGCTCGCGGCGTTCGTGGTGGCGAGGAACCCGTCGGGTCCGGAGCGCCGCAAGGGACGCGGGTGACGCTCCGCGACCTGCCGACCCTCAACGCGCTCCTGAACACGACGAGCGCGCTCCTCCTGCTGACCGGCTACCTGCTGGTGAGACAGCGGCGGCTCGACGCGCACCGGCGGGTCATGACGGCGGCGTTGACGACCTCGGCGCTCTTCCTCGTCTCGTACCTCGTCTACCACGTCAACGTGGGCCGGGTCCTCTTCCCCGGCACGGGGACCGCGCGGACGATCTACCTCGGCATCCTGCTGACGCACACGGTGCTCGCCATGGCGCTCGCCCCGTTGGCCGTGACGGTCTTCGTCCTGGCGCGGACGGGGCGCTTGGCGCGGCACCGGCGGCTGGCCCGGATCACGCTGCCGATCTGGCTCTACGTCTCAGTGACCGGAGTCGTCGTCTACTGGATGCTCTACCGGGTCCGCTGGTAGCGCCTCGCGATCGCCCCTCTTCCCCCAGCGCCGCACCAGCTCGGCGACGCGGGCGAGCGTGACCGGCTTCGACACGAAGTCGTCCATCCCCTCCTCGAGGCACTGGCTCCGCACCGACTCCGACGTGAGCGCGGTCAGCGCGACCACGGGGAGCGCCCCGCCGCCGGGCAGCGCGCGCAGGCGGCGCACCACCTCGTAGCCGTCCATCTCCGGCATCTGGACGTCCAGCAGGACGAAGTCGAGCTCCAGGCGCGCCGCCACGTCGATCGCGTCGCGCCCCGAGCCGACCGCCGTGACCTCCACCCCGCGGGAGCGGAGCATGTGCGCGATCAGCTCCCGGTTCTCGTCGTTGTCGTCGACGAGGAGGGCGCGCGGAACGGCCTGGACGGCGCGGTGCGCACCCGTCTCGCGGCGGGTCACGTGCTCGAGGAGACGCCGGCCGGTCCGCTCCAGCTCGGCGGCCGCCGCGGCCCGCGCGATCGGGCCCGAGCCCTCGTTCTGAGCGAGCTCGGCGGCCGCGACGATCTCCTTCACGGAGCTCTCCAGGTCGCGGGTCGTCGATTCGATCGTCTCGGCCGCGACCTGCCGGGCCGCCGCC
>CAYLNK010000001.1:0-72414 GCA_964384675.1 uncultured Holophagales bacterium | reverse complement strand
AGCGTGGCGCCCATGCCGAAGAAGAACGGATCGCCGGAGGCGAGCACGCAGACGGGCACGCGCACGGGGAGATCGGGCACGACCCGCACTGGTGGCTCTCCGCCGAGCTCGCCGCGCGGGCGATCGCACCGCTCGCCGCGAGGCTCGCCAGCCTCGACCCGGCCGGCCGCGCCGGGTACGAGACCCGAGCCGGGGAGGTCGCCGCCTCGCTCCTCCGCCTGGACGCGGAGCTCGCGACCACGCTCACACCGGTGCGCGGACGGCCGTTCGTCACGGCGCACAATGCCTGGGCGTACTTCGCCGCGCGCTACGGTCTCGTCGCCGCCGCCTCCATCGAGCCGGTGCCCGGGCGGGAGCCGTCCCCGCGCGAGCTGAAGGCCCTGATGGAGGGCGCGCGCGCGCGTCACCTCCGGGCGATCTTCACCGAGCCGCAGTTCCCGGCGTCGGCCGCGCGGGTGATCGCGGACGACGCGGGCCTGACCCTCGAGACGGTCGATCCGTTCGGCGGCGTCGCCGGCCGGTGCGGCTACGAGGCCATGATGCGCTGGAACGCTCGGGCGTTCGTACGAGGGCTGTCGTGATCGGCGCCCGCTTCGACGGGATCTCCGTCGTCCTGGGAGAGCGCGAGGTCCTCCACGGCGTCACCTGCGCGCTCCGGCCCACCCGCCGGACCGCCATCGTGGGACCGAACGGCGGCGGCAAGACCACACTGATGCGCGTCCTCCTCGGCCTCCTCGACCCGGCCGCGGGGACCGTCACGTTCCTCGACACGAACGGCCGCGAGAGACCCCGCCCCCGGATCGGCTACCTGCCGCAGCGGACGTCGCTGGAGATCGACGCTCCCGTCTCGGGCCTCGACCTGATCGGCCTCACCCTCGATCACGGCGCCGGCTTCCGCACCCCGGCGCCCGCGCGGGCCCAGGCGGCGGAGGCGCTCCGGCGCGCCGGCCTTTCTCCCGAGCTCGTGGACCGGCCGATCGGGAAGCTCTCCGGCGGCCAACGCCAGCGCGTGCTCCTCGCCCGTGCGATCGCCGGCGACCCGCCGATCCTCGTCCTGGACGAGCCCGACACGGCGCTCGACGCCGAGGGGATGAAGACGCTGCGTCGGCTCGTCGTGGAGGAGGTCGCCCGCGGCGCGAGCGTCGTCTACGTGACGCACGACGCCTCGTCGATGGGCGGCGCCGACGACGTCCTCCACGTGGACCGCACCGCCCGCCTCGAGGAGGGGGAGTGATCGAGTTCCTCGCCTTCCCGTTCTTCCAGCGGGCGCTCCTGGCCGGGGCGATCGCCGCGCTCCTGTGCGGGGCGCTGTCGTTCTTCGTCGTCCTCCGGAGGCTGGCCTACGCGGGCTCGGGGATCTCGCACGCGGCCTTCGGCGGCGTCGCGCTCGCGACCCTCGCGGGCCTGCCGCCGCTCGTCGGGGGCCTCGCCGCGGCCGTGCTGGTGGCCCTCGCGACGGCGCGGGCCTCCGGAGGGGGGCTCGCCACCGAGGACTCCGCGGTGGGCGTCTTCACGGTCGCGGCGATGGCGGCCGGCGTCGTCGCGATCGGGTTTCTGAGGACGAACGTCGACCTCTTCGGCCTGATGTTCGGGAACATCCTGACGGTCGCACCGGCCGACCTCGCGATCCTCGGGGCGACCGCCTCCCTGGTCCTCCTCACGCTCGCCGCCCGGTTCCGCCCGCTCCTCCTCGCCTCGATCGACGAGGACGGCGCGCGCGCCGCCGGGGTCGACGTGAAGGCGATGCGCCTCCTCCTCCTCGTCCTCATCGGCGTCTCGATCGTGGCCGCGCTCAAGGTCGTCGGGCTCCTCCTGGTCTCGGCGCTCCTCGTGCTGCCGGGGGCGGTGGCACGCCCTCTCACGGCGCGCTGGCCGGCGTTCCTGCTGGGCTCGATCGGAGCGGCTCTGGCCATGGTACTGGGCGGGCTCCTCGCCTCGGTCGGCCTCGACGTGGCTCCCGGCGCCGCGATCATCCTCCTCGGTTCACTCCTCTTCGTTCTCGCGCTCCTCCGCGCGAGGACGGCGGGATAGCCTCCGGGGGTGACCCTCCGTCGCGTCCATCGCCTCGCCGGCCTCGGCCTCGCGCTGCCCCTCCTGGTCTGGACGGTGACCGGCCTCCTCTTCCACGTGAAGCACCGGTACGCGGAGGCGTACGAGCCGCTGGCCGTCCCGTTCACGGCCGACGTCCTCTGGGGGCGGGCGGTCTTCTCCCCCGCCATGCTCCAGGCGCGAGGCGTCCTCGACGTCGGTCCGGCCACCCTGGCGACGCACCCGCGCGGCCTGATCGCCTGGCTCGGAAAGCGAAACGGCGAGCCGGTCGCGATCGACTCGGCGAGCGGCGACACCATCCCCGAGGCGACCGAGGAGACCGCCCGCCTGTGGCTTCGCGACGCGGTGCAGGCCTCGGTCCACGGGGCGCGCTACGGCGCCGTCCTCCGGACCGAGGAGACGGCCGTGCGGTCGGGAAGGACCGGCGCGGACGACCCGGCGTTCCGGTTCCACCTCGCGGGCGGAAAACGGGTCACCGTCGACCGCGTCACGGGCGAGATCTCCCAGACGGGCGACCTGAACGAGTTCATCGACTGGACCTATCGCCTCCACGACCTGCAGTGGACGCCGTGGAAGGCCGTGAACGTCGCACTCGTCCTCCTCGGCATGCCCTTGCTCCTGCTCCTGGCTGCCAGCGGCGTCCGGATGGCCCTTCGCCCCTGATCTCGGCGAGAGGGGGGGGCCAGATCGGCCGCCCGGCCGGGACATCTAGAGAGAAGGGGTGGAAACCGGGTACCCCGACCCGGAGACCACGACGGGCCAGGACCGAAGGCAACAGATGGCAAGCGATCAGCAGGCGTTCCTCGCGCGGGCCGTGTCCGCCGCGAAGCGCGCCCTGGTCGACTGCTCGACCCTGGAGGAGGCGGCTCCCAGGCTCCTGGAGAGCCTTGCCGCGGCCCTGCGGGCCGACCTGGGAGAGCTGTGGCTCGTCGACCCCCGTCGCAACGTGCTGACCCGGCTCTCCAGCTGGAGCCGGACCACCGCGGGGCCCCTCGACGGCGAACGGACGCTGGCGCCCGGCGAAGAGCCGGCCGGCCGCGCCTGGAGGGCGGGGAGATCCCTGGTGGACCTCGCACCCGCCGACGTCTCGGCCGGGACGCCGTTTCGATCCACCGTCTCGGTCCCGATGATCGGGGATGCGGGCACGGTGGGTGTCCTCGCGCTGCACGTCGACGGTGAGCCGCCGCTCCTCTCCCCGGAGGACCTGGAGGCCCTCTCGGACCTGGCGCGTCAGTGTGGTCAGGTCGTCGCCCGGCGCCAGGCCGAGGAAGCGCTCCTCTTCAGCGAGGAGCGGTACCGCACCCTGGTCCTCTCGCTGGCCGTCGGAGTCATCGTGCTGGATGCCGCCGGCGACATCGAGACCGTGAACCCGGCCGCCGAGCGGATCCTGGGGCGCCGGGCGCTCCACTGCCTGGGCCGTCAGCCGTCGGAGCTCGGCCTTCGCTTCTTCGCGGAGGACGGCTCGCCCCTCCCGCCGGACGACCTGCCGAGCGCCGTCACCCGGCGGGAAGGAACTCCTTCCAACGACGTGGTGATCGGCGTCGAGACACCGGGCGAACGCCGCCGCTGGATCTCGGTGACCACCGAGCAGCTGAGACGCCCCGGGGCCTCGTCGGAGGCAGCCGTCCTGGTCTCCTTCCTGGACGTCACGGATCGCCGGCTGCTGGAGGAGCAGCTCCGCCAGTCACAGAAGATGGAGGCGCTGGGTCAGCTCGCCGGTAGCGTGGCGCACGACTTCAACAACCTCCTCACCCCGATCCTCGGCTACAGCGAGGCCATCCAGCTGCGTGCGGAGCCCGGCTCCCCGCTGCACGAGGATCTGGACGAGATCCGGAAGGCGGGAGAGCGCGCCGCGGCGCTGACCCGGCAGCTCCTGGCGTTCAGCAGGTCCCAGCCGGTCGAGCCGGTGCTGGTCGACGTCAACGCGGTCGTGACCGGGCTGGAGAAGCTGCTGGGCCATCTGGCAGGCCCGTCCGTGGAGCTCCGGGTCCGGCTGGCGCCGGTGCCCGGGCACGTCCGCGCCGACCCCGGGCTCCTCGGGCAGGTGCTGATGAACCTGGTGGTGAACGCCCGGGACGCCATGCCGGACGGCGGCACGTTGACGATCGAGACGCTCGAGGTCGAGCTCGAGGACGACTACACACGCCACCACCTGGATGTCGCGCCCGGACCGTACGTCCTGATCTCCGTGTCGGACACGGGCACGGGAATGGAGCCGGACGTGCTGCCCCGCATCTTCGAGCCCTTCTTCACGACGAAGGAGCCGGGACGCGGCACGGGGCTCGGCCTCTCCACCGTCTACGGCATCGTGAAGCAGAGCGGGGGACACATCGGCGTGTACAGCGAGCCGGGTCGCGGATCGGTCTTCAAGGTCTACCTCCCCTGCGGCGAGGATCGGGGCGTGTCCGCGCGCCCTTCCCCCCCCGCGGAGCGCGGGGCCGAGACGATCCTCCTGGTCGAGGACGAGGAATCGACACGCACGTTCGCCGCGCGAACCCTGCGCGCCTCCGGCTACCAGGTACTCGAGGCCGCGTCGGGAGAGGAAGCTTTGGCCGTGGCCGCCGCCCACTGGAACCCGATCCACCTGCTGCTGACGGACGCGGTGATGCCCGGGATGACGGGGCCGGGCCTGGCCGAGGAGCTGACGGGTCAGCTCCCGGAGCTCAAGGTGATCTTCATGTCGGGCTTCAGCGACGGAGCCCTTCCCGGGATGGACGGAACGGCTTTCCTCGAGAAGCCGTTCTCCCCGGCCCACCTCGTCGCGCGTGTGCGCGAAGCGATCGGGGCGAGACCCCTGTCTAGTCCGCCTCCATCCGGAACCTCAGGCGCATCGACCGCACCGACTTGAAATCGGCGGTGCGCCCCTTCACCGACATCCGGTTGGTGTCGCTCCGCTCCCCCTTGTTGAGGGAGCGATCCTGCTGGCCCGCGCCGACCTCACGCCCTGCGCCGTCCAGAAGGGACACGCCGTAGTCGCACTTGTAGTCGTGCTCGTCGTCCGCGTTGGCGTACGTGAAGGTGACGGTGATCTTGTGGGTCCGCTCCGGGTCCTTCTCCGCCTTCCGGTAGTCGGAGTCGTCCGGCATGTCCTTCACCTCGACCCAGAGGATCGTGGCGTCCCCGATCTTCGCGCCAACCGGGACACGCTCGCCGGGCCGGAACGGGACCGTGGCTTCGCCGGTGCGCTTCTCCCCTTTTCGCAACGGCCCTCGCCGGTCCTCGGCGACCGGGGTTGCCCCGCCCCGGGGGCGATCTTCCGGCGGGCGCTCCGTGGGCGGAGGCGCCGTGGGGTGCGCTCGCGGTGGCCGTGTCGGCTCGGGCTCGCCCGGGACCGGTGTCGCCCCGACCTCCCGGATCGTGATCGGCGGCACGGTCGGCTCGACCGTCGGCACGGCGGTCGGGACCGGGGTCGCCAGGGGGACGATCGGGGCTCCCGGCGGCACGGTCGAGGCGGGCACCGGCGTGGCGACCGGGGTCTCCACGGGCCCGGCCGGCTTCCGGCCGGAGTAGATCTGGTAGCCGATCAGAGCCCCGACGGCGGCGAGGACCAGGAAGAGCGGCAGGATCGACATCCGCCGGGACTCGGAGGGAAGCGCGGGCGCCGGCATCGTCCCGGACCGTGGGAGCTCGGCCACCGGCTCGGGTGGCGGCGAGGGTATCGGTCCACGGACGGCCCGCGGCAGCGGAGGCGGCGTGACGGGGGGCGGAGTCGGCGACGTCTGCCCCGTCGCCCGGGTGGCGGCCCCGCTGGCCGACGCACGTGAGACGCGGCCCGACGACGGGTGGACGATCGTCGCGGACTCGGACTCGGGAGTCGGCGTTGCCGGGGCGGGCACGGAGCTGGACGCCAGTCGGCCGCCTCCGGCCGTCGGCCGCCAGCGCGCCGTCGCCAGCGTGATTCCGAGCGCCTCGCCGATGGCCGCCGCGAGCGCCGTGCAGCTGTCGTAGCGCTCCTCGGGGCGCTTGGCCAGGCCGCGCGCGAGCGCGGCGTCCACGGCGGGCGGAAGGGCCTTGTTGACCGACGTGGCGGCCGGGGGCGGCGCGTGGAGGTGCTGCTGGAGGAACGCGATCGGCGTCGCGGCGACGTACGGGATCCGGCCGGTCAGGAGCTCGAAGGCGAGAACGGCGAGAGCGTACTGGTCGGAGCGGCCATCCACCTGCTGCCCGAGCGCCTGCTCGGGCGACATGTAGACCGGTGTGCCGACGACCATCCCGGTCGAGGTCAGCTCGGAGCTGACCATCGTGCTCTTGGCCAGGCCGAAGTCGGCGAGCACCAGCCGTCCGATCTGGTCCACCAGGACGTTCGTCGGCTTGACGTCCCGGTGAAGCACCGACTTGCCGTGCGCGTGGTCGAGGGCGGCGGCGATCGCGGCGATGGCGTCCAGAGCCGAGGCCGGGTCCATCGGACCCCGCATCCGGTCCTTCAGCGTCCCGCCCGGGACCAGCGGCATGACGAGGTACGCGGTCTCCCCCTCGTTGCCGAAGTCGTAGACGGGGACGATGTTCGGGTGCTCCAGGTTCGCGACGACCCGGGCCTCGCGGAGGAACCGCTCCACGAACTCCGGCGCGCCCGAGATGGCGGGACGGATCACCTTCACCGCGACGGTGCGGTGGAGCGTCTCGTCGAACGCCTCCCAGACCTCGGCCATGCCGCCCGATCCGAGGCGTTTCTTGAGGGCGTATCGGCCGAGCCGCGTGCTGCTCATCCCCCGAATCTACCGCGAGCGGGGCCCAGCCCCGGTGCGCCGCCTCACGGTTGCGGCTTGCCCACGACGAGGACCGCGTCCCCCGAGACCTGGTCGAGCACGGTGGCGTATGCGGCGACCGGAGCGCTGCCCGTGGGGTCCTCCAGGACCGCCGTGATCCGCGTCCGGTCGCCGCTGAGACCGCCGAACAGCTCGGAGTCCCCCTTCTGGACGAAGCTGGTGAAGTCGTCGAGGGTGATCGGAAGCGATCTCACCAGCGCGCCCGATCCGTCGTAGAGCCGCAGCATCGCGCTGACGCTGCCGGTCGCTCCGGGATAGGCCAGGAAGAACGCCAGGTTCGTGCGGTACGCCGCGGTCGATTGCAGCCCGGTCATCAGGAGGCGCCGGGCGGGGCCGGCCGCCGAAGCGGCGTCGGCAGCGGTGTACCCGGGGACCTGGAGACCCGTCGAGCCGGTCGGCTGCGAGTTGTACGTCTTGCCGAGGACGAGCACCGCCTCCCCGGCGGGATCTCCGGCCGCCGGGGTGACGTCCACGAAGGCGTCGACGTAGCTGGCCGTGTCGGAGGGCGGGAGCTTGAGCCATTCCTTCACGAAATCGTCGAGCTCGATCGTCTGCAGCGGCTGGAGGATCAGCACGTTCGAGGCGACGAAGCGCGGTCCGTCACCGGAGCGGTACGAGTACGACACGTTCAGCTTCCGGATCTGGGTGGACGGGTTGTGAAGATAGAAGTCGCTCCGGAAGAAGGTGCTCCCCTGGCCGCGAGTCCTCACGATGCCCGGCAGGCGGTACGAGGAGGCGGGGGTCGACACCGGATTGACGACGATCGGGTCCTTCGAGAGGACGTCGATGACGCTGGCGTACGGCACGACCGAGGTCCCGGACACGAGCGTGACGACGGCGACGAAGGTGTCGGCCGAGGCGGTCACGCCGGCGGCCGCCAGGATCCGTCCGACCTGGGCCACGCCGTACGGTCCGAGCGCGAAGCGCACCGGGACGCCGAGGGGGCTGCCCGCCGGGTCCAGCAAGGCCACGTCGGCGACGGCCGGGTCCCCGCCCAGGTTGACCACGGCCAGGTTCGTGTACGCCGAGGCGTTCTCCTTCAGCCCGAGCAGCGTGCGCGCCGCGCGAGGGCTCGACGCCGAGATGCCGGACGTGACCGGGAGCGACGGGACGGCGAGGCCGTACGTGCCGCTGCCGTCACCGGTGTTGTAGGTCCGGGCCGTGACGACCGGGGACTGGTCGGCGTTCGCCACCCGCAGGAAAAGCGCGCCGTAGCTTCCCTTCGACGCGTAGAACGGGTAGCCGGTGAGGACGTTGACGAACCGCACGCTCCGCTGCCGGTCGACGACGATGGGGAAGTAGACGAGCTGCGACGGGTCGGCGAGCGGCTGCCGGGCGTCGGCGAACGCCAGGCTCACCGTCATCGGCTGCGTCGGGCTCGGGTTGAACAGCGTCACGTCGGACTGCCAGAGGGCGCCGTTCAGCCCGTCGCTGAACGCGACACCCGGGAGGACCCACGTGTCGGTGACCACGCCCGGCCCCACGACCACGAAGGTGACGCTGCTCGCCGCCGAAGGCGAGCCGCCACGCGTGACCGCGAGGCTCGTCGTGTAGAGCCCGGGCACCCCGAAGGCGTGGTCGACCTCGCGGGCGCCCGCCGCGCCGCCGTCGCCGAAGCTCCAGAGATAGGTGTCCGCCGGATCGGAGGCCGAGAAGCGCACCGAGCGCCCGGCCACGACGGCGTTCCGGTCCACGGTGCCTCCGTCGACATAGCGGTAGGTGAAGGCGCCGGTCAGGGGCGGACCCGCCTGCGTCTCCACCAGGACCAGGGCGCTCTTCGTCTGCCCGCTCCCGGTGAGGGTGACGGTGTAGGAGCCCGCCTTCTCGAACGCGTGGACCGGCTGCGACTCGAACGAATTGGAGCCGTCACCGAAGCTCCAGAGGGGCGTCGAGACGGCCGGAACCGGCACGAACGTCAGGTTCTCCCCGACGACGGCGCGCCAGCCCGTCGCCTCCGAGTACGAAAGGAGCGCCCCCGTTGCCGTGTCCTTCACCTGGAAGTCGATCGGGTCCGGCGGCTTGGAGACGCGCACCGTGACGCTGCCCGTCGCGATCTGCGCGGGCTGGCTGGAATCGCGCACCGTGCACTTGACGTTGAACGGACCGGCCGACGCGAACGTGTGGACGGTGAGCGCCCCGCTGGCGCTCCCTCCGTCCGCGAAGTTCCAGGTGTACAGGAACGGCGAGACCCCGCCCGTCACGGTGGCCGAGAACGCCACCGGCTGCCCGATCGGGACGTTCGTCGGGCTCGCCACGACGTTCACGATCAGCGCCGCCGGCGCGGCAGCCGCGCCGAGCGTGAGCAGGACGAGAGCCGTCGCGGCGCACGCGGAGCGGACGAGGATCGACCGGTTGCTCGAGGGGCGTGTCATCGGTTGCCCTCCATGAGTGGCCGCGCGATTGTCGCCCGAAACCGGGATCCGGCGCGCGGGCAGTAATCTCCGGGTCGATGCGCCGCCTGCTGCCGCTCGCGCTCCTCCTCGCCGATTGCCTCGCCGCCGCCCAGCGCCCGCTCGCCCCGCGCCCTCTGGAGATCCCCCTCCCCAACGGCCGGACCCTCACGCCGACCGGCGCCCAGACACCGGTCGCGACCTCGCCGTTCGCCGTCGCCGTCGTGCCGGGCGGCAAGCGTCTCCTGGTCGCGTCCACCGGCTCGGACGACCAGCGCCTCCAGCTCCTCGACACGACGTCCGGGCGCGTGCTTCACGTCGCGCCGGCGATGCGCTCCTGGCTCGGGCTCGCCGTCACTCCGGACGGCGCACGGGCGTTCCTCTCGGGGGCCAAGGGCGGCGACGTGCTGGTCTTCCGCATCGAGGACGACCGGCTGGTCCCGGAGACCCCGATCGACGTGAGCGGCGGGCGGCCGGCCGAGGAATCGATCCCTTCCGGGCTCGCGGTCACGGCCGATGGACGCTCGCTCTGGGTGGCCCGGATCCTCCGGAACGACCTCGTACGGGTCGATCTCGCGACCGGCGCCGTCGGACCCGGAATCCCGGTGGGGCGGTTCCCGTACCGTCCGGTGCTGTCGCCGGACGGACGGCTGGTGGCGGTCTCGAGCTGGGCCGGGGCGACGGTCAGCCTCGTCGACGCGGCCGAGGGCCGCGTCGTCGCGACGGTCCCCACCGCCGATCACCCGTGCGACCTCGTCTTCTCCCCCGACGGCGCGACGCTCTACGTCGCCGAGGCGAACCGCAACTGGGTGGCCGCGATCGACCTCGCGCGCCCCCGGGTCGTGCGGCAGATCTCGGTGGCGATGGGTCCCGACGGACCGGGGACCCCGTCGGCGGACACGCTCCCCGACGGATCCACGCCGAACGCGCTCGCCCTCTCGCCGGACGGGCGGACGCTCTACGTCGCCAACGCGGACGACGACGCCATCGCCGTGGTCGACCTCTCGAAGGGGCCCGTCGCCGCGCGCGCGACCGGTTTCATCCCGTCCGGCTGGTACCCGTCGGCGCTGGCGCTCGCGCCGGACGGCCGGACCCTCTACGCGGCCAACGCCAAGGGGAGCGGCTCGATGCAGAACCGCGCCACCGGTCCCGACCTGGGATCGCGGGGCGCGCACCCGGAAGGCGACATCCGGCACCTGCCCGGCAGCCTCTCGCGCATCCCGGTCCCGTCCACGCGCGAGCTCGCGGCCCTGACCGTGCGCGCCTACCGGAACCGGAAGCCGGCGGCGCGCGGCGCCTCCCCGGCGCGTCCCTCGCGCGTGATCCCGTCGCTCCCGGGCGAGCCGACGCCGATCCGCCACGTCGTCTACGTCATCCGTGAGAACCGGACGTACGACCAGGTCCTGGGCGACGTCCCCCGCGGCAACGGCGACCCGTCGATCACGATCTTCGGGAAGGACGTCACCCCGAACGCGCACGCCCTCGTCGACGAGTTCGTCCTCCTCGACGATTTCTACTGTGACGCCGAGGTCTCGGCCGACGGGCACAACTGGTCGACGGCGGCCTACGCCACCGACCTCACCGAGAAGGTGTGGCCCCCGCTCTACGCCGGGAACGGCTTCGCGTACTGGTTCGAGGGCGACGACGACGCTCCGGCGCCCACCGCGGGCTATCTCTGGGATGCCGCCGCGCGCGCGGGCCTCTCGATCCGCAACTACGGGGAGTTCGTCGGGGTCGCGCCCGAGCAGGGTCCCGAGGCCCCGGCCCCCGGCGGTCTGGTCGAGGGGAAAGGCAGAGTCCTGAAAGGCGTGACCTGTCCCTTCTACCCCGGCTTCGACCTCGACATCACCGACAACGCCCGCGTGGACCTCTGGCTGAAGGAGCTGCGGGACTACGTGGCGAAGGGGGAGCTGCCGCGCCTCTCGATCGTGCGGCTCGGGAACGACCACACCGCGGGCACGAAGCGGGGGGCGCTGACGCCGCGGGCCATGGTGGCCGACAACGACCTGGCGCTCGGCCGCCTCGTCGAGGCCCTCTCGGCGACGCCGTTCTGGAAAGAGACCGCCGTCTTCGTGGTGGAGGACGATGCCCAGAACGGGTCCGACCACGTCGACGCCCACCGGTCGATCGCGCTCGTCGTCTCGCCCTACACGCGGCGGGGCGGCGCCGTCGACTCCACGCTCTACTCGACCACCTCGGTCCTGCGCACGATCGAGCTGATCCTCGGACTTCCCCCCCTGTCGCAGCACGACGCGTCGGCGACGCCGATGTCCAACGCCTTCCGGGACACGCCGGACCTCACGCCGTACCGCCACCGCCCGGCCACCCTTCCGCTCTACGAGAGGAACGAGGAGGGTGCGCCGATGCAGGCCGAGTCGGGCTCGTGGGACCTGACGCGCGAGGACGCCGCGCCGGATATCCCGCTGAACGAGGCGATCTGGAAGAGCGTGCGCGGCGCCGGCTCGGTGATGCCCGCCCCCGTCAACGCGGCGTTCGTCTCCCCCCGCGTGGACGACGACGATCAGGAAGGCCGGAAGACGTCGCCCGGCAGGCCGCGCTGACGGTCCCGCCAGGCGACATACTCGGGCAGCGGTGTGTCCTCTCCCCGCGCCATCTCCCCCATGACGGCCAGCCACTCGGCCACGTCGTCGCCGACGGGTGTGGCGCCCGGCGGAAGGTCGAGCGCCAGGCAGGCATGCTCCGAAACCGCATACGGGATCCCCGCGCACGACATCTCGGAGAGCCGGGTGAGCGCGCCGAATCCCCGGCGCTGCGGGACCAGTACCGCGGCCGCACGAGTGAGCACCCCTCGAAGCGCCGCCGGCGTGACGGTGCCCAGCACCTCCACCCCGGGCACGCTTTCTCCCCGGGGGAGCAGCGACTCCGTCGACTTGCCCGCCACCAGGAGCGTCACCCCCGGCGGCAGGCCGTGCTCCCGGATCCCGCGGAGCAGCCACGCGAACGCTTCGCCCGTGGTGCGGTGAACCGCCGAGCCGAGGAGGAGGAGCAAGCCCGGCTCACGGCGCACCGCCCGTTCGGCCCGGATCCCGAGCAGCGTGGACTCCAGGTCGGCGACGGGCCGGTACGGGTAGTAGCGCGACGGCAGGCCGAGTCCGCCGAGGAACCCGGCCTCCACGCGGGAGATGCAGAGCCGCGCGACGCACGCGGAGAGGATCGACAGCTCGTCACCGAGGTCGGCGATCGCCGTGGCCAGCCGGCCGGGCCGGACCCAGTCGAGCGACTCGATGTTCTGCGGGAGGATCACCGTCGGGATCCCGGCGCGCTCGTTCATGGGCAGGAGTCCGGCGGCGATCCCGGAGTGATCGGTGAGGCAGACGTCCGGCCGCTCCGGGTCGAGCGCGCGCCTGTACTCCTCGAGACCGGCCTCCTGCACGTAGGCCCGAGGCGAGTAGTCGGACCCGCCCCGGACCCGTCGCCGGTTCCTCACGAGGTCCGAGAGCCGCCTCCTCTTCCAGGAGAGCCTCTGCGCGCCGGTGGCTGGCCCCCGTTCCTCAGAGAGACAGAGGGTGGTCACCCGTCCGGGTCCTACCAGCGCCCCGAGGTCGTGCACGATCTGGTACGAACGGTGATGCCCGCCCTGGCCCTCGGCGGACGGCGCGCTCATCGTCGCGAACAGCACCCGGGGGGCCCGTGTCATCCGGCGGATTCTGCAACGAACCCGGACACGAACGCCGCCGCCTCGGCACGAATCGCCGGGATCGGCCAGCCGGACACGGTCGGCGGAACGCCCTCCAGCGCCGGAACCACGCGCGCCACCCAGGCTCCGACCCCGGCGGGACGTCGCGCCGGCTTCTTCTCGAAGGCCGAGGTGTAGACCGCCTCCACGTCGGGCGGGAAGCCGGGCAGGTACCTGGTGAACGATGCCGGCGCCTGCTGGAGGATGCGGGTGAAGATCTCCGCGACGTTCGGACCCTCGAAGGGGGCCACGCCGGTGAGGAGCTCGTAGCCCACCGACGCGAGCGAGAAAAGATCGGAGCGTCCGTCCAGGCTCTCCTCCCGGATCTGCTCGGGGGACATGTACATCGGGCTCCCGACCACGAAGCCCGTCTGGGTGGCCTTGCTCTTCTCGCCCATCGACTTGGCGAGGCCGAAGTCGACGACCTTCACCTCGAAGCCATCCGGGCGCGGCTGCAGGAACAGGTTCGACGGCTTCAGGTCGCGGTGCAGGACGCCGAGGAGGTGCGCCGCCTGGAGGGCCGCACCGGCCTGGCGCAGGACCTCGGCCACCTGGGCTGGGGTGCCGGGACCGCGAGCCTCGAGGATCCGTCCCAGGTCGAAGCCCTCGAGAAGCTCCATGACGAGGAACCTCGAGCCGTCCGGCAGCTCGCCGGAGTCGACGTGGCTCACGACGCCCGGGTGAGCGATACGCGCCACCAGCTGCGCCTCGCGCTCGAACCGCGTCCTCACGACCACGTCGTTGAGGTGCTCGGCCCGCACGATCTTGACCGCCCGTCGCAAGCCCGTCGCTTCGTCGACGGCCAGGAAGACGGCTCCCATGCCGCCCTCGCCGAGGAGCCGGCGCAGCCGGTAGCGGCCCCCGAGCCGGAGCGGCAGCAGCCGCGTCGACGCGAGCTCCGCGCCGTCCGCTTCGCACCGCTCGAGACGCTGGTCGTAGCAGCGGCCGCAGCGAGGGCATTCGCGGAGCGTGTCGATCCCCCTGCGATGGAGCTCCACCCGGCTCGCCTCCCTCTCGTTCTGGGCGTCCTGTAGCCTGCGCCGCAGGCTCGCCATGTCGAGGGTCGTCCCGAGGTGGCGCGCCAGCGTCTCGAGGAGCTGACGCTCGACGTCGCCCAGACGGTCCAGCGAACCGTCGATCGCGAGAGCGCCGTGCAGCTCTCCGGTCGGACCCAGGACCGGAACCAGTCCGGTCCCCCGCGGGGCGGCCCCGCCGAATCCCGCCGCGGCGCGCAGCTCGTCCGCCGACGGCACCGGGCGTGTCGTGGGGAAGAGCGGCGTCACCGTCTCACCGTTGCGGCGGAAGACGTCGAGCGCCTCGAGCCCGGCCATCCGCGCGGTCTCCCCGGCCAGCCGGCGCCCCCAGTCGCCCAGGCTGCCGAGGCTGTCGGGAGCGCTCAGCTGCAGGTCCGCCAGCCGCTTCTGGGCTTCCCCGAGCCGCAGGTTGGCCCGCTGAAGGTCGCGATTCCGCTCGTCCAGGAGGCGCGTCCGCTCCGTCACCTGCGCCTCGAGCTGCGCCTGACGGCGCTCCAGGCGGGCCACACGCAGCTTGACCGCCCCGGCGCCGGCCGCGAGGACCACGACCGCGACGCCGAGCCGGAACGGCCACGTCTGCCACCACGGGGGCAGGATCGTCAGATCGAAGGCGGCCGGACGTGCGCTCCAGAGCCCGGCGGCGGAGCGGCACGACACCTCGAACCGATAGGTGCCGGCCGGCAGGGCCGGATAGCGCGCCTCCCGCAGCGCGGTCTCGGTCGCCTCGGACTCGAGGCCCGAGAGCCGGTACCGGAAGCGCACGTCGCCGCGGCTGCGGTACGTCAGCGCCGCGAACCGGGCCACCAGGAGGCGCCGGCTCCACGGCACCTCCCCTCCGGGGATCGCCTCCCGCCCGCCCAGCGTGACCGAGGTCAACGCCACCGCGGGCGCCCCCGGAAGCTCCTCCCCTCCGGTCGGGTCGTACCGCGCGAGCCCCCGGCTGGTGCCGACGAGCACGCTGCCGTCCGGCTCCGCCAGGAACGCCCCGTCGGAGCAGTCGTTCCAGATCAGCCCGTCCGCGCGGGTGAGGCTCCGGACCCGTCCGTCCGGCGCCACGACGGAGATCCCGTTCTCGCCTCCGAGGAAGACCCGCCCGCCCGCGTCGCGGCCGATGAAGAACGGCGCGGTGTCGAGGAGCCCGTCGGATCGCCGGAAATGCCGGACGTCGAGCCCGCCTCCGCGGAGCCGCACCCGGGAGATGGCCGGTGAGGAGCGATAGCGAACCCAGGCCTCGTCCGCGGTCACCGCGCCCACCTCGTCGACGGCGCCGGGGAGGAGGCCGTCGGCTTCGGTGAAGAGCCTCCAGCGCGTCCCGTCGAAGCGGAAGAGCCCCGAGCGGCTCCGTTCCCAGAGGACGCCGCCGTTCGCCGCGACCAGGCGGCCCGCCATCCCTTCGAGCCCGGACGGGAACGGCAGCTCGAGGAGACGGTCCCCGAGCCGAAAGACGTGGTTCCGGCTCACCAGGTACGGCGTCCCGTCGGGCGACGCCGAGACGTTGACGGGCGGCTCGGGGAGATCGTGGATCGCGCGCGCGGTCCCCCGCGAAGGATCGATTCGCGAGAGGCCTCCGGGCACCGAGAGGGCCCAGACGGAGCCGTCCGACGCGGCGGCGAGGTGGCGCACCGTCCGGCCGGCCAGGCCGTCTCTCTCGTTCACGACACGGATCCCGGGCCGCCCCGGATCGACGATGGCGAGCCCGTCGCTCGTGGCGATGAGGAGCCGACCCGCGGGGTCGCGCACCATCCCCCAGACGACCTCGTTCGGAAGGCCTTCCTCGGCGCCCCAGGCCGACCAGAGGCGCCGTCCCGGCCACCGGTCGAGGCCCGCGCCGCCGAAACCGATCCAGAGCGCTCCCTCGCGGTCCTCGGTCACGGCGATCACGGCGTTGGCTCCCATCCCCTGCGCGCGTCCGAGCCGGCGCCAGCGCCCCGCCTCGCGGCGGTAGAGTCCGACCGGGGTCGGGACCCACAGCTCCCCGAACCGGTCGGCGAACGGCCCGCCGTAGTCGTTTCCGCCCGGCAGACCGTCGTCGTCGAGCACGAAGCGATCCCCGTCCCGCCGCAGGAGGTGGCGGGCCGTCCGGATCCAGAGGGTACCGTCCGGAGCGGACGCGAACGACCGGACCGCGTCTCCCGGGAGGCCGGAGACCTCGTGGGCGACCGCACCGGTCGGCGTCAGCCTGAAGGCCCGTGTGCCGCTCGCGCACCAGAGCTCGCCCGCCGGCGAGGCGTGAACGGCCGAGACCGGCAGGGGCGGGCCGATCGGCTCGATGACGCCGTCCGTGCGGCGGAGGAGGCCCGACGACGTGGCCACGAGGAGGCGCCCCCGTCCGTCGAAGGCGAAAGGCTCGAAGGCCTCCAGCGAATCCGCCTGCGCGGGGAGCGACACCTTCTCGAACCGCCCACGGGCGCGCTGGTAGAGGCCCGCGCCGGTCGAGACGAAGAGCGTGCCGTCGGGCGCCTCTCGCACGGAGTAGACGGCCGTCTCGGGCACGCCCCCCGGGCCGGAGAGCAGCTGGAACGACGCGCCGTCGAAGCGATGGAGACCGTTCAGCGTGCCGACCCAGAGGAACCCCTCGCGGTCCTGGCAGAGGGAGACCACCGTCCGCGTCGCGAAGCCCTTCTCCTCGCCGACGTGCTCGAAAACGTAGCGCGGATCCGGAGGGAGGACGCCGGCGGCCGCCGCGACGCGCCCCGCGCCGGCCAGGGCGAGCCCGACGCTCAGGAATGCCGCCGCACCGCGCACGTCCCATCTTAGGCCGCCGGCCCGAGGTCGTGATCCAGGCTCCGCTCCCGCCCCGGTCGAAGGTAACCTCGCGGCATGGTGATCGGCCTGTCGCTCGTCCTCCCGGCTCTCCTCGCCCTCCCCCGCGAGGCCACGCTCGTCCTCACCGGCGGGAAGATCTGGCCCGGCAAGGGCCTTCCGGCCGCCACCGCGGTCGCCATCGCCGACGGCCGCATCGTCGCGATCGGCTCCGACGCCGAGGTCGCCCCGTGGATCGGCAAGACCACCCGCGTCGTCCCCCTCGCCGGGCGGCTCGTCGTCCCGGGGATCAACGACGCGCACACCCACGTCCTCTCCAGCGGGCACGGACTCCTCTCCGTGGACCTCCGGAGCTCGCGCGACGAGGAGGAGATGGCCCGCCGCGTGGGCGAGCACGTGAAGGGGCTCAGGAAGGGCGAGTGGGTGCTGGGCGGGCGCTGGGACCACGAGACGTGGCCGTCGAAGAGGCCGCCCGCTCGCGCGTCTCTCGACCGCGTCACACCCCACAACCCGGTCCTCGTCGACCGCGTCGACGGGCACATGGCGCTCGCGAACGGAGCGGCACTCGCGGCCGCCCGGATCGACCGCACGACGCCCGATCCCGAAGGCGGCACGATCGTGAGGGACGCCGCGGGCGAGCCGACCGGAATCCTGAAGGACAACGCGATCGATCTGGTGGCGAAGGTCGTCCCGCCCGCGACCCACGAGCAGAACCTCCGCGCCGTGCGGGGCGCCCTGAAGGAGGCCGCCCGGCTCGGCGTCACGTCGCTGCAGGACGCCTCCGACGCCGACGCCCTCCGGACCTACGTCGAGCTGGCGCGGGCCGGCGAGCTGACCGCGCGGATCAACGTCTGGCGCGCCGCCGAGACGCTCCCGGCCCTGATCGCCGGGGGCGTCTCCACCGGGCTCGGCGACGACTGGGTGCGCGTCGGCGCCGTGAAGCTGTACGCCGACGGCTCGATGGGCGCCGGCACCGCGGCGTTCTTCGCGCCGTACGCCGACGACCCGAAGACGTCCGGCCTCTTCGTCACCCCGATCCCCGAGCTCTCCCGGATGGTGGAGGAGGCCGACCGCCACGGACTTCAGCTCGCCGTCCACGCCATCGGCGACCGCGCCAACGCGCTTGTGCTCGACGCCGTCGCGGCGATCGTCGCGAAGCACGGGCGCCGCGACCGGCGCTTCCGGATCGAGCACGCGCAGGTGGTGCGCGCGGCGGACCTCGACCGCTACCGCGACCTGGGCGTCATCGCCTCGATCCAGCCGACGCACGCCACCACCGACATGCGCTGGGCCGAGAAGCGGATCGGCAAGGAGCGCCTGAAGGACGCCTACAACGCGCGCGCCTTCCTCGCCAGGGGGATCCACGTCGCCTTCGGCACCGACTGGTCGGTCGAGCCGCTCGACCCGCGGCGCGGCCTCTACTCGGCCGTGGCCCGCGAGGCGCCGGACGGCGGCGGCCCGAAGGGAGGGTTCAAGCCGGAGGAAAAGCTGACGCTGGCGGAGGCCCTCGACCTCTACACCCGGGGGAGCGCGTACGCGGAGGGGACCGAGGACCGGAAGGGGACGCTCGAGCCAGGAAAGCTGGCCGACCTGGTGGTCTTCGGGGCCGACCTCTTCGCCGCCGAGGCGAGCGACCCGCGGAAGATCCTGACGACTCCGGTCGAGCTGACGGTCGTGGGTGGGCGCGTCGTCTTCGAGGCGGGGCGGTGACCGAGCCCGGTCCGCTGGACCCGCCCCGCGCCGCGCTTCGCGCTTCCCTGCTGGCTCTCGTCCCCGCCGACGCCGAGGAGGCGCGCGACCGCGACGCCATCGTCACCCTCGTGGAGTCGTCGCCGGAGTGCTTCTCGCGCCGGCACTACGCGCCGGGCCACGTCACCGGCAGCGTCTTCATCGCCTGCCGCGCCACGGGGAAGGTGCTCCTCCACCACCACCGTCGCCTCGGCCGCTGGCTCCAGATGGGCGGCCACGACGAGGGGGACCGCGACGCCGCGATCACCGCCCTGCGGGAGGGCCAGGAAGAGTCGGGCCTCTCCGACCTGACGCTCCTCTCCCCGTCGATCCTCGACGTCCACGTCCACGACATCCCGGCGGCGAAGGGCGAGCCGCACCACCTTCACCACGACGTCCGCTACGCGGCGTTGACCGAACGCCCGGACGAGATCCTTCGGGACGACGCCGAGTCCGTGGCGCTCGCCTGGTTCGACCTGGACGAGGCGGCCCGCCTCATGAACGAGCCGGGCTCGACCCGGATGCTCCGGAAGCTCGCCGCGCGGCTCTGAGGCCGCCTACTCCTCCTCGGCCGAGAGCGCCACCCCTTGCGCCTCGGCCTGGTCGTAGATCGCGTCGATCAGCTCCTTGTACTTCGTGACGATCACGCGGCGCTTCACCTTCAGCGTCGGCGTCAGCTCTCCGCCCTCGATCGAGAAGTCGGTTCCCACCAGGGCGAAGGCGCGGATGCACCTCTCCGACGGCTCGTCACCGTTGATGATGTCGATCGCCTGCTGGTAGAGGCCGCGGACCTTCGGGCTCCGGATCAGGTCGTCCCGGGACCGGAAGTCGACCCCGTTCGCGATGGCCCAGCTCTCGAGCCGTTCGAAGTTCGGGACGATGAGGGCCGAGAGGAACTTGCGGCGGTCGCCGATCAGCACGGCCGAGCCGACGTAGCGGACCATCTTGAGAGCGCCCTCGATCGGCGCCGGCGCGATGTTCTTGCCGTTCGAGTTGACCAGGATCTCCTTCTTCCGGTCGGTCAGGGTGAGGAACCCGTCGTTGTCGATCACCCCGACGTCGCCGGTGTGGAACCAACCCTCCGGGTCGAACACCTTGGCGGTCTCCTCCGGCTTCTTCCAGTAGCCCCACATGATGTTCGGACCCTTGGCCAGCACCTCGCCGTCCTCGGCCAGCTTGATGGTCACGCCCGGGAGCGGCTTGCCGACCGTGCCGAGCCGGTAGTCGCCGGGCCGGTTGCAGGTGAGGACGGGGCTCGTCTCGGTGAGCCCGTACCCCTCGAAGATCTGCACGCCCGCGCCCCAGAAGAACTCGGCCACCTCCTTCGAAAGGGGCGCGCCTCCCGAGATCGCGAAGAGGAAGCGGCCGCCGAGACGCGCCTTGATCTTCGAGAAGACGAGCTTGTCGGCCAGCTTGTACTTGAAGTCGAGGAAGCCGGGGACCGCTTGCTTGTGCTCGACGAGCGCGGCGTAGTCCTTGCCGGTCTTCGTCCCCCACTCGAAGATCTTGCGGCGCAGGGTGGGCGCCTGCTCGATGGCCGCCATCACCCGGGCCAGGATCTTCTCGTACACACGCGGCACAGCCGCGAAGAAGTGCGGCTTGATCTCGGCGAAGTTGTCCGCCAGCTTCTCGATCGACTCCGCGTAGGCGATGGTGACCCGCCGCGAGAAGTAGAGGTAGTCCCCCATCCTCTCGAAGACGTGCGCGAGCGGCAGGAAGGAGAGGGCCACCATCTGGTCGCTGGCCTCGAAGAGCGTGGAGGTGGTCTTCACGTTGGAGACGAAGTTCCCGTGGGAGAGGACCGCGCCCTTCGGCTCCCCCGTGGTCCCCGACGTGTAGATCATGGTGGCGAAGTCCTCGGGCTCGACCGTGGACATCCGCTCCTCGAAGTCGTTGGGGTTCTGCTTGAGGATCTGCTCGCCTCGCCGGATGACGCTGTCGAACGTGACGACGCCGGGCTGGTTCGGGACGTCCCCCTCGACCAGCACCACGAACTGGAGGTCCGGGCAGCGGGAGCGCCCGTCCATCACCTTGGCGAGCTCGGCCGTGCTCGAGACGACGATGACCTTCGCCTCGGAGTCCCGCAGGATGTACTCCACCTGCGGCGCGAAGTACGTCGTGTAGATGGGCACCGTCATGGCGCCGAGGGCGAGCGTGGCGAAGTCGGTGATCGGCCACTCCGGCCGGTTCTCCGAGAGGATCGCCACCCGGTCGCCACGGTCGACCCCCAGCGACGCGAGCCCGAGCGAGAAGCCGCGTGTCTTGCGGCCGAACTCCTCGGCCGAGACCGGCGTCCAGGCGCCGTTGACCTTCGAGACCAGGAGCTCGGCCTTCCCGCTCGAGGCGGCGTGCTTGAAGTAGTCGAGGAGCGTACGGGCCGGTAACGCGTCACTCATGCCTTCTCTCCCTCCGCGCGCCCAGGAGACGCGGCTCGGAGAGAATTATGAGCCGCCGGCCGCCGCGCCCGAAAAAGGCGTTAATGCGCCGGGCTGATGTTCCGGCACGATTGCGCGGGTCAGATTTTCGTGAGAGTGACCGAGAGGACGTCCTCGTGGCCGCTGCGGATCCTCTCCAGCACCTCGGGCTCGGGCGCCCGGTCCACCTGGACCCGCGCGCACGCCGCCTCGGCGCCGGCGAACACCACGTTCTCGGTCTGCTCCACGTTGATCCGGGCCTCGCGCAGCTCGCCGAAGATGTGGGCCAGCACGCCCACGCGGTCGCGGTGCCGGATCGACAGGAGATGCGTCGCCGGGGTCCGGTCGAGGAGGTTGACGGCGTTCGGGACGGAGCCCGTCGACTTGAAGGCGGCCACGATCCGCACCGTCTCGGCGGCTATGGCGTTCTGCGCCTGCTCGGTGGAGGCGCCGACGTGATGCGTTCCGACGACGCCGGCCAGCACGACGACCGGGTCCTCGAACGTCCCCGTACCGCCCGACGGCTCGGTCTCGAAGACGTCGAGCCCCGCGCGGATCTTCTTCTCGTCGACGGCGGCCCGGAGCGCGGCGCCGTCCACGACCTCGCCACGGCTGGTGTTCACGAAGAGCGCGCCCGCCCGCATCGCTCCGAAGAACGAGGCGTCGAGGAGGAGGCGCGTCTCCTTCGTCAGCGCGAGGTGAACCGAGACGGCGTCCGAGGCGAGGGCCAGCTCGTGGATCGACTCGGCCCGCGCCACGCCCAGGGCCGCGGCGCCGGCCGCGTCCAGCGAGCGGCTCCAGGCGACGACCGGCATCCCGAACGCCTTCGCCCGGGCGATCACCTCGCGCCCGATGGAGCCGGTGCCGATCACGCCGAGCGTGCGGCCGGCGAGGCCCCTCGCCTTGCTGTACTCCGCCTTGTTCCAGATGCCGGCCTTCAGGTCGGCCGTCTGGTCGGCGATCCGCCGGTCGAGCGCGAGGAGGAGCCCCCAGGCCAGCTCGGCCACCGCGATCGAGTTCTTCCCCGGGCAGTTCGACACCGCGACGGCGCGCTGGGAGGCGGCGGCGAGGTCGATGGTGTTCACGCCGGCGCCGGCCCGCACGATCAGCGCGAGGGCCGCCCCGCGCTCGATCTCGGCGGCCCCGACCTTCGTGGAGCGGACGACGAGCACCTCCGCCGCCGTCTCCGCGAGGCGCGCCCCCAGGGAGTCGCCCTCGAGCTTCGGCTCGTAGATCACCTCGCAGCCAATCCCCCGGAGGCCCTGGATCCCCGATTCCTCGAACTTGTCCGCGACGAGAACTCTCATTTCACGACTCCCGGGTGGGTTTCCGGCGGCTCGGAGGGGTGCGGCGGCCAGCCCGCCGAAGGCGGTAGGCTCCCCCGCGGTACTTCAGAATCGATGGACGAAGAGGCCGGAGCGGAGCTTCGGCTCGAACCACGTCGACTTGGGTGGCATCGTGGCGCCGGCGTCGGCGATCGCCATCAGCTCTCCGAGCGTCGTCGGGAACATCGAGAAGGCGACCGCGAAGGCGCCGGACTCGACCCGCTTGACGAGCTCGCCGGTGCCGCGGATGCCCCCCACGAAGTCGATCCGCTTGTCGGTGCGCGGGTCCCCGATTCCGAGGAGCGGCGCCAGCAGCCGGTCCTGGAGGACGGAGACGTCGAGGGAGCCGATCGGGTCGCTCGCGTCCACGGGCGCGAGCGGCGTCAGCCCGAGCCAGCGCCCGCCCAGGTACATCCGCACCTCGCCCTTCCGCTCCGGCTCGGCGCCGGCTCCTTCGGTCACGCGGAACGCCTTGGACACCTCCCCCAGGAACCCGTCCGGCGTGCGCCCGTGGAGGTCCTTCACGAGGCGGTTGTACGGCAGGATCGCGAGCTCCCGGTCGGGGAAGATCGTCGCGGTGAACCAGTTCACGGGATGCTCCGGCGAGAGGCTCGGGTCCTTCTCGCGGAGGGCCGCCCGCGCCCGCGACGCCGACGCGCAGCGGTGGTGGCCGTCGGCGACGTAGAGCATCGGGATCGCGCGGAAGCGCTCCACGAAGAACGCCGCGTCCGCCTCGGGGACGAGCCAGAGCGTGTGCCCGACGCCGTCCGGCGCGAGGAAGTCGAACTCCGGCGGGGTCGCGGTGATCGTGGCGACGCGCGCATCGACGTCGTCCGCCGCCCGGTACGTGAGGAAGACCGGCTCGGCGTGCGCCGACTGCGTCAGCACGTGGCGCACGCGGTCGTTCTCCTTGTCGGCCCGCGTCTTCTCGTGCTTCTTGATCACGTCGGCGTCGTAGTCGTCCACCGAGCAGGTGGCGACCAGGCCGTCCTGCTTGCGCCCGCGCCAGGTCTGGCGGTAGACGAAGAGGCGCGGCGTCCCGTCGGCGACGAGCGTGCCGTTCGCGTAGAAGCGGTCGAGGTTCTCCCGCCCTTTCGCGTACACCTCGTCGGCGTAGAGGGGGGTCCCCTCGGGCAGGTCGATCTCGGGCCGGCAGACGTGGAGGAACGACACGTCGTTCCCCTTCGCCAGCTCCCGCGCCTCCGGGGTGTCGATCACGTCGTACGGGACGGACGCCACGCGCGCGGCGAGCGCCGGCGCGGGACGTCCCGAGGGAAACGGTCGGATCTCGGCCATAGGCCGGGGAGAGTACCAAGAGTGCGGCGTGATAATCTTCCAGGCCAGCAACCGCCCGAAAGGACTCTCGAGATGAAGCTCTACGTCGGGAATCTCGCGTATTCCGTCAACGACGCCAGCCTCCGCGCCCTCTTCGAGGGGTACGGCGGCGTGGAGTCGGCCACGGTGGTGATGGACCGTCAGACCGGAAGGTCGAAAGGATTCGGCTTCGTCGAGATGAGCGATGCCGACGCCCAGCGGGCGATCCAGGCGCTGAACGGCTCGCAGCACGACGGACGGACGATCCGCGTGAACGAGGCGCGCCCGAAGGCGGCCTCCGACCGCCCGCCGCGCGATCGCTATTAGACGGCCTTTCCTCGCGGCGGCGGCCGGCGCCGCCGCGCTGGTCTTCCTGGGCGCCGCGTCGGGCACGCAGCCCCCGGCTGACGACCTCGTCCTCGAAGGTGGTCTGGTCGTGGACGGAACGGGTGCGCCCGCGTTCCGGGCCGACGTCGCGGTGCGGGGCGACAGGATCGCGGCGGTCGGGCATCTCCCCGAGGACCGGAAGTCCCGCGCCGGGCGCCGGATCGACGCTTCGGCGCTCCACGTGGCGCCGGGGTTCATCGACCTCCTCGGCCAGTCGGAGTACGCCGCGCTGGTGGACCGCCGCGCGGCCTCGAAGATCACCCAGGGGATCACGACCGAGGTGACCGGCGAGGGCTCGTCGATCGCGCCCACGAACGCCCGGCAGATCGCCGAGAGCGAGGACGTCTGGAAGCGCTACGGCCTCCGTCCCGACTGGACGTCCCTGGCCGACTACCTCTCCCGGTTCCGCCGCACCCCGCCCACGCTCAACCTCGGCACCTTCGTGGGGCTCGGCGGCGTACGCGACCTCGTGATCGGGAAGGTGGACCGGCGCGCCACGCCGAAGGAGCTCGCCGAGATGGAGGCGATCGTCGCGCGGGCGATGGAGGAGGGGGCCCTCGGCGTCTCGACCTCGCTCCAGTACGTCCCCGACATGTACAACTCCACCGAGGAGATCATCGCGATGGCGCGGGTGGCCGCCCGGTACGGGGGCGTCTACTTCACCCATCAGCGCTCCGAGGGGAACGCCGTCGACGCCTCCCTAGACGAGGTGTTCCGGATCGCCCGTGAGGCGCGGATCCCCGCGGACGTCTGGCACCTGAAGACCTCCAGCAAGCGGAACTGGGGGAAGCTCCCCGGTGTCCTGGCGCGGCTCGAGAAGGCGCGCGCCGAGGGCCTCGACGTGGCGGCGAACCAGTATCCGTGGACCGCCGCCTCGAACGGCCTCGACGCCTGCCTGCCTCCCTGGATCCGCGAGGGCGGACGCGATCCGCTGCTCGCGCGCCTGAAGGACCCGGCCCTGCGGGAACGCGCGAAGAGGGACATGGCCGAGGACTCCGACGCCTGGTCGAACCAGTACGTCGGCGCGGGCGGGCCCGCGGGCATTCTCGTGTCGGCCGTGCTGAGCCCCTCCCTGAAGGCGTACGAGGGCAAGACGATCGAGGAGATCGCCCGCGCCGAGGGGAAGGACCCGCGCGACGCCATCATGGACATCGTCGCCGCGGACAGGGCCGGCACGTACTGCATCACGTTCGTCATGGACGAGGACGACGTGCGGGCCGGCGTGAAGCACCGCCTGGTCGCCTTCTGCACGGACTCCCCCGCCTCGGCCGAGGACGGTATCTACTCGCAGGAGCGCTCGCATCCCCGCGGCTGGGCCTCGACGGCGCGGATCCTCGCCACGTACGTCCGCGACGAGAAGCTCCTGCCGCTCGAGGAGGCCGTTCGCAAGATGACCTCGCTCCCGGCCGCTCGCGCGCGGCTCGGCGACCGGGGACTGCTGAAGTCCGGGATGGCGGCCGACCTCGTCGCGTTCGACCTCGCCGCGGTGCGGGCCGTGTCGACGTTCGCCGAGCCCAACCGCTACTCGGCGGGCTTTCCGTACGTGGCCGTCAACGGCACGCTCGTGGTGGACGGCGGGAAGATCACACGAGCCCGTCCGGGTCGCCCGCTGCTCGGGCCGGGGACCAGGGCCCCGGCGTCCCGTTGAGCGATCTGGACACCCTTCGCGTCCAGCTCGACCGCATCGCGACCCTCGTCGCGGGGCCGCTCCCGTCGGCGCCGGGCGTCTCGGCCTGGTCGGCGGCCCAGCACCTCGACCACGTCCTCCGGGTCGGCACCGGGATGCTGAAGCGGGTCGCGAAGCCGTCGGAAGAGGCGATGCCGCCCCTGGACTGGCGTGGGCGCCTGGTGCTGACGCTCGGCTGGATCCCGCGCGGCAAGGGGAAGTCGCCGGAGGCCCTCGTGGGGCGGGAGGTGACGTCCGACGCGCTGGCCGAGTCACACCGGCGATGCGTCGGGGCGCTCCAGGCCGTGGTCGACCGGCCGGTGCTCCTCGCGGCGCGCGTGCCCGTGATGCGCCACCCGTACTTCGGCGGGTTGACCGCGACGCAGACGGTGCGGTTCGCGCGGATCCACACGGGGCACCACCTGAAGATCGTCGGCGAGATCCTCGCCGCGGCATCGGGACGGACCGTCCGTCCGGGCTGAGGCGGGGCCGCCGGACGACTGGCCTACAATCGAGCCGGGTGCGGGACGGGCGTCCCGCAGGAACCGCAGACGGTCGGGCCGCCGTTCGCGCCGTGAGAGCCGGAGCGTGAGGAACGCTCCGGATTCGATGGGAGCGAACGTCGATGACCGCAGCCGATCTTCTCCTTTCCCTCCTGGTCGTCTTCGTTGCCGCCAAGGTGTTCGGCGAGCTCGCCGAGCGGATCGGGCAGCCGGCCGTCCTCGGGGAGATGCTCGGCGGGATCGTCGTCGGCGTCTCCGGCCTGCACCTCGTGGACCCGCACCAGCCCGTCCTGCATCTCCTGTCGGAGCTCGGCGTCGTCCTGCTGCTCTTCCTGATCGGGCTCGAGACCGATCTTCGGCGCCTGCTCTCGGTGGGCGGGGCCTCGTCGGCGGTCGCCCTCGTCGGCGTGGTCCTGCCGTTCGCGGCAGGCGCCGGGGTCGGATGGCTGCTCGGCTACCCGCCCACCGTCGCCGTCTTCCTCGGCGCGGCCCTCACGGCGACCTCCGTCGGGATCACCGCGCGCGTCCTGTCGGACCTCGGGCACCTCGAGAGCGACGAGTCCCAGGTGATCCTCGGCGCGGCTGTGATCGACGACGTCCTGGGGCTCGTCCTCCTCGCGGTCGTGAGCGCGGTGGCCGCGGGCGAGAAGATGAGCGCCTTCGGGATCGGCAAGCTCTTCGCGATCGCCTTCGGGTTCGTGGCCCTGGCGGTCGTGATCGGCTCCTGGCTCGCACCGTACCTCATCCGGTGGATCGCGCGCCTTCGGGTGGCCAAGGCGTTGTTCTTCGCCTCCATCGTCTACGCCTTCGCGCTGGCGTGGCTGGCTCAGCTCGTCGGCTCCGCGCTCATCATCGGTGCGTTCGCGGCGGGCCTCGTCCTGGCTCGCACCGAGCGAGGGCGGGAGATCGAGCACGAGGTCCACGACATCGCCCAGTTCTTCATCCCGATCTTCTTCGTCTCGGTCGGGGCCGCCGTCGACCTGAAGGCCCTGAGCCCGTTCGACGCGGCCTCCCGGCCGTATTTCCTGGTCGGGCTGCTCCTCACGTTCGTCGCGATCGTCGGCAAGGTCCTGGCCGGCTACGCGGCCTTCGGGCGGCCCCTGCGCCGGCTCGTCATCGGTGTGGGGATGGTGCCCCGGGGGGAGGTCGGGCTGATCTTCGCGCAGCTGGGGCTCGCGGCGGGAGTGCTCTCGAGCGGCCTCTACGGCTCGGTCGCGCTGATGGTGATCGTGACGACGTTCCTTTCGCCGCCCGCCCTCAGAGCGCTCCTGGTGAAGACTCCGATGGTCTCGCGGCCACGGAAAAGCACACCGCTCTCCGACCTGGTGTCGGAAGCGATGTCGGACGACTCCCCGGGCGATCCCGAAGCCCGCGGGCGATGACGTGTTTCACGGCTCGCTCGGTCGCTACGGCCGGGCGGTGAGGAGGGACGGATGTCGACGCAGAAGCAAGAGAGCGGACCGGAGCCCGCCGGGCGTCCCGCGGGAGAAGAGACGGACGAGAGAAAGGACCGGATCAAGGCCGCCGTCTTCTTCTTCGGCACGATCGCGCTGATGTTCGTGATCAAGCTCATCCTGGGGATCTGAGGAATGGAGCTGGGCGCCGTCCTCACCGACCTGGACGGTACCCTCCTGGACCGCGGAGGGGTCCTCGGAGCCGAGGCCCGGGCGGCGGTCGACGCTCTCCGGAGGCGCGGCATCCCGGTGGTCCCGCTGACCAGCAAGACCGAGCTCGAGCTGCGCGATCTCCTCTCCGAGCTCGATCTCGGCGGGATCGGCAGCTTCGAGAACGGTGCGGGCATCGTGGCGTCCGGCCGGGCCGAGGTGCATCCTTCGGCACTGCCCATGAGCGCCCTTCAAGAGCGCCTCTCACGCCTCTCGGAGCTCTGCGGCCTGCCCTTGCGGTCGGTCTCCACCTTGTCGACCGCCGAGCTCGTGGCGCGGACGGGCCTCCCCGAACGGAGTCTCCCGGCGATGCTCGCGCGCCGGTGGGGCCTGCCGTTCCTCGCGCCGCCCGACGCGGGACCCGAGCTCACCCGGGTCGCGGGTCGGCTGCCGGGGACTCGGCTGACGCGGGGAGGGATCTTCTGGCACCTCTCCGGCGACCACGGGAAGGAGGACGCCGTCCGCCTCCTCCTGTCGGGGGGAATCGTGGCCCGCCCCGTCGCGGGTCTGGGCGACGCACCGAACGACGCCGGATTCCTCGCTCTCTGTGACGTCGCGGTCCTCGTCCCCGGCGCCGCGGGCGACGTCGACCCCCGGCTCGCCGCCGAGGTGCCGGCGGGCCGACGCGCGGCCCTCCCGGGCGGGGCCGGATGGGCCGAGGCCGTGAGGTCCCTCCTCGGGGCGTCTCGATGAGCGGGGCCAGCCTGCCGCCGCTCTCCCCCGAGGTGGCCTCCGCCCTGGCGCGCATCGGCCGGGCGGACATCCTCGTCGGGATCCCGTCCTTCAACAACGCCCAGACGATCGGTCACGTCGTCCGGGCCGTCGTGGCCGGACTCGCCCGCCACTTCCCCGACGCCCGAGCCGTCCTGGTCAACTCCGACGGAGGCTCCACCGACCGGACCCGTGAGATCGTCGAGCGGACCGAGGTGGGGAGCCTCGCCGAGATCCTCGTGGACGCGGTCCCGTCCACGTCGACGGAGCGGATCGTGACCCCGTACCACGGGATCCCGGGCAAGGGGAGCGCGTTCCGGACCATCTTCCGGATCGCCGCCGAGCTCGAGGCGCGCGCCTGCTGCGTCGTCGACAGCGACCTCCGGAGCATCACGCCCGAGTGGGTCGAGCTCCTGCTCGAGCCGATCACGCGTCACGGCTTCGAGTTCGTGGCGCCGCTGTACGGCCGGCACCGGTACGACGGGACGATCACCAACACGATCGTCTACCCCTTGACGCGCGCGCTCTACGGGAAGCGCGTGCGCCAGCCGATCGGCGGCGACTTCGGGTTCTCCGGCGGCCTCGCGGCCCGCTTCCTCGAGTTCGAGGACTGGGAAGGTCCCGTCGCCCAGTTCGGCATCGACGTCTTCATGACGACCACCGCGCTGGCCGAGGGACGTCGGGTCGCCCAGGCGTTCCTCGGCGCGAAGATCCACGACCCGAAGGACCCCGGCTCCGACCTCTCGCCGATGCTGGTCCAGGTCGTCTCGACGCTCTTCCAGCTCATGGAGCGTCACGAGGCGGTCTGGAGGGGCGTTCGCGGCTCGACGGCCGTCCCGGTCTTCGGGTTCCCGTACACCGTGGGGCTGGAGCCTGTCCCCGTGCGGCTCGACCGGCTCCTGGCCCTGTTCCGCCAGGCGGCTCACGACCTGCCGCCGGTCTGGGAGGCCTTCCTCTCTCCGGCGTCTCTCGACGGCATTCGCGAGGCCGCGCAGGCGCCCGCGGTGTCGCTCGGCGACGAAACCTGGGTCCGGATCGTGGCGGAGTCGGCCGCCGGATACCGGAGGAGGGCGCTCCCGACCGCCACGCTCATCCGCTCTCTCGTCCCGTTGTACCTCGGAAAGGTGGCGACGTTCGTCGCCGAGACGGAGTCCGGCACGGCCGACGACGCCGAGGCCCGTCTCGAGGAGCTCGCCCTCGCCTACGAGCGAGGCAAGAGCGAGCTCGAAGCGCTCTGGGGCGGTGCCCCGGACCGGAGGTGACCATGGCAAAGAACCTGGGTACCCAGATCGTCCTCGCCCTGGAGCGCCTCCTCGACGCGTTCCTCTCGATCGTCCCGGCGGTGACCGTCCTCGCGGTCTCGCTCGTGGTCGGTCTGGCGGCAGGCGTCCTGCTCCGCGCCATCCTCCAGGCGGTGGGTCGCGTGCGGCGCCGGGCGCGAGCCGGCGAGCCCTCGTCGTCGCGCCAGATCCTGAGGGCCGCGGGGCTGCGCGCCGAGCCGGAGCGCGTCGTCGGGGAGGCGTCCTTCTGGACCGCGGTCGTCGTCGGGCTCGCCGTCGGCGTGAACGCCCTCGAGCCGGGCGCGCTCCGCGACGTCCTCTCGGAAGGAGTGGGCTTCCTGCCGCGCTTCCTCGGCGCGGTGCTGCTGGCGATCGTCGGGTTCGGGGTCGGTGCGCTGGTGAGACGCAGCGTCCTCCTCGGAGCCGTCAACTCGGGGCTGCCCTGGGCCCGGACCGGCGCCCGGGCCGCTTACCTGTTCGTCGTGATCTCGTTCGTCGCCGCCGCGCTCGACCACCTCGGCGTCGGGCGGTCGATCCTGGTGGCGGCCTTTTCGATCACGGCCGGATCCCTGGCGCTGACCTTCGCGCTCGCGTTCGGGCTCGGAGGCCGCGACCTGGCCAAGGCGTGGCTCGAGAAGAAGCTGCGGGCCGAGGAGGAGGAGTCCGGCATCCGCCACGTCTGAACGGTTTGCCTCGCGACGCTTCGGACCTCAGCCGTTCAGGATGCCTCCCTCGGCGACGACCGCTTCGAGGAGCTGGTCTCCGGCGTCGGGAACCGCCGAGAGCACACGCGCCCAGTTCGGGATGAGCGGCGCTCCGAGAGGATCGAGCTGGAACTGCTCGACGCCGCTCCGGAGGGCCCGCGCGAAGGTGGAGATGGCCATCTCCTCCTCGTGCCTCGGGAACACCAGCCCGTTGACCTTGGCCAGGGCGTAGAAGCTCGAGGCCGCGTCCTCGGCGCGGCGCTGGTACGACGCCAGAAGGGACTTGAGCCCCCCCTCCGAAAGGACGACGTCCGCCGCGGCGAGCGTTCGCAGCAGGTGCTGGGCGATGTCGGCCGCCATGCGGTGGAGGCCCACGGCCGGATCGTCCTGCGACAGGGACTGGTGCTTGTGGTCGTAGCGGTCGGCGATGTCGGCCTGGCAGATCCGCCGGGCCGAGCGGTGCCGGAAAACCTCGGAGAGCATCCCGATCTCGAGCCCCCAGTCCGCCGGCACCCTCACCTGCCGGGCGAGGTCGGCCGAGAGCGCGAACTCGCCCGCCAGAGGGTAGCGGAACGAGGAGAGGAACTCGATGTACGGATTGGTCCCCAGGAGCGCCCGGAACGCGCCGAGCACCGGTCCGACGAAGAGACGCGAGACCCGGCCGTTCAGGCGGTCCGTGAACCGCGCGTAGTAGCCCTTGCAGAAGTCGAAGGTCAGGAGCGGATCGGCCACGGGCAGGAGGAGCCGCGCCAGGGTCGCGCGGTCGTAGTCGAGGACATCCGCGTCGTGGAGCGCGATGGACTCGATGTTCCCTTGCGCCAGGAGGTACCCGAACGCCATCCAGCAGGCCCGGCCCTTTCCCCGCTCGCCGAGCTGGAGGTCCGCTCGCGCCAGCTTCTCGACCAGCGTCGTCACCCCGGGACCGTCGTTCCACAGGACGACGGTCCGCCGCTTGACCGCCCGGAAGTAGTCCAGGGCACGCCGGTAGCCCGCCTCGTCGGCCCGGTCGAGGGAGATCAGGACCGTGTCGAGGTACGGCGCCCGGGAGATCTCGTCGCAAATGCGAGCGAGCGCCGGACGGTCGAGCTCCGACACGAGACAGGGGATCAGGAGCGCGGCCCGGTTGCGCCGGGTGTGGCGAACGAGCGCGTCCTCCAGCTCCACGAGCGGTCGGTTCCCGAGCCGGGTGAGCGTGGTGACGATGCCGTTCTGCGCGAAATCGCTCATGCCTGATTGTGGCCCGGCCCGGGCGACCGGGCGAATCCCGTTCGGAACCGCGCGCCGCGACCGGACCGGACCGCAGAGGACCTTCGATAGTTTGACATCAAACGAAATGCGCCTACGATCGCGCGCCAGGAGAGATCGAGAACGTGCCATACCCGGTGACGGCTCCCTTCGCTCCGGCCCGGTTCGCTCCGCTCCTGGCAGCGGGCGAGCGTCGCACCGCGTCCCGCAGGGGTCATCTGAGACGGCGCGGCCAATTCCACGTGACGGCCAGCTGACCCGGCGTGCGGAGCAGCGACGAGGCGACGGTCTTCGCACCGGGCAACATCCTGGCTGCCGTGGGGCCGGGCCCCGACCGGCGGCGGCCGTTGCTCATCGGGGTCGCCCTGGCGCTCGCGTTCGTGGCCCAGTACCTGTTCACGGGCGAGCTCCTGACCCGGAACCGGGACACCCAGACCTGGGACTGGCCGCCCCGCTACACGGCGGCCTCTCTCCTTCTCCTGGCCGGAGTCGCCGCGGCCACCAGAGCGTTTCAGGCGCACGGGACGATCGGCTCGCTGACTGTCCCGACGCAGGCGATCTGCGGCGCGCGGAGCCCCGCCATCGCGGCGGCGCTCGCGGCCTCGGGGCTTTGCTACGCCAGCTCCGTCACGCTCTTCGTCCGCTCCGGCGAGTCACCCGGAGTGAGGTGGCTCTGGCTGGCGGCGATCGTCCTGCTCCTGCTCCCTATCGCCCTGAGAGACCGGCGCTTCCTCGGGGTCGTGGGCCATCCGGCGTGGGAGTGGGGCCTCGTCTCCGTCGTCACGCTCGCGGGCTTCTGGCTCCGCTGCCACGACGTCGCCGACCTGCCGGCGCATGTCCATCCCGACATCGCCCTGATGGGGAACGTCACGCTCGAGATGATGGCGACGGAGCCCGGCCGGTGGCTGGGCCTGGCCGCCTCGCAGCACCCCGCCTCCATGCACCAGGTGATCGCGCTCGGCATGCGCCTGTTCGGTCGGGACTATTACGGGCTCGTCATGCCTTCGGTGCTCGCCGGGACCGCGACCATCCCCATCCTGTACCTCCTCGGCCGGGCCCTGTTCGGGCGAGCCGAAGGGCTCGTCGCATCCGGGCTGCTCGCCATCAGCTACACCCACATCCACTTCAGCCGTACGCTGTTCGGGCCGATCGCCACGCTGTGCCTCACGCTCGCGCTGGTGCTCCTCATCGCGGGGCTCAGGACCGGGGCGCCGCTCGCGTTCGCGCTCTCGGGAGCCGTTCTGTCGTTCGGACTGTTCAACTACGACTCCAGCCGGGTCGGGCCGGTACTGGTCGCCGCCACCGCCCTCTGGCAGGCGCTCTTCGACCGGGGCGGGTTCAGGCGGGCCTGGCGCGGCTGGACGCTTCTCGCGACGACGACGCTGGTCGTCTTCGGTCCCAAGATCGCGATCCCGGCCACCGATTTCGCATCCTTCGCCGGGCGCGGCACCGAGGTCGCGATCTGGAACCCGTACGTCCTCTCGCACACGATGGCGAAGTACGAGGCGGGCAGCGTCCTAGAGGTCCTCCTCTACCAGGCGCGCGACACCTTCCTGACGTTCCACCTGTTCGGCGACGGAAGCCCCCACTTCAGCCTGCGACGTCCGATGGTCAGTGCGCCGGCCTCGATCTTCCTCGTCCTCGGAACCGGCTTCGCCCTGGCCCGGCCGAGGAACTTGTCGCGCGCGGTCGCCGTCCTGTGGGTCTTTCTGACGCTCTTCCTGGGAGGCGTCCTCACGGCCGATCCGCCGTACTGGCCGCACCTGAACATCGCCCTTCCGGCGGTGTCTCTCCTCGCGGCGCTGGGGGCGGTTCAGGCCGTGTCCGGTCTCCTGCCCGACGGCCCGAGCTCACGGCGGCTCGGCGTCGCGGCCCTGGTCGCAGGTCTGGTCCCGCTCGGAATCCAGAACTGGGAGGTCTACGTCGGGTTCGCCAGCAGCGGCGAAGGTCCCCGCGCCCGGGGAGCGCGATACGTCGATGCTCTCCCCTCCGGCTCTCGGGTCTACCTCGTGAGCCACGAGTTCCGCTGGAGCGAGCATCCGTTCCGCTTCTTCGGGGCGGACCAGAACGGCCGCGACGCGACCCGCCAGGACGTCCTGAGCGGGCGCCTGGATCTCACGCCGCCGGCCGCGGTCCTGCTGTACGACGAGAGGGACCTGCTTCCCGTCCTCGAGGGACGTTTCCCCGGCGGCGTTGGCCGGCCGCTGGGAGAGGTTGGGCAGCCTCCTGCGCTCGTGGTGTTCGAGCGTCTGCCGCGGCGGATCGCTCCGCCAGCGCCCCCTCGAGATCCGCTCAGCCTCCCCGGCTGGTGGGCCGTCGCAGCGGGAATCGCCGGGGTCGCCCTCAGGGCAACGAGCTCGATCCGGCGTGCAAAAATCCTCGCGCCATGTCGTCCCTGAAGTCCCCCCCAGGCGCACGCCGGCGGACGTCCGCCGCGGAGCGGGACGTCCCGCCGCTCGGGAGCGCCCTCGAGTTCCTGCGGCTGCTGTGGGCGCTCGACCACGGCCTGCAACGAAGCTCCAAACGGATGCTGCGCTCCGTCGGCGTCACCGGGCCGCAGCGGCTGGCCATCCGGATCATCGGGAGCTTCCCGGGGATCCCGGCCGGGCGGCTCGCCCGGACCATCCTCCTTCACCCCAGCACGCTCAGCGGGGTCCTCGCGCGCCTGGAGAAGGGCGGTTTCGTCGAGCGAAAGGGCGATCCCCGGGATGGCCGCCTGGCGCTCTTCAGCTTGACCGCCAAGGGGCGTGCGGTGGACAGGCGCTCGGCCGGAACGATCGAGGCGGCCGTCGAGAGCGCCCTCGCCCGTATTCCCGCCGAGAGTATCGCCGTCACGAGCGAGGTGCTGGCGTCGCTCGCCGGGTCCCTGGAACGGGGGCTTCGGAGGGACGCCGGAAAGCGTCGCGACGAGAAGGGCTCCGGCGCGGGCTGAGGTGCCGGTCGCGAAGCCGAGCCGGTGATGGTTTGAGGTCAAACGAAGGTCGCGCTAAGGTGGGGCGATGACGCCCCCCGTTCGGCTCCCCCGCCATGGCCGCGTGCGCGTCGCGAGCGTCCTGGCGCTCGCCGTGATCCTCGGGCCGCCCCTCCGGGCGGCAGGTCCTCCCGAGCCCACGCCAGCCGCGACCGAGCCCGCGGACCGCCCTTCGCCCGATTCCCCGCGTGCCGCCGTGATCTCGTATCTCGAGCTGGCGCGGGCGGGACGGTGGGAGGAGGCGGCCCGATACCTCGAGCTTCCCGCGGCGGACGTGTCCCGGGGCCCCGAGCTGGCGCGCCGGCTGAAAGCGGTTCTGGACGCCCACGTGTGGCTCGAGCCCGACGACCTCTCGGCGCTCCCGGAGGGCCGAGAAGACGACGGGCTGCCGGCGGGCGTCGAGGAGCTGACCACGCTCCCCTTCGCCGGCGGGGTCCGTCAGCCCGTGAGGCTCGTGAGGCGCTCGGGACCGGACGGAGCCCGCTGGCTCTTCACGCGTGCCACCGTCGGCCGGATCGACGTCCAGTACGGCGCCGTGGGGAACCGGTGGGTGCTCGAGCACCTCCCGGCGCCGCTCCTCAGGCCGGGCCCGGGCGAGCTCCTGTGGTGGCAGTGGCTCGCGCTCCCGCTCGTCCTCCTCCTGAGCTACGGCGCCGGACTGCCGCTCGGGAGAGTCACGACCACGCTGCTCGGGCGCATGGCCGCGCGGTCCGAGTCGACGCTCGACGACACGCTCCTCGCACGCCTGGGGCGCCCCCTGGCGCTCGCCTGGAGCCTCGTCGTCGTTCCGTTTCCGCTCGCCGCCCTTTCGCTCTACGCCCCGGCACAGCGTTTCGTCGGGAGCCTCCGCGTCTCCGGCCTCCTCCTCGTGGTCTTCTGGGCCGCGCTCCGTACGGTGGACCTCACCGGCCAGGCGGTCACCGGCTCGACGTGGGCCGCGCAGCGGCCCTCGGTCCGCGGGCTCGTGCCTCTCTCGACCCGGATCGCCAAGGTCCTGCTCTCGGCGCTCGCCGTCGTTTCGGCCCTCGCGACCCTGGGCTATCCGGTGGCGAGCCTCCTCGCCGGGCTCGGAATCGGCGGCCTCGCCCTCGCGCTGGCGGCGCAGAAGACGGTGGAGCACCTCTTCGGCTCCGTCTCCATCGGGGTCGACCAGCCATTCCGCGAGGGAGACCTCGTGAAGGTCGAAGACGTCTTCGGGGTCGTGGAACGGATCGGCCTGCGGTCGTCGCGGATCCGCACCCTGGACCGCACGCTCGTCTCCATCCCGAACGGACGGCTCGCCGAGCAGCGCATCGAGTCGTTCGCCGAGCGCGACCGGCTGCGGCTGGCGGTGGACATCGGCCTGACCTACGACACCAGCTCCGACCAGATGCGCCGGATCCTCGCCCGGATCGAATCGGCGCTGCGCGAGCACCCCAAGATCTGGCCCGATTCGGTGACCGTGGCGTTCCAGGGGTTCGGCGACTCCTCGCTGAACGTCCTCGTCATGGCCTGGTTCCTCACGACCGATTGGGGGGAGTTCCTGGGGATCCGCCAGGCGATGCTCCTCGAGCTGATGGCGATCGTGGAGTCGGAGGGCAGCTCGTTCGCGTTCCCGACCCGGACGATCCACCTGGTGCCGGCTGCCGGGACCGCCGTGTAGGGTTGCGCCATGACGCCCGGCGCCACGACCGTTCGCCGACTCGCGACGCGTCTCCTGGCCGCCGCGGCAATCGTGGCAGCGGCCCTCCCCGTCCGCGCGGACGGGCCGCCCGGCGAGACGCGCCGCCTCTCGTTCCTGGTCCTCGCGAGCGACCGGGACGTCTGGGTCCGGATCGCGAAGGACTTCGAGGCGTCGCGTCCCGGTGTCGCGGTGGACGTCGTGGAGGGTCCGAACGCCACGGACCTGCGCGAGAACCTCTACACGTCCTCGCTCGTGGCGGGCGACGAGTCCCTCGACCTCGTCTACATGGACGTGACGTGGACGCCCAAGTTCGCGCGGTGGCTGCTCCCGCTGGAGGCGGATTTCCCCGCCGGCGACCTCGCGAGGCTCCTGCCCGCGGCGGTGGACGCGGGCCGCTATCGCGGGCACCTGTACCGCATCCCGGTGCGCACCGACGTCGGCGTGCTCTTCTATCGCCGAGACCTCCTGGAGACCGCCGGGCTCCCCCCGCCGCTCACGTTCGACGACCTCGAGCGGGCCGCGCGCGCCCTCCAGAAGCCACCCGCGCTCTGGGGCTTCGTGTGGCAAGGAAGCCAGTACGAGGGGCTGGTGTGCGACTACCAGGAGGTCCTGCGCGGCTTCGGAGGCTTCTGGGTCAACCCCGACACGCTGGAGGTCGGCCTCGACCGGAAGGAGGCCACCCAGGCGCTCGAGTTCCTCCGCAGGTGCCGCTCCGGGCAGGACCCGATCAGCCCGCCCGGTGTGACCGCCTACAAGGAGGACGAGAGCCGGCGGCTCTTCCAGGACGGCCGCGCGGTCTTCCTGCGCAACTGGCCGTACGTCTGGCGCCTCGCCCAGGCGCCCGGTTCGCCGGTGGCCGGCAAGGTCGGGGTCGTCCCGATGGTGCACACGCCGGGAGGCGAGAGCGCGGGGACTCTCGGCGGCTGGGGCCTCGGCGTCTCACGCTTCAGCCGTCACCCCCGGCTCGCGATGGACTTCATCCGTCACGTGGTGTCGCTCCCCGGCCAGCGGGCTCTCTGTCGCGAGACGGGCTACGCCCCCGCGCTCGCCGAGGCGTACCGCGACCCGACGCTCCTCGCCGCGAATCCGTTCCTTCCCGAGCTTCTGCGGATCCACGAGGCGGCGCTGGCGCGCCCCGTGATCCCCCGTTACGCGATGGCGTCGGACATCCTCCAGCGACACCTGAGCGCCGCCCTCGCGGGTCTCGCGACCCCGTCCGAGGCCCTCGGCGCCGCGGCCCGGGAGACGCGTCTCCTCCTGGCGCCGGGCGGGGCCGAGAGCGGAGCCCTCCGGCCGTGGCGCGACGGGCGGTTCCTCTCGTCGCTCCGGAACACCGCGCTCTTCACGACGGCGTCGGTGGGGCTCGAGACGCTCCTCGGCCTCGGGATCGCGCTGCTCCTCCACCTTCGCTTCCGCGGCCGGGGACTCGTACGGGCCCTCACGCTGCTGCCCTGGGCGCTCCCCACCGCGGTGATGGCCCTGGCGTGGGCCTGGATCTTCAACGATTCCTTCGGCGTGGCGAACGACCTCCTCGGACGCCTCGGTCTCGTTTCGCGGCCCATCGCCTGGCTGAGCTCGCCCGGCACCGCGATGGCGGCCCTCGTGGTGGCCGACGTCTGGAAGACAACGCCATTCGTCGCGCTGATCATCCTCGCCGGCCTGCAGGGGATCCCGGGCGAGGTGCTGGAGGCCGCGCGGATGGACGGGCTCGGCGCATGGCCGCGCTTTTGGCACGTCGTCCTGCCGCTCCTTTCGCCGTCGATCCTGGCGGCGGCGCTCTTCCGCGCGGTCCAGGCGTACGGCGCCTTCGACATCGTCTACGTGATGACCGGCGGCGGCCCGGGCGGCTCCACCGAGACGGTCTCTCTCTACGCGTTCCAGACCTACTTCCGCTACCTCGACCCCGCGCACGGAGCCTGGATCGCGGTCAACGGCTTCCTGCCCGCGGCCCTCCTGGCGGGCGCGGTGGTGCGGCTCGCCCGACCCCGCTGGAGGCGGACGTGACGTCCGTTGCGGAAGGGAAGGTGCGCCGGCTCCTTCCCGGCCTCGCCGTCGGGCTCCTCGTGGTCTGGAGCCTGGCGCCCGGCGTCTGGCAGGTCCTGACGGCGTTGAAGCCGGACGCCCAGATCACCCGCGTGCCGACCGTCTACCTGCCGAGCCCGCCCACGCTCCGCCACGTCGAGGCGCTGTTCACGAGGAAGCCGTTCGCGACGTACCTATGGAACAGCGCGGTGGTTGCGGCGGTGTCGACGCTGCTGTCGGTGACCCTGGGCGCCCTGGCGGCCGGCGCGCTCACCCGCGCCACGGTCCGGGCGCGGGAGCGCTGGCTCGTGGCGCTCCTGGCGCTCGCGTTCGTTCCTCCGATCCTCCTCCTCTTCCCGACGTACGAGGCCGTGCGGGCGCTCGGGTGGCTGAACAACCCGATCGCCCTGATCCTCCCGTACGCGCTGCTCAACCTCCCGCTCTCGGTCTGGATCCTCGAGAGCGGCTTCCGCCAGATCCCCCGCGCGGTCGACGAGGCCGCCGTCCTGGACGGGCTCGGTCCCGCGCGGCGCGTCTTCCGGATCCACCTGCCGCTCGCCGCGCCGTCCGCGGTCACGGCGGCGATCCTCGTCTTCATCTACTCGTGGAACGAGTTCCTGCTGGCGCTGACGTTCCTGACCCGCGACGCGAGGAAGACCGTGACGGCCGGGATCGCGAGCGTCACGGGCTCCTCGACGTTCGAGGTCCCCTGGGGACAGCTCTCGGCGGCGGTCGTCGTGGCGACCGTGCCGCTCGTCCTCCTCGTCCTCCTCTTCGAGCGGCGCATCGCGAGCGGGCTGACGCGCGGCGCGGTGAAGGGCTGAGCGTGCCGGGCGAGCTCGTCGGCACCGGCCTGACCAAGGTGTTCGCGGGCGGGACACGCGCCCTGGACGGCGTTTCGTTCCGAGCCGCAGAAGGGAAGGTCCTCGCGCTCCTCGGCCCGTCGGGGTGCGGGAAGACGACGCTGCTGCGGGTCGTGGCCGGCCTGGAGACCGCGACGTCGGGGACGCTGACGCTCGACGGCCGCCCCCTCGACGGCGTCGATGCCGGCGCACGCGACGTCGGCTTCGTCTTCCAGAGCTACGCCCTCTACCCGCACCTGACGGTGTCCCGCAACCTGTCGCTCGCGCTCGAGGTCCGGCGCCTGCCGCGCGCGGAGATCGCGCAGAGGGTCGCCGAGACGGCGCAGCTCCTCGGCCTGACGGGCCTTCTCTCGCGCCACCCCGCCGAGCTGTCGGGAGGGCAGCAGCAGCGGGTGGCCGTCGGACGCGCACTGATCCGGCGGCCGCGCCTCTACCTGATGGACGAGCCGCTCTCGAACCTCGATGCCCTCCTTCGCGAGGAGATGCGCGCCGAGCTGAAGTCGCTCTTCCGGCGGCTCGGTGCCACCGTCCTCTACGTCACACACGACCAGTCGGAGGCGATGAGCCTCGCCGACGAGGTCCTGGCGCTGAAGGACGGAAAGGTGCTCCAGGCCGCCCCGCCCGAGGAGCTCTACCGGCGGCCGGCCGACCTCTTCACCGCTACCTTCGTCGGGTCACCGCGGATGACCGTCTGGAGGGGAAGGGCCGAAGGAACGGAGTTCGTCTCGGAAGGGACACGCCTTCCGCTCCCGCCGGGGCTGCGCGACGGGACGGAGCTCTGCGCCGGGATCCGTCCCGAGGACGTGGAGGTGGGAGAGGGGCCGCTCGACGACGGGCTCGAGGGCACGGTGGAGCTGGAGGAGCCACAGGGGGACCGCACGCTCCTGACGATCCGGATCGGGCGGCTCCGCCTCCGGGCCCTGACGCGCATCCGCTCCTCCAACGGAACGCTCTCGGTCCGGATCCCGCGCGCCAGCCTCCACTGGTTCGACGCCGCGACGGGCCGAAGGCTCGACTCCTGAGAGAGGCTCTTCATCGAGTCTGCGCCCCGACCTTCGAACGAGGCTCGGGCGGCCCTGACCTCGCCGCGACGGTCGCCGGCGGATTCGTGGGGATGTCGGTCACCATGGGGACGAACGCGCCGTCGCCCGTACGCTCGCCCGGCTTGCCGCCGTCGTTGACGACCCCGTAAGCGATCCAGGGCGAGGCCCCGACGGTCCGGGTGATCTTGACCCAGCCGTTCGAGACCCCGGAGATCGAAAGGAAGTTCGAGGCCTGGAACCACTGGCCCGGAACGAGCGTCGCGGTCCAGGGCGAGCCCGCGGGGGCGCCCTGGCGGTCGCCGTCGTACGCCTGCATCTCGAGGGTGATGGGTGAGCTGTCCTCGCTCCCGGCGTGGACGACCGCGACGTTGGAGCGATTGATCGAGTCGGCCCGGAGCCCGTAGAGGTAGGCGGCGGCGCCGGCCTCCTGCCCCTCGTAGACACCCGGCGTGAAGAGACCGAACTGTCCGCCGGCGGGAGAGGGCGAGGCGGTGCGGGCCCCGGCGAAGACGTCCTCGAGGGCGGCGCTGCTCACGGTCACCCGCAGCGCGCCGACGTACCCGGCCGCGTCGCGGGCGCCGATGGCGAGACCGCGCTTCCGGAGGTCGTCGATGGCGCTCGGGATGATCAGCTGGGTCCCCGGCTGGAGCGTGAGGCTCGCCGTGCCGCCGGCCCCCTCGTTCGGGGAGAGGGACTCGAGGTAGCGAAGCGTCAGGAGCGCCGGCCGTGTGCCGCGGTTGGCCAGCACGAGCTCGCTTTCGAACGCGCCCGTCTCGACGAGGGCCGGGACCGTGATCGAGGACCCCGACACGCCCCGGACGGTCGGCAAGACGTACGACCCGTCGCCGGTCCCGTTGTCGTTGACGACCCCGTAGACGGCGAAGGCGCCGGTCGTTCCCGTTCGCTCGACCGTGACCCAGCCCTGGGTGATGCCGGCCGTCGCGAGGACGCTGGAGAGCTGGGCCCAGCCGAAGGGTGGAAGGTCGAGCGCGTCGCGGACGACGACCTTCTTCCCGTCGCCGGAGCCGGACGCGGCGATGACGCGGACCCGCAGCGGGTCGCCGGTGGTGTTGGCGATGGCGACGTTGCTGCGGTCCTTCTCGTCGTGCCGCAGGCCGAAGAGCGTGGCCTCCGTCGTGACGCCCCGGGACGACGGGACGCCGGCGTAGGCCAGGCCGGCCCGTCCGACCGGCTGCGGTGCAGCGGTCTCGGCTCCGGTGCGGGTCGTCATCGCCACGGCGTCCACGGAGGACGCCCCGGAGAAGCGAAGGGCCAGCGTGCCCCCCTGAGGGGCAGCCTGGCTGGCCTGCGGGATGGGGAGGCCCTGGGCTCTGAGGTATCCGAGGACGTCGTCGAGGACGCGCTGCTGGCCCGCGCCCAGCGTCACGTCGATCGACCCTCCGCCCTTCTGATCGCTGAAGGTGGGCGTGTAGGTGAGCCGGGCGGTCACGGGCGTCGTGCCGCGGTTGGTGAGGGTCGCCTGGGAGCGGAAGTGGTCCCGGCCCGTGTCGACGTCGAGGACGATCGGGACCAGCTGCTCGGTAGTGGCGGTGCCGGGGACGTACTGGAAGACGCCCGGGGCCGTGGACGCCGCGCCGTCCCCGCTCACGACGGTCACGTCGACGATCGCGGCCTCGCTCGACGGCGTCTCGGCCACGATCGTCGTGGCGTCGACGACCTTGACCGATCGGGCCGGGGCGCCCCCGATGAGCACGCGCGCGCCGGCGCCGAAGCGGGAGCCGCTGATGGTGATCGTCGTCCCGCCGGCCGTGGGGCCCGAGGCGGGACTGACCGTGTCGATGGCGGGGATGCTCTCGCCCGCCGTGATCGTCACGACCGCGGTCGAGGAGGCGCCCCGGCTGTCGGTGACGGTGAGCGAGACCGCCCGGACACCGCCCCGCGTGAAGGAATGCGAGACGCTGGCGCCGCTCGCGGGCGCCGAGCCGTCGCCGAAGTCCCAAACGTAGCTCAGGGAGTCCCCGTCGGGGTCGGCGCTCTCACTCGCGGAGAAGCCGACACCGAGCGGAACGGCACCGACGGTCCTGTCGGCCGAGGCGACGGCGACGGGAGGCCGGTTGTCGGTGTAGACGGTGGCCCTGTTGTTCGCCTTCGTGAACTCGGGCACCTCGTTCTCAGGGTCGACGACGACGAAGGTCGCGCCGCCCGAGGCCGGGAACGTGTAGGGAACGGACACCGAGCGACGCTCGCCTCCGGGCAGCGGCGCCTGCAGGACGGTCTCGCCGACGGTCGAGGCGGTCGCCTCGTTCGCGCCGACCAGCACCCGGACCTTGACCGGAGTCGCCACGGGGAGACTGCCGGAGTTGCGGACCTCGGCCGTCAGCACCACGGCTTCGCCGGGCGCGGGGCGGACGGGCTCGGTCTTCGCCGATCCCTCGGTGACGGCCAGGTCGGTGACGATCGGGACCTCGAGGACGGTGATGTCGTGACGCCCCTCCTCGGGAATGGCGATCACGGTCCCGTCCTCCAGGGTCACGTCACGGGAAACGGCCTGGGTCGAGAGGTACGAGATCTTGACGGTCCCCTGCGGCTCCACCGACAACGCGACGGCCGAGGCCATGGAGCCCGGGTCGGCCGAGAGGCCCAGGTCACGGCTCCAGGAGCCGGTCTTCGGGTCGAAGACGAGGCCGGCCAGCTGCGCGGGCCGGTCCTTGCCCGCCTCGGTCCAGACGAGCACGAGCCCGCCGTCGGGCGTGGGTGCGAGGACGGGCCCCAGCAGGGAGATCGAGTCGCTGCCCTGCCGCACCACGGCCGGCGAGCCGAGATCGATCGAGTGCACGAGGTCCCCGTCGCGGTTCCAGACCACGTGGAGCCGGCCCGTGGCGTCGAACGCGACGGCCGGCGAACGATTCACCTGTCCCGCGCCGGGGAGGCCCTGCGGCGCGCTCCAGGTGCCGGCGGTGAATCGGACGACGTCGATCGAGTCGGACGTGTCGGAGACGGCACGCACTACGGCCAGCGCCCCCTTGCCGTTCCCGAAGCCTCCCGCGAGGCTTCGCGCCCCGACGAGGCCGGTGGCGGCATCGGCGACCGCGGACCAGCTCTGCCCGTTCCAGGTCGCCGACCTCACGCGGGCCGGCGAGTCGGCCGACGACTCGAAGCTGCCGTCCGGGATCGAGAGCCAGCTCAGCACCACGCGACCCTGCCCGTCGGAGCCCATCACCAGGCCCGTGTCGAAGGCGTCGTCGTCGGTGAGGGCGACAGGCTCGCTCCAGCGGCGCGCCGCGACGTCATAGACCGACGTGACGACCTCGCGGCTCTTGTTGAAGGCGGCGAGGTCCTCGTCGGTGACCGGCGCCGCCGCGTTCGAGCCCTTGATGCGGGTCCAGGCCGCCACCACCTTCCCGGCCGCGTCGCGCGCCACGACCGGCTCGCTCTCCAGCCGGGTGTCGGCGGCGATCTTCTGGGGCGCCGAGGGCGACCCGTTGGTCAGGATCGACCAGGCGACGTCGGGCGCCTGCTGGCGCGGCAGCGAGAGGTTCTCCTCCACGAAGAGGAGGAGCGACGTCCCGTCTCCGAGCGGGACGAGCTGGGGCGCGGCCCCCGCGAAGACGTTCTCCACGAGCGAGGTCCCGGAGGTCCCCGTGAGCGTCCCGGCCATGGTGCGAAGCCGCGGACGGTCGACGACCCGCACCGCCGGCCCGAAGAGCTCGTACGTCCGCGGGATCACGCGGAAGCCGTCGGTGTCGCCGGCCGCGAGGAGGTCCTCCCCCGGCCGTGTGGACGCGTCGAGCTTGCAGCCGAACGCCTTCGTGGCCGAACCGGAGCAGGTCACGTCGACCTTGGCGGAGAACTCGTCCTTGTAGATGAAGAAGTTGATCTCGAGGGCGGCCCCGAGCTCGGCGTTGAGGACGTAGCTCCGGAGGACCGGCGCCTGGAAGCCGAGGACGACGTCCCCCTTCCCGGAGATCCAGACCCGGCCCTGGACGCCGGGGATGATCTTGATCCGGCCCATCACCTTCAGCTCGAGGCCGGCCGCGAGCGTCCCGCTCCAGTCGACGGTCCCGTTCCGGTCGACGAGCAGCAGGTTCGCCTCGAGGTACGGGCTCGCCTCGAGCGAGAGCGTCACGGTCTCGTTCAGCCTCTTGATCGGGCCGCCGATGATCTTCTTCTTCTCGAGCTTCTTCAGCTTCGGGAAGACCTCGCCGAGCTTCTTCTCCTTCTTCACCGTGCCGCTCAGCGACCCGGTGATCTCCAGCCGATCGAGCTTGAACCCCTTGGGCGCGCCGAGGCTGAACGTGCCGTCCAGGGTGAAGTTGCCGTCCACCTCCTTGCCGGCGACGGCGAACCCCGTATCACATCGGGCGTAGCCGCTGGCTGTCCCGTACGTCGACGCCGAGACGGTGCCGCGGCAGTACGTCTCGGTGAGCCCGCTCTCGCCGTCGAGCAACGGGACGGCGCTCGGGATGGTGATGGTCCCGAAGAGGGGGGACGAGGGAATCTGGAACGTGCGAGAGAAGGTCGTCCCCTGCCCGTTCTGGGTGACCGAGACGCCGCCCAGGCCGTTCAGCCACGAGGGCCACGGGAAGACCCACACCGACTCCGTGAACGGCGCGCTCCGCGCCCCGGCGGCGTTGACCGCCGTGATGGTGACCTCGGTCGCCGTGAAGCCCGTCTTGAAGTCGGTCGGCGAGCGGAACTTGTGGCTCGCGCCCGTCGCCGTCCCGGTCTTGCTGACCGCCGGCTTCCCCGGGAGCCGGAACTCGACCGTCCCGGGAGCGCCGTTCCAGGTGACGTCGGCCGCGAGCTCCACGTCGAACGCGTTCGAGTCGAGGTAGACGCCCGCGGGCGTCCGGCGCACACGCGTCACGACCGGCGTCGCCGCGGGCGGGGCGACCGTCACCGTCCGGACGGTGGAGTCCGACCCGTAGGAGTTCGTCGCCGTCAGCTTCACCCTCACCGATGCCCCGGCCGCGAACGTCTTGGCGACGGTGGCGCTGCGCGAGTCGACCGTCCCGTCGTCCCCGAAGTCCCAGGCGATCGAGGCGCCGCACGCGGCGCTGGTCGGACAGAGACGCGACTCGTCCTTGAACGTCACCGACTCTCCCGCCTTCGGGCTGGCCGGGCTGAAGCTGAACGCGGCGGTCGGCAGCTTCGAGTTCTGGAGATTGATGCGGAACGGCGCCGAGACCGCGCGAGCGGTGCCGTCGATCCGGGCCTCGACGGCGGCGACGTAGAAGGCGTCGACCTTCGGGAGCGTCTGGCTCGCCTTCCAGCCGATCACACGGGCCCCCGCCGCGATCGCGGCTCCGGCGTCTCCCACCAGCGCGCCGGCGACGGGGACGATCGGGAACGTCTGGCCCCCATCCGGGGAGATGAGGAGGCTGGTGGCGGCCGTGGTCGCCCCCGCGGGGACCTCGAGGTCGTAGTCGATCCGCACGTCCCCGGTTCCGTCCGGGAGCTGGGACGCGCGGACGTTCGTGACGACCGGCACCTTCATGCTGGCGGGACCCACGGTCACCGTGGTGGTGAGGGGTGTGGAGCCGACCCCCATTGCCGTGTAGGCCGTGGCCTTGTACGTGGTGGTGGCCGATGGCGTCACCGTGACCGAGCCGTTCGCGGGGCTGGGCCCGATACCCGGCTCGAGGAGGACGTCCGCCGCGCCGGTGGACGTCCACGAGAGGACGGACGAACCCCCGGGGACGATCGTCGACGGCGTCGCCGTGAACGACGTCATCACGGGCGTCGCGGCCTGGGTCACCGTGACCGTCACGCTCATCGGGACTCCGACGGTGACGCCCGCGTACGGGGTGACCGTGTAGGTCGTCGTCTCGACGGGGTTGTAAGGGAGAGACCCGTTGGCAGGCAGGGGACCCTGGCCCCCGCCGCCGCTCGCCGAGGTGTAGCTGATCGTGCAGGAAGTGGCGCCCGACGTGGTCCAGGCGATCACCGTCGCGCCGCCGGGGCTGACCGTCGGAGGCGTCGCGGTGATCGACGTCACCACCGCCAGGGTCTCCTCCATCACGGTGACGGTGACGCTGGCCGGAGTGCCGGCGACGCCTCCGACACCCCCGACACCCCCGAAGTACGGAGTGACCTTGTAGGTCGTCGTCTCGATGGGGTTGTAGGATCGCGATCCGTTGGCGGGCTGGTTACCCGCGCCCCCGCCGCCGGACGCCGAGGTGTACTGGATCTCGCAGTAGGTGGCCCCCGTGGTGGTCCAGGCGATGACCGTCGACCCGCCGGGGGTCACCGTCGGAGGTGTCGCGGTGATCGACGTCACGACCGTCACGTCCACCGTGACGCTCTTGGGGGTACCGGCGACGGCCCCCGCGTACGGGATCAGCGTGAACGTGATCGCCACGTCGGGCATCGTCGCCGTGAACCCTCCGTTGGCGGGCCCGTTCCCGAAGGTCCCCGAGGCCGTCGCGGCCGCCCAGTTGAGGAGGCAATGGGTGGCGCCCGTCGAGGTCCACGAGAGCTGGGTGATCCCTCGCGGCGGGACCGCCAGCGGGTTCGCCGTGAACGACGTCACGGTCTGGGCGTGTGCCCGGGAGCCGGCGAGGACCACGCCGGCGAGGAGGAGGATTCGCGCGGGGCCTCTCGCCAGGGATGCGACACGTCTGCCTCGAGTCGTCAGGTCCATGGGACGGCTCCTCCCGAGTTGCGGCTCCGCCGCGATCGTTCGTGCCCAAACGGTTGTTCATCAGATGCTACACCACGGCCCACGAGTCTCACGGCCTCGTCACGAGAGGGTCGAGTCGCCGATCTCCGACGTGCCCTTCACCCTCGCCTGCAGGAGATCGGACGGGCCGAGGAAGCCGACGAGCCGAGGCTCTTCGTGGGACGCGACCACAGGACAGCGGGTGACGTGGTGCGTGCCGAGCCGGAGGGAGATCCGGTCCACCGGCTCCTCCGGCGTCGCGAAGACCGGGACCCCGCGCATCACGTCCCCGACGACGAGGCTCTCCAGGCGCCCCTCCCGGGCCGCGGCGTCGAGGTCCCTTCCCTCGAGCAGGCCCAGGCACCAGCCTCCGTCGTCCACGACGGGGTAGACCGGGTGGTTGGTTCCCGCGACGCTCCGGGCCGCCTCGAGGAGCGTCTGGTCGCGCCTTACCGTCACCGGCGCGCGGGACATCACCTCGGAGACGAGGACGGACGACAACGGGTCGCCTCCGGCAGGCGCCGCGTGGACCCCCTCGTCCTCGAGCTGCTGCTCCACGAGCGTGCGTCGCGAGATTCGCCGCGCCACGACGCTCGAGATCGCCACGGCGAGCATCAGGGGCAGGACGAGGGCGTAGTCGCCGGTCAGCTCGAAGACGATGAGGACCGCGGCCAGAGGCGTCCTCAGGAAGCCCGCGAAGAAGGCGCCCATCCCCACCAGGGCGTACGCCGCCGGATCGATCGGCGCGCCCGGGAAGAGCTGATGAGCGGCGTGTCCCGTGGCGGCCCCCAGTGAAGCCCCGATGAAGAGAGACGGCGCGAAGACACCTCCGACGAGAGGCCCGGCGAGCGCGACGACCAGGCCGGCCGACTTGGCGAGGAAGGCGACGACCGCAAGACCGGCGGTCCCGCCTCCGGTCAGCCAGGCCGAGATCGGCCGGTAGCCGGTGCCGAGCGTCTCGGGAGAGACGAGCCCCAGCAGACCGACGCCGAGCCCGGCGACGCAGCCGCGCACCACCACCGCGGAACGCCCGAGGCGGGCCAGCGACGTCTCGAGGACGGACCGGAGCCACGGCACGAGACGCGGCACGAAGCCGGCCACACCGCCGGCCACGAGACCGACGAGAGCGAAGCCGACGAGCTCCCGGGGGTCCTTCCACGTGGCCGCCGAAGCGGGGAGAAGGCGCTCCCCGCCCAGCACCTGACGCTGCACCACGGCCGCCGCGACCGCGGCCACCAGCGAGCCGCCCAGGACCCCGCGGGACGCGCTTCCCACGACCTCCTCCAGGCCGAACACCACACCGGTGATCGGCGTGTTGAAGATCGCGGAGATGCCGGCCGCGGTCCCGATCGGGATCATCCCCCGGACGGCCCGCGAGGGGAGGCCGACGAGGCGGGCCATCCCCGAGCTGAACGTGCTGGTCAGGACGACCGTGGGTCCCTCCGGACCGAGCGGCGTCCCCGCGCCGAGCGACAGCGGGTTGGCGAGGAACGCTCCGACGAACGTGCGGCCGTTCAGGATCTCGGGGCGCTGCGCGTAAGCGCGCCGGACGAGAGCCAGGCCGCCGCCGGCGCCGGGCGAGAGCCGCCGGACCGCCAGGGCCAGGAGCCCCGCCATCGCCGTGGGGAGCAGCAGGACCAGCGCGGCTCTCACGAGCGGGCGCGGGGACGCCAGCGCGGCGTCGATGAGGAGAGCTCGCCCCAGCTGGAGCGCGTGGTGGAAGAGCACCGCGACGAGCCCGCAGCCCGCCCCGATCAGGACGAGCGGTACCGCCGGGAAGCGGCGCGCCTCCTTCCGGAGGCGGACCACGAAGGGCGCCAGGCGATTCCCCAGGCGAGCCACGGCCGCCGCGGCACCCGTGGCTACTGCCGCGGCTCGAGGCTCGTCAGTGATCGTCCACCTCGACCTCGCCCCGCCCCAGGGCCCGCGCCGGCTTCCTCACGACTCGAGGACGGCCGCCGCGAGGGGTCGCAGCTGCAGCCGGTGGAACATCTCGAGGTACCGGACCGTCTCCTGCCGTTCGAGGCGGCTCACGAACTTCCAGAACCCGTAGATGCGAGAGAGGGTCATCATCCGCTCGGCGTACCGCTTCCACGTGTACCGCTCCTCGACCCGCGCCCGGGCGCCGGCGGACAGGAGGTCCCACTTCGCCGGGTCGGCGGCGCAGTCCTCCAGGAAGGCGGCGATCTGGTCGGCGGCCTCCGCACCCCGGTCCGGGTCGAGGAGGAAGCCGGACCGGCCTTGCTGGACGATCTCGGACGGCCCGCCGTAGCACGTCGCGAACATGGGCAGCCCCGACGCCATCGCCTCGATCACGGTCAGGCCGAAGGCCTCGAAGTGCGCGGGCTGAGCGAAGACGCCCCGCCGGTCCGCGATCCACCGGTACAGCTCCCCGGCCAGCAGCTTCGGGAGCCGCTTCCCGACCCAGCGCACCTGCCCGTCGAGACCGTGGCGCTCGAAGAGCTCGTGCATCCGCTCGCACTGCTCACGTTCCTCCCGATCCCCGCTGGCGTCCGGGGAGATGCTCCCCCCGACGACCAGCAGGTTGGCGAGAGAGCGGAGCCTCGGCGAGGCGCCGTACCAGTCGACGAGACCGGTGAGGTTCTTGATCCGGTCGAGCCGGGCCATGGTGAAGACGATCGGCTTGCCCGGCGCGTCGAGCGCGCCCCGGCAGTCGCCGGAAGCGTCGTGCCCGAGGACCAGCTCCTCGATGCGGGACGTCAGCCCGCGCAGACGCCGGTCGGCCTCGCGGAACGAGAAGTAGACGTCGGCGTCCGCGCCGGGCGAGACGACGTTGAACTTCGGGTCGAAGACGTCGATGCCGTCCCGGACACGATACAGCCCGGGCATCGTGAACGTCTGGTAGCTCTCGTACTGACCCACCGCGTCGGCGGTACCGGCGATCTCCTGGTAGGTGCTGGCGATGATGAAGTCCGAGGCGTTCATGGCGACGAGGTCGGCCGTGTACTGGCAGGAGAAGTGGTACTGCGGCTCCATCTCCTTCCAGTGGAGGGCGGAGAGCAGGTACTTGGTCTTCTCGAGCGCGTGCGCGATGGTGCACAGCGTGACCCCGAGGCGCTGGGCGATGAGCGTCGCCACGAGGTTGCCGTCGGAGTAGTTCCCGACCACCAGGTCGGGCCGACCTCCGAGCTCGGCGATCACCTCGTTCTCCACCTCCCGCGCGAAGCGCTCCAGGTACGGCCACACTTCGAAGCGGGAGATCCAATGGCGGACCACCTCGCCGCTCCTCCTCCTGAACGGGACCCGCAGGATCCGCGTGCTCAGGCAGCCCGCGACCCGCTCGAGCGGCTCGTGGCAGGTCGTGCCGCGAGACTCCGGGATCAGGCGCGTCACGATGACGATCTGGGGCTCCACGGCCACGCCCTGGCGGGCGAGCCGCTCGCGCATCTCCCGCTCGAGCGCGCGCACCTGGTCGAGGACGTAGACCACCTGGCCGCCCGTGTCGGGCAGTCCCAGCACGTCGTCCTGGCCGAAGAAGCCGTGCGGCGACAGCACGAGGAGACGGGAGATCATCGGGATCCGGGCCAGGAATCGCTCCAGCGCGTCGGGCGACGGCGCTTCGAGGAGGTCCACGAGCAACGCCATCGTCTCGGCGGCCCGCCCCGCCGTGTCTCCCCAGCCCGGGGCGAAGCCGCGGCCGGCCAGCCGGTCCGCCACCTCGGCCCACGGCAGCACGGGATCGAGCCCCTCCAGCACCTCCCGGGCGGCCCGGAGCGCTTCCTGCAGCTCCGACACGGAGGGGAACGGCCCGAGCAGGAGCAGGCTCTGCCCGTCTATCGCGTGAAGGCCGAGGAAGTCGTGGAGCCTCTCCCGTCCCTCACCGCCGTCGGTGAAGAGGTCGCTCGACAGCTTCCGATTCAGGAAGGCGACTCCCTGACCGATCGAGCGCGCCTCGGTCAGCTTCGGGAAGCCGCGCTCGAACGGGGCGAAGTCGAGCTCGAGCGGCTCGAAGGCCTCGTCGTCCGGCGACAGGACCAGGTGCTCCTTGAAACGGAGGAACTCGGTCGCGGTGATCGGCTCCGGGACGAGGTTCTCCCGGTGCACGCGGACGTAGTGCCAGCGGCCGACGGCCTCGCGCAGCGCGAAGAGCGCCCAGGGACTCTTGAGGAGAACCTCCTGCCCCCGCGTCACGAGACCGTGGAGCGCCGTCCCGCCCAGGGCGCAGCGGGCGTACTCGTGCTCGACGGTCCTGAAGGCCCGCAGGAGATCCGACCGCAGGAGGACCGGCCGGCCCGGCTCGAAGAGCCCTTCCAGGAGCTGGGTGAACGCGTCGCGGTGCTCGGCGGCGAAACGTCTCAGCGGCTCGATCACGGAGCCACCCAACCTTCCACGGGCGATCCCAGGACCCCGTAGAACGACAGTCCCTCCAGGATCCCGCGCGCGTACCGCTGCGACGCGAAGTAGACCTGCTCGCTTCCGCGGAGGGGCTCGAGCTCCGCCTTGTAGTTGCCCACCACGACCGCCCGGGTGTCACCGAGGAGCATGTCGGCGTCGTTTCCGGAGTCCCCGGCGACGACGAACTGGCGCGGAGAAAGGCTCTCCCGGTACGCCAGGTACCGGAGCGCCTGTCCCTTGCCGGCCCGGAGCGGGATCACGTCCAGGTACTTGCCCTGCGAATAGACGAGGCGAGCCAGGAGATCGCGCTCGCGCAGCCTCGTGTACAGGCGCTCCACGGAGGGCATGCGCGCCGCGTCCACGTTGTAGCTGAGCTTGAGCTCCCCCTGGTTCTCGTCGGCCTGCGGCTCGAGGCCCGCCGTCCCCGCGAGCGCGCCCGCGATGGCGTCCCGTCGCCAGAGGTGGCGGATGTGCCTGGTCCAGCTGTCGTCGGGAACGAGGTCGGGTCCGTAGTGGATCTCGGTTCCGACGGACGTGATCAGGAGGTCGGGCGCCGGCACCTTCCACTCCTCGAGGATCGCGAGGGCACGCCGGAGCGTGCGGCCGGTCGCGACCCCGAACACCACCCGGGCCTGCTCCCGTCTCCGCCAGTCGAGAAGGGTCTCCAGACCCTTCTCGTCGCCGAGGAGGGTCTCGTCGATGTCCGTGAGGAGGACGAGGTCCGCTCCGACGAGGCACGCCGCGGCCGCGCGGCCGATTCCGGCGTGGGCGCGCCGGCGAGCCCTCTTCCTCTCCCGCAGGAGCACGCGATCGGAGGCCTTCAGATAGCTCTCGACGTGGCCGTCCCAGGTATACGTTCGCTGCACCCCCTTCAACCCGTTCCGGGCCCAGCGGCGCCAGCGCACTTCGTCGGAGAGCGCGTCCTTGAGCGCGGCCTGCAGGCCCTCCCGGTCCAGGGGGTCGACCAGAAGCCCGTTCCGGCAGTTCGCGACGATCTCCCGCGGTCCGCCCTCCCGCGTCGCGACGACGGGCAAGCCGCTCGCCGCCGCCTCCAGGAGCGTCAGCCCGAAAGGCTCCGTGAGGGCGGGGTTCACGAGGATCCCACCCCTTTCGGCCGCCAGCCGGTACAGCTCGGGAACGTCCCGCATCCCATGTCGCTTCGGCAGCGCCAGGTGGCCGTACAGGTCGTACCCGTCCATCAGGAGAAGGAGCTCGAGGAGCACGCCGCGAGCCGGCTCCTCCGCCTGCGTCAGGTCGTCCCGGGTCCCCGCCACGACGGCCAGGTTCGCCATCGCCTGGAGCTCGGGGTCCTCTCCGTACGCCGCGACGAGGGTCGACAGGTTCTTCTTCGGCGCGGGGCGAGCGACCGCGACGAGGAGCGGCTTGTCGGGCTCGGACAGGAACCGGTCGATCCACGGCAGACCCCGAGAGCCGCGACCCTGGGGCGGGCGGAAGCGGGACGTGTCGACGCCGGGAGGGATGACGGTGCAACGCCGCGGCTGGAACGCCTCGTAGAGCGCGTACTGCTGGCTCACCTCGTCCTGGGTCGAGGCGACGACCAGTGAGGCCTGCTCGAGGGCCTCCTCCTCCGCCGCGAACCGGCGCCTGAAGCTGAACTGCCTCTCCAGGGCTCCGTCCGCCCGGCCGGCATCGAGCATCCGTTTCTTCTTGCAGCGTCCGAGCGAATGCCCGGTGTGGACCAGAGGCACCCCCAGGAGGTGCGACAGCTCCTTCCCCACCCATCCGGCATCGGCGTAGTGGGTGTGGATGACGTCGGGCAGCGTCGGCTGCTCGCGCAGGAAGTCGAGGCATCGGTCGACGAGCTGCCCGAGGTGCGGCCAGAGCACCTCCTTCCGGAGGTAGCGCCGGGGACCGAACGGGAGCCGGACCAGGCGGGCGCGGGGCCCGAGCTCCTCGAACGGCCGCGCGTAGTCGGCCGAGAGACGCTCGTCCTCGATCAGCCGGGTGACGAGGTCGACGTGCGCCACACGCGGGTGTCGACCCAGCGCCCGGGAGAGCTCGAGCACGTAGGTGATCTGCCCGCCCGTGTCGGCGTCGCGGCCCAGCTCCGGCTCACGGCCCCGAACCAGACCGTGCACGCTCAGCAGCAGGATCCGGAGCGGGGGGAGCGCGCGGGACGTCACGCGGCGCCGATCCGCGACGGCTCATTCCGGCGGGCGCTCTCCCCGTGGGTCGCCTCCATCGCCGAAGAGGCTAGCGCCCATTTCATTTGAGGTCAAACGATCTGGCCGCGCCGCGTGGGGAGGATCGGGCGCGACCCCGAGCGGCCTGGACGGTCCCTTCCCGTCGCCCCTTCAGCGCCCCAGCATGGCGGCCGCGCTGATCACCGGCTCGGCCGCCTTCTTCTCGTCGGCTTCCGGCTCCGGGACGGCATCCCCCTCGCCCGGCGCGAGGAAGAGGTTCGACTCCACCTCGTACTGGCGGTCGTACATCTCCCGGTAGCGGCCGGCCGCCGCGTACAGCTCGGGGTGGGTCCCGCGCTCGGCGATCAGCCCCTTCTCCACGACGAGGATCTGGTCGGCTCGACGGATCGTCGAGAGGCGGTGCGCGATGACGAACGTGGTGCGTCCCTTCATCAGGTACGAGAGGCCGGCCTGGATGAGCGCCTCGGACTCCGAGTCCAGGCTGGAGGTGGCCTCGTCCAGGATGAGGATTCGCGGGCTCGCCAGGATCGCCCGGGCGATCGAGACGCGCTGCCGCTGCCCGCCCGAGAGCTTCACGCCTCGCTCGCCGACGATCGTGTCGTACTTCTTCTCGAAGCCCTCGGCGAACTCGTCGACGCGCGCGATCCGGCACGCCTCGAGGACCTGCTCCTCGGTGGCCTCGGGACGCGCGAACGCCACGTTCTCGCGGATCGTGCCGTCGAAGAGGAACGTCTCCTGCAGGACGACGCCCAGCGCCGAGCGGTACGAGTCGAGCTTCACCGTCCCGAGGTCGACGCCGTCCACCGTGATGCGGCCCCCCTTCGGGTCGTGGAAGGCCGCGACCAGGCTGATGATGGTCGACTTGCCGGAGCCCGACGGCCCGACCAGAGCCGTGACCGTGCCGGGCTCGGCCCGGAAGGAGACGCCGTGCAGGACCTCCTTCCCGGCCTCGTAGGAGAACGAGACGTCCTCGAACGTGATCGCTCCCTCGACGCGCGGGAGCGACACGGTGCGGCGCGGGTCGGCGTCCTCGGGGCGCTCCGACAGGATCTCGCGCGTCCGCTCCAGGCCGACGAACGCCTCGGTCAGCTGCGTCCCGATCGAGACGATCTGGAAGATCGGGGCGATCAGGAAACCGAGGAAGAGCGTGTAGGTGAAGAAACCGCCCAGGGTGAGGCTTCCCGCCAGGATCTGGCGCGCCCCGAGGAACATCACCGCGGCGCCGACGACGCCGAGGAGCACCGTCGAGGAGAGGCCCATCACCGAGGTCGCGGTCAGGGTCTTCAGGACATTGTCGAGGAGGCGTTTCACGCCGCTCGCGAAGACGCTCTCCTCGCGCGCCTCCGCGTGATACCCCTTCACGACGCGCACCCCGCCGATCGATTCGGTGAGGCGTCCCACGACCTCGGCCTGGATCTTCCAGCGCTCGGCGAAGATCGGGCGGATCGACGCGAACGCCTTGGCGACGACGCCGCCGAAGAGCACGAGGACGCCGAACGCCAGGGCCGTGAGCGGCGGGCTGATCTTCACCAGCACGCCGAGCGCGAGGGCGGCGGTGAGGAGGCCGCCGAGGAACTCGACGAGTCCGGTCCCGATCAGGTTCCGGATTCCCTCGACGTCGTTCATGACGCGCGAGACGAGGTTGCCGCTCTTGTTCTCGTCGTAGTACGCGACCGGGAGGCGCCCCAGGTGCGCCTGCACCTTCTGGCGCAGCTCGGTGATCAGGCGCTGGGCCGCCTTCGAGAGGATCTGGGTGAGCGTGAACGAGGAGACGCCCTGGAGGATCGTCGCGGCGACGACGCCCAGGAGGATCGGCACCAGGAGGTCCGTGCGGCGCTTCCCGATGACATCGTCGATCAGGAACTTCGTGGAGGCCGGGAGCACCAGCCCCGAGACGCGGTTGATCGCCATCAGGACGAGCCCCGCCGCGAGGAGCCCACGGCGCGGCTTCACCAGCGCCCAGACGTCCGGCAGGATCGCCTTCAGCCGCTGCACTTTCGGCGGCTTCGGCTTGCCGTCCTTCCCGAGCTTCTCGTCCTTCAGACGATCTCCTCGGCCCGTTCGGTGAACGTCACACCCTTGGCGGCCAGCCCCTCCGTCATCGCCACGTACAGGATCGGGTTGCGGCCGATCAGCTCGGGCGGGTGGATCCCCGGCTTCACGATCGCGCCGTCGGCGAGGAGCCGGGTGGCGATGGTGCACGGGTAGCCGGTGGTGCGCGCCATCGAGGTGCCGGTGGCGGCGTCGGTCCGGTCGAAGAGCTCGTAGGTGCGGCGCACCCTCACGCCGTCGGCCCGGCCCTCGCACACGACGCGCAGCACCGTGAACTCCTCCTCCCCCTGCGGGAGCTTCCAGGCCGAGAAGAGGAGCTTCTCGGTGAGGGCGCGCGGGACGACGGGCAGCCCGCGCACGTCCACCGGCTCCTCGCCGAAGAAGCCGGTCTCGCGCAGCATCCGCATCCGGTCCGCGTGCCCCGGGTACCGCAGCGTCTTCTCCTCGAGGTTCCGCGCGCGGACGGTCGTCAGCACGGTCCGCAGGCCGTCCGACAGGAAGCCCTCGAGCGTCCCGACGACCGGGAAGTCGAACGTCTCGACCTCGGAGAGGGCCGGCCTGGTCACCATCACGCCGTCGGTGATAACGCGCGCGGGGCGGGTGTATTCCTCGATCACGTCGGTCGCCGAGAAGACGATCCGGTACTCGTACGGCCAGACCCGGCGAAACGGCAGGCCGCCCACCAGGATCTGGACGCGGTCGAGGTCCTCGATGAGGGCCGCCGCGCGTCCCGCGGCCAGGTTCGAGAGGCCGGGTGAGACTCCGCAGTCCACGACGACCGGAACGCCGTGCTGCACCGCCAGCGCCTCCAGCGCGAACGGGTCCTCGGGAGCGAACGAGATGTCGGCCACCGGCTTCTTGGCCTCGATCACGGTGCGGAGCATCCGGTGCCCCAGGAAGCCCGGGACGGCGCCGACGACGACGTCGGCGCCGGCGATGATCTTGGTGATCTCGATCGGCGACGCCAGGTCCGCCAGCCGCGTCGAGAGCCGCGGGAGGCGCGCCGCCTCCAGGCGCCCCAGCGCCTCCTCGCTCCGGTCGACCGCGACGACCTCGAACCGTTCGTCCGCGGCGAGGTCCTTCGCCATCAGGGAGCCGACCAGGCCCGAGCCGAGAACGACGATACGCTTCATACCCATACCCTTCCTCTTCTCTCTCATCCGGCGGCGGATTATCAGGTGAGCCGGGCGGCGACCCACCGGGCGACCTCCTCGCCGATCGACAGGCACGCGGTGGCGGCGGGGGACGGCGCGTTCAGGACGTGCAGCATCGACTCCCCCTCGGCGAACGCGAAGTCGTCGACGAGAGCGCCGTCCTCGCGCATCGCCTGGGCCCGGATCCCGCAGCCGGACGGCACCAGGTCGTCGTCGCCGAGGTCCGGGATCAGCTCCCGCGCCGCCGCGGCGAATTCGGCCGGGGAGAAGCCGCGCCGGAGCTCGGAGACGGCGGTGCCGAGGTGCCGTCCCACGAAGCGCCAGAAGCCGGGGAACGCGAGGGTCTCGCGAGCGTCGTCGAGCGACAGGGCGACGCGGGAGTACGTCGAGCGCGAGAACGCCACGACGGCGTTCGGCCCCACCTCCACCCGGCCGTCGACGCGCCGGGTGAAGTGCACGCCCAGGAACGGGAAGCGCGGGTCGGGCACGGGGTAGACGAGCGCGCGCACCAGCTCGCGCCGCTCCGGCACCAGCTCCACGTAGTCGCCGCGGAACGGCACGATCGAGACCTCGGGCTCGAGGCCGGCGAGGCGGGCGACCCGGTCGGCCTCCAGGCCCGCGCAGGCGACCAGGAATCGCGCGTGGATCTCCCCCGCCTCCGTCTCGAGGACCAGGTGGCCCTCCGCCCGCGTGAGGCCGAGGAGCCGCGCGCCCGTGTGTACCGTCCCGCCCGCGGGTTCGATCTCGCGGGCCATCGCTCGAGCCGCGCCCGTGTAGTCGACGACGCCGGCCTGGGGCACGAAGAGCGCCGCGAGGCCCGTGGCGTGCGGCTCGTGCTCGCGGATCCCCTCGGGGCCGAGGCGGGCCACGCCCGCCAGCCCGTTGGCCGCGGCACGCTCGGCCAGCGTGTCGAGGCGCGACAGCTCGTCGCTCCGCGTCGCCACGACGAGCTTGCCGCTGATCGCGTGGGCGATCCCCCGCTCCGCGCAGTAGCGGACCATCCGCTCGCGCCCGTCCAGGCAGAGCCGCGCCTTGGCCGAGCCGGGGACGTAGTAGAGGCCGGAGTGGAGGACGCCGCTGTTGTGGCCGGACTGGTGGGGCGCGACGCCCCCCTCGGCCTCGAGGACCGTCAGCGAGAGGCCGGGCCTCGCCTCGAGGAGGGCCCGCGCGGTGGCGAGGCCGACGAGCCCGCCGCCGACGACCACGACGTCGTGCGTCTTCGTCATGGCGGGAGCGTACCGTTATCCCGGAACACTTCCCGGAGAGAAGCCTCATGCGCGCGCTCCCGACCGCGATCCTCCTGCTCGCCACCCTCCCCGCCCTCGCGGACGAGTGGCCCGAGCTGGCGTTCCGCCAGGTGCCGTCGGGCCTGAACGCCCCGACTCACGTCACCAGCGCGCGGGACGGCAGCGGGCGGCTCTTCGTCGTGCAGCAAACCGGGCAGGTGCGGGTGATGAAGGACGGCCAGCTCCTTCCCACCCCGTACCTCGACCTCTCCTCGAAGGTGAGCTGCTGCGGCGAACGCGGGCTCCTGTCGATCGCGATCGACTCCTCCAAGCGGGTCTACGCGGACTACACCGACAGGAACGGCGACACCGTCATCGCCCGCTACCGGGCGGCGGGAGACGCGGCGGACGCCGGCAGCGAGGAGATCCTCCTGACGATTCCCCAGCCGTACTCGAACCACAACGGGGGCCAGCTCGCCTTCGGCCCCGACGACGGATACCTGTACATCGGGACAGGGGACGGAGGCTCGGGCGGCGACCCGCAGAACCGGGCCCAGGACCTGACGACCCTCCTGGGGAAGATCCTGCGGATCGACGTGAGCCCGGCGCAGGGCTATGCCATCCCGCCGTCGAACCCGTTCGCGCACGCGGCCTCGTCGCGCCCCGAGATCTGGGCGTACGGCCTCCGCAACCCGTGGCGCTTCTCGTTCGACCGACTGACCGGGAACCTCTTCATCGCAGACGTGGGCCAGGGGGCGTGGGAGGAGATCGACGTCCAACCCGCCGCTAGCGGCGGCGGCGAGAACTACGGCTGGCGGCTCCGGGAGGGAACCCACTGCTACAACCCGTCGAGCGGATGCCCGTCTGCGGGGCTCACGCCGCCCGTGGTGGAGTACAGCCACTCGGACGGCTGCTCCGTGACCGGGGGCTTCGTCTACCGGGGCTCCCTCTACCCGCGCCTGTACGGCGTCTACCTGTACGGCGACTACTGCAGCGGCCGGATCTGGGGCCTGAGGCGGAGGCAAGGGCAGTGGGAGTCGAGAGCGCTGATCAAGACCACCTACGGCATCACCACGTTCGGCGAGGACGAGGCCGGCGAGCTGTACGTCGCGGACGGGAACGGCGGGAGGATCTACCAGATCACGGACGCCGCCGGGATCGGCGTCGAGAGGATCGTCCCCATCGTCCTCGACGTCACGGGGAGGAACGGGACGCGATTCACGACCGAGCTGACCTTGACGAACGCCGGCACGACGCCGATCCGGGTCGTGATGACGTACACGGCCGCGACGGTGCTCGGCGCGACGGGGAGCGGCACGATCGAGGAGAGCCTCGGCTCGGGACGCCAGCTGGTCCTCACCGACGCGATCGCCTACCTGCGCGGGAAGGGGCTCTCGATTCCCGAGGGCCCGGGCCAGGGGGGAACCTTGCGGCTCCTCTTCTCGGGCCTGTCGTCGCCCACGGCGGCAGGTGCGCTCGCGAGGACCACGACACCGTCCGGCCGCGGTCGGGCCGGCCTCGCCTACCCGGCGGTGAACGTGAGTCGCGCGGAGCCCTACGGCGCGCTCGGCCCGGCGCTCCTCGGGCTTCGGGAGAACGACCAGGACCGATCGAATCTCGCGGTCGTGCACGCGGGACTCGACGCTCCGATCACGTTGCAGGTCACGCTGTACCCACCGGCGGGCGAACCGAAGGTGCTCCCGGCGATCGAGCTCGCGCCGGGGCAGTGGCGCCAGCTCGACTCCGTGCTCGCGGGGAGCGGTCTCGGCGAAGGCCTCGCGCGCGTGACGAGGGTCGCGGGAACGGATCCCTTCCTGGCTTACGCCGTGATCAACGACAACGTCACCGGGGACGGCTCCTACGTGAGGGGCGATACGGCCGCGCCCCTTCCGGTGGTGGTGGAGACGCCGAGCTACGAGACGGAAGTGGTCGTCGCGGACTCGAGGGTCACCTCGCCCGGGCTCTTCCTGGTGTTGGACTACTACCCGTCGCTGCCGGCGCCGACCTCCCTCCTGACGTACACCGAGCCGATCGAGGTCCGACAGGCCAGGTTCCCGTCCCTCCTCGACTATCTCCGGTCCAAGGGAGTCCCTCTCCCCGCCCGAGGAACGACGAACGCGGGCGTCCTGAACGGCGGTATCACGGACGGGGACCCGATCCACGCCTTCAGCGGCGGCGCCTTCATGGCCCGTGTGACCACGCCCTCGGAGGACGGCCGCGGCCGCTACGGCGTGAGCTACGGCCCACAGGCCCCCGCGATTCGCTCGGCCCTGGTCATGGGCCTCCGGCACGACGGCTCCGTTCGCTCCAACCTCGGGCTCTACAGCCTGAGCTTCGCGCCACGCACCTTCGACGTCGAGGTCTTCGACGGCGCCCGCGGCGTTTCCGTGGGGAGGGAATCGGTCACCCTGCCGGGCGGCGGATATGGTTGGGCCCAGATCGACGGCATCCTCTCGGGCTACGGCGTGACCCAGGGGTACGTACGGATCACGGCGAGCCCCGCGGGCGACTTCGGCGCCTACGGCGTCATCAACGACGGCGCCGCGCCAGGCCAGGGCACGGGCGATGGGAGCTACGTGGAGATGGCCCCGATCGACTGACGGGCATTCGGGGCGTCTCTCCCCTATCATCCGCCGCGCGAGGAGTGCCCCTGAACCGTCCCCGAAACCCGGCCCTGGACCCCAAGCACCTGGTGATCGTCGGCGCCGGCCCCGCCGGCCTCACCGCCGCCTGGGAGAACGAACGCCACGGCGGCACCTCGACTCTGCTCGAGCAGGATGAGGTCGTCGGCGGGATCGCCCGCACCGTCCAGCACCAGGGGTACCGGTTCGACATCGGCGGGCACCGCTTCTTCTCGAAGGTGCCGGAGGTGACGGCCTTCTGGCACGAGGTCCTCGCGCACGACTTCCTGCGGGTGCCGCGGCTGTCCCGGATCCTGTACCGCAAGAAGTTCTTCTCCTACCCGCTGAAGCCGGTCGAGGCCTTCCTCGGCCTGGGTCCTGCCGAGAGCGTGCTGATCCTCGCCAGCTACCTGCGGGCGCGCCTCGCGCCGACGAAGCCGGAGGAGGACCTCGAGACCTGGGTCTCGAACCGCTTCGGCAAGCGGCTCTTCTCGATCTTCTTCAAGACGTACACCGAGAAGGTGTGGGGTGTCTCCTGCAAGGAGATCCAGGCGGAGTGGGCGGCCCAGCGGATCCGCGGGCTCTCGCTGGTCAAGGCCGTCTGGCACGCGGTGAAGAAGGACCCGACGGTCAAGACCCTCATCGACAGGTTCGACTACCCGCGCCTGGGCCCGGGCCAGATGTGGGAGACCGTGCACCGGAACCTCGAGACCGCGGGGAGCCGGGTCCTCTTCCGCCGACCGGTCTCGAGGATCCACTGGGCCCCGGGCCGGGGCGTCACCGGGATCGAGACACCGGGCACGTCGGGCGCCGCGGGCAGCCAGCGCCACGAGGGCGACGCCTACCTGTCGTCGATGCCGATCTCGGAGCTCGTCGCCTCGCTCTCGCCGGCGCCGCCCGCCGACGTGGTCGCGGCCGCGAAGCGCCTCCGGTATCGCGACTTCATCCTCGTGGCGGTCATGTTCGAGGGGGACGGCTTCTTCCCCGACAACTGGGTCTACATCCACAGCCCCGAGCTGTCCGTGGGCCGGATCCAGAACTTCAACAACTGGTCCCCCGGCCTGCTCCCCCGCCCCGGCGTCACGTGCCTGGGCCTCGAGTACTTCTGCTTCGAGACCGACCCGATCTGGAACCGGAGCGACGCCGACCTCATCGACCTCGCCGCGCGGGAGATCGCCCAGACGGGCCTCGTGCCGGCAGGCGCGAACCGGATCGACGGCGCCGTCGTTCGGATGAAGAAGACGTACCCGATGTACGACCCCGGGTACCGTGATGCGGTGGACGTCGTGAAGGCGTTCGTGGGGTCGAGGCTCCCGAACCTCCAGCTGATCGGCCGCAACGGCATGCACCGCTACAACAACCAGGACCACGCGATGGTCACGGCGATGTACGCGGTGAGGAACCTGTACGGTGAGGCACACGACCTCTGGTCGGTGAACGTCGACGACGAGTACCACGAGGAGACCCGCGAGCTGCGGCCGCCGTCGGCCGCAGTCGAGGCTCCGGCCTAGGCCCGGGTCACCCGTCCAGGTCCACGAGGAAGCCGGTGGCGACGTCCCCGGTGACGGCCTTGCGGAACTCGGGACGCGGCAGCGCGGCGAGCGCGGCGGCGCTCTCCTCCGAGACACGGCCCGATTCGTACCAGTGGAGGGCAGCCGCCAGCCGGATCTCGCGCCCGAGCTCCTCTGGCGTGCGGAACTGACCGTCGAGGAGGCCGTCCGGGACCTGCAGGGTGATCTGCGCCATGGATCCAGTCTCAGCAAGGGTGATACCCGGCTCCTCGGCAGCGCTTAAACGACTGAAGACGTGCTTGTTACAGCCACGGGTCCAGGGTCGCCCGACACGCGAGCTGTAACGATTCGAAACACCGCGCGCGGAAGCGGGAGCGCGGAGGGGCCGGCAGTAAGATCCCGCCATGAGCGAGACGCGAATCGAGAAGGACACCATGGGCGAGATCGCGGTCCGGTCGGACCGCTACTGGGGCGCGCAGACGCAGCGTTCGCTCCAGAACTTCGAGATCGGCGAGATCCATTTCGGACGCCCCATGATCAAGGCGTTCGGCGTGCTCAAGTACGCCGCGGCCAGCGTGAACCGTGACCTGGGCCTGCTCGACCTCGAGAAGGCGAAGCTGATCGAGGCGGCCTCGCGCGAGGTGATCGACGGGAAGCTCGACGCCCACTTCCCCCTCGTCGTCTTCCAGACGGGCAGCGGCACGCAGACCAACATGAACGTCAACGAGGTCATCAGCAATCGCGCCATCGAGATGGCCGGCGGCGTCCTCGGCAGCAAGAAGCCGGTCCACCCGAACGACGACGTCAACCGCTCGCAGTCGTCCAACGACACGTTCCCGACGGCGATGCACATCGCCGCGGTCTGCGAGGTGCACGAGAGGCTCCTCCCCGAGGTGAGGGCCCTGCGCGACACGCTCGACGCCAAGGCGAAGGCGCTCGCCGACGTCGTCAAGATCGGCCGCACCCACCTGATGGACGCCGTTCCGCTCACCCTGGGGCAGGAGATCTCCGGCTGGGTGTCGCAGCTGGATCACGGGATCGCCCACGTCGAGCAGGGGCTGCCCCACCTGTACGAGCTCGCGATCGGCGGAACGGCGGTCGGCACCGGCCTGAACGCGCACCCGGAGTACGCCGAACGGATGGCGCGCCGGATCGGCGAGATGACCGGATACCCGTTCGTGAGCGCGCCGAGCAAGTTCGAGGCGCTCGCCGCCCACGACGGCCTCGCGTTCGCGTCGGGAGCGCTGCGGACGCTCGCCGGCTCGCTCATGAAGATCGCCAACGACGTGCGCTGGCTCGCGTCGGGCCCGCGCAGCGGCCTCGGCGAGATCCGGATCCCGGAGAACGAGCCGGGCAGCTCGATCATGCCGGGCAAGGTCAACCCCACCCAGTCCGAGGCGCTCACGATGGTGGCGGTGCAGGTATACGGCAACGACGCGGCCATCGCGTTCGCCGCGAGCCAGGGGAACTTCGAGCTCTCCGTCTACAAGCCGGTGATGATCCACAACTTCCTGGAGTCGGTGCGGCTCCTCGCCGACGGCTGCCGCAGCTTCCGGCTCCACTGCGCCGAGGGGATCGAGGCCGACGAGGTTCGCATCGCCGAGCTGGTCGCCCGGTCCCTCATGCTCGTCACCGCGCTGAACCCGCACATCGGCTACGACAAGGCGGCCGCAATCGCGAAGAAGGCGCACAAGGAAGGAACCACGTTGAAGGAGGCGGCCCTGGCGCTCGGGCACCTCTCGAGCGAGGACTTCGACCGCTGGATAGTCCCCGCGAGGATGACGCAGCCCGGGGAGTGAGAGCCGGGGGGCCGGGTACGGACCCGGCCCTCTTCATCCGCCGCCGTCCGGTCTCGCCGGCGTCACTCCATCTTCCGCGCCACCTCGGCGGCGACCTCGACGTTGGCGAGGCGCGTCAGGGGCGCGATCAGGAACTCCTTCACGGACTGGTGGATCCCCTCCACCTCCTCGGTGGGGACGGAGAGCGCCGCCGCGTAGCCGTCGATCAGGCCCTTCTCCGCGTCCGAGAGGCTCTGATCGACGAGCGCCACCAGGTAGCAGCTCCTGAGGAAGAGCCGCGCGGCGTCGCCGGTGAGATTCGCCGACAGGGCCGCCGGCTCCGGATCGGGAAGCGACTCGAGGTCGCCCGCCGAGAGCTCGGAGATCAGCTCGGCCTCCCGCGGATCGATCGCGCCGTCGCAACGCGCCACGGCGATCATCCCCTGGGCGAAGAGGCGCTCTTGCGCCTCGGTCATCTCGACTTCCTGTAGCTCCATCACGTCCCTCGCGACCCGCCGTCGGGGCCTCCCCGATGATAGCCCGGTCAGAACCGATAGAAGAGCGAGGCCGACAGGCTCTGGAGCTGCCGGCTGTGGTCGATGGCGACGTCGAGCGAGAGACCGCGCCCCACGGAGACGCCGAGACCTCCGGTGACGTGGTTCTGGGCGCTTCCGCCGTTGTAGACGCCGGCGAGCGCCTGATCCACCTGGAACCCCTGGAACTGGGCGTCCGAGCCGTCGTCGGGGACGCCCGGCGGCAGGGCGTCGTCCTTCTTCAGCCGGATCCGGGCGCCGTGGGCCGACTCCCGGAAGGCGCCGGCGCGCAGGTAGAGCGTCGAGCGCCCCAGCTCGATCCCGTACTCGACGCCCACCCTGAGGACCGTCGCGTCGGAGTACTCGGCTCGCGGCACGGCGAAGCGCCCCGCGAAGTCGTTGTAGCGGAAGAGGTGCGTCCAGCCGTCACCGAGCTGCGAGTAGAGGACGCGCTGCACCTCGGCCGCGACGAAGAGGTGCCGGAGGCCCAGGACGACGCCGAACGAGGCGTCGTCCGGAGTCTTGATCGACCCGCACCCGATGTACCCGAAGGCGTCCGGCCGTCCGTCGGTGCACCGGAACTCGAGCCCGAAGGAGCGCGCGGTGTACGCCACCTCGTGCGACGGGTTCCTCCGGTAGGAGGCCCCGATCGACAGCCGCGGCTCCTCGAGCAGCCGCCAGACCAGCCCGAGCGTGAGGCCGGCTTTCCAGCTGTCGTCGACCTCGGACACGACCGTCGCCGTGGCCGGCGCTCCCCCCCCGAAGCTCCGGAACGTCACACGGTAGCCGGGACCCGGCCCGGACAGGTCCAGGCTCAGCTTCGACACGGTGATCCCGGCCCCGAGCCCGAGCGTTCCCAGGGAGAGCGAATCGAGGTCGAGCTTCGTGCCGAGGCTCAGGCCGTACAGCTCGTTGGTGAGGTCGACGGCGCCCGCCTCCGACGTGGAGACGCGGCTGACCGGGTTGGTGCCGGCGATCCTGAAGTCGAACAGCAGGAGGTCCTGGTCGAGCGTGAACCGGTACCTGAAGTTGACGGAGCGATAGAGGGCGACGGCCAGCTTGTTCGGGATGAGCGGACCGCTCACCGACGCGAAGTCGACGTCCGTCACCCGGCTCGAGACGGTGACCGAGGTGGTCGGCAGGGCCGCGAACTGCCCCGCCGCCCCCTCGAAGAGCCCGGGCGTGAGGTCCGGCTGGAACCGGAAGGACTTGACCGCCACGCCGGCCTGCCACGCCGTGGTATCCGCGATGCCGGCCGGGTTCACGAACGCGGCCGTGCCGTCGTCGGCGAGCGCGACGAAGGCGCCGCCGAGCGCCAGCGACTTCGCGCCCGGGTTCGTCAGGTTGGCCTGCGTCTGGGAGAGGCCCGCGAGCTCGTACTGCCCCAGCGCCGGGCCTCCGGCGAGGAGCATGAAGAGGGCGGCACCCCGGGGCGTGACCCTCCTCAATTCGGGTCCATCTCGATGTTGAACGTCTGCTGGTTGTTCCCCGCGACGGGGTCGGCCCCGTAGGACACCAGCGCGGTGTTGTTCGGGAAGGGCCCACCGATCTGGCTGCCCCCGAAGACGCCGACGCCGATCACCACCGTGGCGGTGGCGCCTCCCGCGAGCGGCGCCGTCCGGCGCACCACGATGGTCGTCGAGCCCTGGGTCGTCGGAAAGACGGTCTCCCAGCCCGCCGTCTGGAGGTCCTTGTAGCCGAGCTTCGCGGCGGCCTGGACCACGTTCAACGCCAGCGTGACGTCGACGTTGCCCTGGGTCGCGCTGCCGCTCTGGTTCTGCACCTGCACGGAGAGGGTACCGCCCGAGCTGGAGGGCATGACGTCCGGGCTCTGGGTCACGGCGAGGATCGTGAGGTCCGCGGAGGGCTGCGTCACCGTGATCGTGTAGCCCTTCGTCCCCAGGCAGCCCGACTGGTTCGCGGTCACGGTGAACGGGTAGCTCCCGGCGGCCGGGGGCGTTCCGGAGAGCACGCCGGCCGCGCTCAGGGAGAGCCAGCCCGGAAGGTCGGACGACGAGTACGTCGGACCCACGGGTGAGAGCGCCTGCTGGTACGGCGTTCCGATCACGCCACCCGGGAGCGTCGCCGGGCCGATTCCGATCGGCACGCAGGCGTTCACCTGCAGGCTGTAGCCCTTCGGCGAGCTCGCGCAGCCGGTCGGGACGTCGGTCGCCACGAGCGAGAAGGGGAACGCGCCCGACTGGGTCGGCGTCCCCTTCAGGAGATCGCCGTCCACGCTCAGCCCGGCCGGGAGAGTCCCGCTCGCGACCGCGTAGGTGTACGGGCCCGTCGCGCCGGTGGCGGTGAACGGGGACCCCTGCGCGTAGGGTGAGCCGACCGTGCCGACCGGCAGCGCGGGGGGCGGCCCCGTCACCGCGATAGTCGGACAGGCCGGCTGGGTCACCGTGAGGGTCGCGGTGAGGGACGCGGCGCATCCCGCCGCGTCGGTGACGTCGATCCGGAACCGGAGCGTGCCCGGCGCCTGCGGCGTACCCGAGATGCGGTCCGACGACAGCGTGACGCCGGCGAGCGGGCTGGAGAGGAGCGTCGAGGCGACCTGGTACGGCGGCGTCCCTTTCACGCCCGTGAAGACGGTCGTCGGGATCGGAGTGCCGACGACTCCCGCGAGGTCGGTGATCGCGGGCAGGACCTCGAGCGAGCAGCCCGCGCCGGCGACGACGAGCGAGTAGCCCCGTTCGATCGAGCAGCCCGTCGCGTCGACCGCGCGGACCGTGAAGAAGAACGTACCGGTCATCGTCGGCGTCCCCTGCAGGACTCCGAGCGACGACAGGGTGACGCCGGCCGGGAGGAGACCGTCCGAGCGGGAGTAGGTGTAGGGAGCTGTCCCGCCGGACGCCTCGAACGTGAGCGGCCCGAACGGCTCGTTCGAGGTCGCCTCGTAGTCCGAGCGCGACGGCAGGAGAGACAGGACCGGGCAACCGTCCGAGGCGAAGACGTCGGACGAGAACGCCACGGTCTGGACGCCGGGCAAGCTCCGCAGCTCTTTCCGGAGGCCGGTCGTGAGGTCCTCGATCGCGACCCAGAACTCCACGGTCTCCAGGCTCCCGAACGTCAGCCACGCCTTCTGGTTCGGCGTCTCGGTCGGGAGGAACGCCTTGACCACGACGCCGACGTTGTCGGGCTGGAAGTCGATCAGCTTGAAGAAGCCCGAGCCGTCGCTGAGCTTGACGGCCTTGCCGACCGTCTCGACGACCGGCGTCACGTACTGGTTCCTGACGCGCGTCGTGAGCCTGTATCGCCCGCCCTTCAGGCAGAGGGTCGTCTCCGACGCGACGCACGGCCCCGCGTCGGGGGCCAAGGGCTCGACCGGGGTCGTGCCGGCGGCGAGCGGCTCCGACACAGGGGCGTCGGGCGGTGGAGCCGTGCCGCCGAAGACGTCCGAATCGAACTTCACCGACTGGACTCCGGGCGCGCTGTAGTACGACGTCACGCCCCCGCCGAGCGTATCCCGCACGGCCAGCCAGTATTCGATGGACTCGAGCGACGCGTACGACAGCCACGTCTTCCCGTTGGGCGTCTCCGACGGGCTGAAGGCCTTCACGACGAGGGAGGCCTGGGTCGGGTCGAGGAACCAGAAGTAGCCGGTCTGGCCCGTGATCGGCACGGCGTGGCCACAGCCTTCCTGGGCCGGCGTGACGTACTGGTTCCGGTAGGTGAACGTCAGCTGGTACCGGCCCCGGAGCGTCAGGGTGCCGTCCGCCGGGCACGGGACGTCGGGCGGGGGCGGCGCCGCCCGCGCGGTCCGGAGAGGAGCGAGTGCGGCGAGGGCCGCGAGCGCCATCACGAAACGGAGACTCGATCGCGACGCCCAGCCCATGGACCCCACCCCTCGACGTTCCCCGGGGCTCGGAGCGCCCCGGGGAGCCTTTCGAACCGCTCGCCTAGTCGGCTCGCGCGCCCCGGATGACCGGGCGATGAACGCTGCCGGCGCGCGGGGACGGCTTGGAGGCGACCTGGATCCGCACGAGCTTGTTGTTCATGTTGTCGGTCACCCACAGGTTCCCGTCTGGACCGCTCACGATGCCCTGCAGGTTACCACCCTCGGACGGGGTGAACGGGACGTCCGGCGGGATCTGCTCGTCCGGGAGCTTCGGGATGTCGAACTCGGTGATCTGTCCGGACGTCGTGATCCGCCCGACCTTCTGCTTGTTCCCTTCGGTGAACCAGAGCGCTCCGTCCGAGCCGACCGTGATCCCGCGGGGTCCGCTCTCCGGAGTGGGGATGGTGTACTCGCTGATCTGGCCGGTCGTCGTGATCCGTCCGATCTTGTTCCCGCGCAGCTCGGTGAACCAGAGCGCCTGGTCCGGTCCGACGGTGATCCGGTACGGGTTGCTGAAGGCGACCGGCAGCCGGTACTCGGTGATCTCGCCGGTGACCGTGATGCGGCCGATCCGATCCTCGCCGCCGCAGAACCAGAGCGCGCCGTCGGGTCCCGTCACGATCGCGCGGGGCGCCGACTTCTTCACCGGGAGGGGGAACTCGGTGATGACGCCGTCCGGCGTGATGCGGCCGATGGCGTTCCCCTCGAGCTCGACGAACCAGACGTTGCCGTCCGGTCCCGCGGTGATCACGGTGGGCCGTGTGCCCTCGCGAGGGAGCTTGAACTCGGTGATCTTCCCGTTCGGCGCGCGCCTGCCGACGACGCCGTCGAAGAACTCGGTGAACCAGATGCTCCCGTCGGCGGTGGCCGCGATGCCCCACGGCCCGGACGTCGACGCCGAGGCCTGCTGGCGGGTCACGGTGCCGCGCACCGTGCAGCGGCTGATCGTGTTCCCCCACTGGGTGGTGAACCAGAGAGCGCCGTCGCTCCCGACGGTGATCTCGATCGGGTCGTCGACACCGAGGGGGACCTTGTCGATCACGACCTCGGCGGCCGCCATCCCGGCGAGACCGGCGGATGCGACGAGGGCGAGTACGGTGTTTCGGGCGGGACCACGCATGAGAACCTCCTCCGCAAAGGGGCGATTTCCGTGTAGTGAGGCGCGGCGGACCGACCTCACGAGATTCTATCGCCCGGAGCGCCCGGGGCCGGAGCGGCGCCCCGCCCCCTCCCGCCCGACCCTCAGCCCCTCAGCCGTCGAGGGCGTCGTAGGCGCGCAGGGTCAGGAACTCGGGGAACTCCCGGGCGTTCACCATGTCGTCGAAGAGCCGGGCGGCCTTCTCGAAGGCGCCGGCCTGCCAGGCCGCACCGCCCACGCGCTCCCGGATGGCGGCGAGCTCCTCGTCCAGCACCCGGCGGTACAGCTCCGCCGTGACGAGCCTGCCGTTCGCGAGGCGCGCGCCGTGGTGGACCCACTGCCACACCTGCGAGCGGGAGATCTCGGCGGTCGCCGCGTCCTCCATCAGGTCGTAGAGCGGGACGCAGCCGGAGCCGCGGAGCCACGCCTCGAGGTAGAGGATCCCGACGTTCACGTTGTGGCGAAGACCCTTCTCCGTGATCTCACCCTCGGGGACCGCGAGGAGGTCCTTCGCTCCGACGCTCACGTCGTCGCGGGTGACGTCGATCTGGTTCGGCGCCGGCATCCCCTCGTCGAAGACCTGCCTGGCGAGCGCCACCAGGCCCGGATGCGCCACCCAGGTGCCGTCGTGCCCCGAGGTCACCTCGCGACGCTTGTCGGCGGTCACCTTCTCGAACGCCGCCCGGTTCTTCTCCTCGTCGCCCTTCACGGGGATGAAGGCCGCCATGCCGCCCATCGCGTGGATACCGCGCCGGTGACACGTCTTGATCAGGAGAAGCGAGTACGCCCGGAGGAACGCCTTGTCCATCGTGACGAGACCCCGGTCCGGAAGCACGAACCGGGCGTGCGCGCTCAGCTTCTTGATGAACGAGAAGATGTAGTCCCAGCGCCCGCAGTTGAGCCCGGCCGAGTGGTCCCGCAGCTCGTACAGGATCTCGTCCATCTCGAACGCCGCCAGGAGCGTCTCGATCAGGACGGTCGCCCGGATCGTCCCGGCGGGGATGCCGAGCCGGTTCTGCGCCTCGACGAAGACGTCGTTCCACAGACGCGCCTCGAGGTGGCTCTCCATCTTCGGCAGGTAGAAGTAGGGACCCGTCCCCCGGTCCATCAGGGCCCGGGCGTTGTGAAAAAGGAAGAGGCCGAAGTCGAAGAGGCCGCCGGGCACCGGCTGGCCGTCGACGCGGACGTGCTTCTCCAGGAGATGCCACCCGCGCGGACGCACCATCAGGACCGCCGTCTTCTCGTTCAGACGGTACTGCTTCTCCGGCGTGGTCAGCTCGATCGTGCCCCTGACGGCATCCCGCAGGTTCAGCTGGCCCACGACGACGTTCTCCCAGGTCGGCGAGAGCGAGTCCTCGAAGTCCGCCATGAAGACGCTGGCGCCCGAGTTGAGCGCGTTGATGATCATCTTGCGATCGGTCGGACCGGTGATCTCCACGCGGCGGTCGAGGAGGTCGGCGGGGATAGGCGCGACCTTCCAGTCCGCCTCGCGAACGGCGCGCGTCTCGGGGAGGAAGTCGGGCAGCTCTCCCGCGTCGATCCTCTCCTGCACCTCCCGCCGCCGCGCCAGGAGCGCGGCGCGGCGCGCGCCGAAGAGCCGGACGAGGTGGGCGACGAAGCGGAGGGCATCCGGGGTGAGGATGGCGTCGGCCCCGGGCAGCGGAGGGCCCAGGATCTCGATCCCCTCGACGGACGAAGGGGCGGAAGGTTCGACGGTCGTGGTCACGTTGGCCTCCACGCGTCCATCTTTCCTTCCGGACCCCGCGTTTGTCAATAAGCCATTGCAGGGAAGCGATTTACGCCGCAGTCCACCGGATGAGCGCCCGCGTAAACGCGGGTCGACTCGCCGCGATCTAGACGGGCCCGGCCGGCGGGGGGGACGCGTCCGTCGCGGGCGCTCCAGGCCCGCCCGACGCGCGCACCGCGCCGAGCGCGGCGAGGATCCAGACCGCCCCCGTGGCATACGGGGCGCCGGTGCCGAAGGCGTCGAACACCAGTCCGGCCCACGCGGGCCCCGCGATCCTGGTGATTCCGCCGATCGACTGCGTCGCGCCGAGGATGCTCCCTTGCTCGTCGTGGGAGACCCGCTTGCTGATCATCCCGGTCAGCGTCGGGTTCGAGAGTCCGCTCCCGACCGAGATCAGGACGATGCAGGCGAAGATCATCCACGCGCGCGGCACGAGTGCGAGGGAGAGGAAGCCGCACGACATGATCCCGAGGCCGACCATCGCGACCGACCTCTCCGGCGCCCTTTTCAGCACCCGCCCGACCACCCCGCCCTGCATCACGACCGCGAGGAGCCCGATTACGGTGAAGAACACCGCGTTCTGGCTCGGTCCGAGCCCGAACCTGGTGAGGGTGAAGAGCGCGAAGTTCGTCTGCAGGCCGCTGAACGCGAAGTTCAGCGCGAAGACCGCCACGAGGAGGCCCCTCAGCCCCGGCCGCGACAGCGCCCCGCCGATCTGTCGGATCGGGTCGAGGTCCCGCCAGCGGATCCCCTTCCGGCGGCGCTCGGGCGGGAGCGACTCCGGCAGGACGAACGCGCCGAACGCGGCCGTGACGAGAGACAGCCCACCGGCGGCGAACGCCGGAGCCTGGAGGCTGACGTGCGACAACACGCCACCGATCGCGGGGCCGAAGACGAAGCCCAGCCCGAACGCGGCCCCGATCAGGCCGAAGGCCCGGCCCCGCTCCGACGGCGGCGTGACGTCGGCGATGTACGCCTGCGCCGTCGAGAGGTTCCCGCCGGTGACGCCGTCCAGGAGGCGCGCGGCGAAGAGCATCCAGAGCGCCGTCGCGAATCCGAAGAGGAAGTAGCCGCACGCCGAGCCGAGGACCGAGAGGACGAGCACAGGCCGCCGGCCGATCCGATCGGAGAGCGCGCCGAGCGCCGGACCGGCCAGGAACTGCGCCGCCGAGAAGGAAACCGCCAGGAGCGCGACCGTCATCGCGTCGGTCCGGTACGGGCGCACCAGGTACGGGATCACCGGCACCAGCAGGCCCCCGCCGAGGAGGTCGAGGAACACCGTGATGAAGATGAAGGTCAGCGCGCGGCGGTTGGACGGCACAGAGGGGGACCATCGCCCGCCCACGCCTTCCTGTCCAGACAAGAATCTCGAAGCCCGGTTCGCCTTCGATCCGCCGGGGCCTTCGATCCGCCGGGGCCTTCGATCCGGGGGGCCTTCGATCCGGGGGGCCTTCGATCCGGGGGGCCT